>JARROF010000047.1:0-33286 GCA_037384205.1 Novosphingobium sp. | reverse complement strand
CGGTGCCGCAACCGGAAATGACATATGCCGCTGCACATGACCAAGATCGCCTATTCCGCCGAAAGCCCCGCCAGCCTGCGCGCCTGGCTGGAAAGCCACCCGGATGAGGCGCTGATGACCACCCGTTACCTGCCCAAACGGCACGAGGAGATGGTGGGCGGCTCGCTCTACTGGATTTTCGAGCATGCCCTGATCGGCCGCTCCCCGATCCTGCGCTTCACTCAGCGCGACGACGGACGCTGGCACATCCATCTGGCACCGAAACTGATCCCGGTCGTCACCAAGCCCAAGCGCGCCCATCAGGGCTGGCGCTACCTCAAGGAGGAAGACGCCCCGCGCGATCTGGGCGACGGCGAAAGCAGCGGCGACGTGATGCCCCCCAAGCTGGCGCGCGAACTGATGAAACTGGGGCTGGTGTGAACGCACAATTGCCGTTTTGCCGCGACGTGCCATATTGAGCGGGCTAACGAGGATTGAGCCATGACCGCCTGATCTGCCGAAATCGCGAACGAATTCATCCGCCGCGCCAAAGCCGCGGACCGTCCGCTGACGCAGATGCAGCTGCAGAAGCTGGTATATATCGCGCATGGCTGGCATCTGGCGATCACCGGCCATCCTCGTGCGTTTGGCTCGCTCCGGTCAGGCGCTGCCTTCCACCCACGCACGGACCAAGGCATGCGCGACCGCGGTTTTCGGGGGAGCACCGAAAGCACGGCCCTGTTCGCCGCGAACGGCGGCGTCCAGCGCCTCGGCCACTTCTTCGCGGGTGAACCAGCGCACGTCTTCCATCTCGGTCTCGTCCATCACGATGGCCGGATCGTCAGTAAAGGCGTGGCAGCCGATCATCAGCGAGGAGGGGAACGGCCAGGGCTGGCTGACGACATATTCCACATCGCGAGCCCGCACGCCGGCTTCCTCGAAGACTTCGCGCGCCACCGCCTCCTCGATCGTCTCGCCCGGCTCCACGAAACCGGCCAGCGCCGAATAGCGCCCCGCCGGGAAGCGCGGCTGGCGGCCGAGGAGCAGCTTGCCGTCATGCTCGACCGTCATGATCGTGACCGGATCGACGCGGGGGAAGTGTTCGGCCTTGCAGCCCCCGTTCGTGCAATTGCGCTGCCAGCCGCCCTTGGCCAGAACCGTGGCGCTGCCACAGACCGCGCAGAAACGGTGCCGCGCATGCCAGCCGACCAGCGACCGTGCGCCGCCGTAAGCGGCCAGTTCGCCGGAAGCCAGCACGGCCATCGCATTCCAGCTAGCAGAGCCCGCATGGGGACTGCCCGAGGGATAGGACGGGCGCACTTCGGCGAAACAGCCGCGCTCCCCGTCGAGCCCCAGAAACACCAGTTCGCTATCCGGCGCGGCGTCCTCCAGACGCCCCCAGTCGAGCGTGTTGTCCGACGTCAGCACCGGATCGAGCCCGTCCATGCGTAGTAGCCGCGCCTGCCAGGTCTTGAGCGCTTCCAGCGCGGCGGGATCGTTGCGGACATGATCGGCACGGTCGAGATGCGATCCAGCGAAAGCGATAGTGGCAGAATTCATGCAGGTTTCCCTTGCAGCAGTGCGAGAACGTCGGCCTTGAGCGCCATCTGGAATTCGGGCAGCAGTCCCAGCGATTGCGACGGCATGAACTGCGCGAAAAGCTGCGATCGCAGGCCATGCGCCATGTCCACCATGCCGACCGTACCCGCAGCCCCGGCCCAGCCGTAGATGCCCGCTTCGGGCCCAATGCCGACCCGTCCGCCCGCGCCGAAATTCGCAGGGGCTGAATCCATTGCGGGGCCTGCCACACCGGCCGGCAGCAGGTTACCGGTGCCCTGCCGCACCGCCGCCTCGGCCAGCACGCGCGTGCCATCGATCTCGCCGGACTGGGCCAGCATCCGCAGGAAGCGGTCGTAATCGCGGGGAGAACTGACCAGCCCGGAACCGCCCATCGGAAACGGCGGTGGATCGAGAAACACCGAATTCTCACCCCTGTCGATCGGGATGAAGACACCGCCGATCACACCGTAGTTCGTCGTCAGTTCCCCGGCATCGGCGGCGGGCACCTGAAAGAAGGTGCTGGTCATCCCGCAAGGCTCGAAAACCGTTTCCCTGAGGTACGCATCGAACGCCTTGCCGGAAACCACTTCGATCACCCGGCCCATCAGATCGAGCCCCAGCGAGTAGCTCCATTTGGTGCCCGGATCGTAGACCAGCGGCACTTCGGCCAGCCGCTCTGCAAAGACCTCCAGACTGGGTGCCTGCGGACCGCTGTAGATGTCGGGCAGCGGCATCCGGCTCACTTGTCCGCCCATCAGGCCTTTCTGGTTGAGCTGATCGCGGATCGGCCCTTTCTGGACAATCGTGTAACCCAGCCCCGCGGTATGCGTGAGCAGGTGGCGGATGGTGATCGGACTCCTGGCCGCATGCAATTCGGTGAGCGAACCATCATAAGTGTTCTGCACCTGCATGTGACGGTATTGGGGCAGGATATCGTAGAGCGGCTGATCCAGTGCCATCTTGCCCTGCGCGATCAGCTGCATCGCCGCCATGCCGGTGATCGGCTTGGTCATCGAATAGATGCGGAACAGGCTGCCGTCCGACATCGGATCAAGGTTCAGGAACCCTTCGGTGCCTCTGGCGACATATTCCGGGTCCTTGCCCGGCAGGCCCAGCGAGGCGACCAGGCCGGGAAACTTGCCCGGCGCCACCCACGTTTCGACAAGCGTGCGGACATGGGGAAGAAGGTCCGGCTCTGTCGCCGCGAAAGCGAGCCTCGGCATCAGCGCGGCACTCAGCCCCGCGAACGCGCCCAGCCGCAGCAGCATGCGCCGGTCGAGATCCCGTTCCAGCGCCTCACGCGAGTCGATCATGTATCAGTCTCCGCTTTCCGCCAGCGCGAGACTGGCCGCCTTGGCGAAAAGCGTAGGCAATCCGGCTTCATCCAGCCGGTCGAGCGGCCACCACTCGCCTTCGCCGGACGGCAACCTAGTCCAATCCGCACCGAGGTAAACCGCCAGATGCAGGTCGAGCCCGAAATGGGTGAAGGTATGCGAGACCTTGCCCGCGCTTTCCCATGGTCCGGCCAGCGGCCCCTCGCCCGAACCGTCCGCCCGTGCGGACCAGCCATCGTCGGGCAGCGCGCGCATACCGCCCAGCATCCCCTTGCCGGGGCGGCGCACCAGCCAGACCTCGTCGTCGCGCTCGATCCAGAAAGCCTGTCCCTTGCGGGCGGGTTTCTCCTTTTTCGGCGCCTTTACCGGAAAGCGTTCGGGCTCTCCCATGGCCCGCGCCGCGCAGTGAGCGGAAAGCGGGCAGAGCAGGCAGCGCGGGGCGCGGCTGGTGCATACCGTCGCACCCAGATCCATCATCGCCTGGGCAAAATCGCCGCTGCGCGCTTCGGGCGTGATCGTGTCCGCCTGCTCCCGGATTGTTCCACGCGCGCCCGGCAGCGCCTCGCCGATCGCGAAGAGGCGCGCCACCACGCGCTCCACATTGGCATCGACCACCACCGCGCGCCGCCCGAAGGCAATCGCCGCCACGGCCGCCGCCGTATAAGCGCCCAGCCCCGGCAGGGCGCGCAGCTCCTCCTCGGTATCGGGAAAGCGCCCGCCCCGCGCCGCAACTTCGCGCGCGCAGGCCAGAAGGTTGCGGGCCCGGGCATAGTAGCCGAGCCCGGCCCAGGCGGCCATGACTTCCCCGTCCCCGGCGGCGGCAAGCGCCTCCACCGTGGGCCAGCGAGCGGTGAACTTCGCGAAATAGTCCTTCACCGCCGCCACGGTGGTCTGTTGCAGCATCACTTCGGAGAGCCACACACGGTACGGCTCGGGCGCGGGGGTACCAGGCGGGGCCCGCCACGGCAGGCCCCGCGCATGGGCATCGTACCAGGCGAGAAGAGTGCGCCCAATGACATCACAACCGGTATCCGAACTGGCGTCCATGCCGCGCCTATGGCATTGCAGCGCCGGTAATGGAACGGGACGATCGCAAACAACCGGGCACCGGGAAAAGTGCCCCCTCCGGCCTCAAGCGCTACGAGCGTCCGCGCGGCGGGCAGGCGCGCGCGATTTCGGACCTCATGCCCGAAGTGGGGCGCACGGCCTTTCGCCGTTTCGGCTTCGTCCAGTCGAGCGTCGTCACCCGCTGGCCGGAGATCGTGGGGACCCGTCACGCCCGCGTGTGCAGTCCCGAATCGATCCGCTTCCCGCCCGGAGAAAAGAGCGACGGGATCCTGCAACTCGTCGTCGTTCCCGCGCATGCACCGATGATCCAGCATGTAATTCCCGAGATCGTCGATCGGGTGAACCGCTTCTTCGGCTACAATGCCGTGGCCAAAGTGAAGATCCGGCAAGGTGCGGTTAAGGCTCCGGCTGCTTCAAAGCCGCAGGCTGCTCCGCCTTCGCTCAAGCCGGTACCGATGGAACTGGGGGAATCGCTGCGAGATATTGGCGATCCCGAACTTCGCGCCGTGCTTGAATCGCTGGCCCGCAGCATGAACGCAAAGAGCAGTCAGGAAGAGCAGTAATGAAGCCCCCCAGAAGGAAAACCGTACGGCGCGTGCTGGCCCCCCTTGCCCTCGCGGCCGGTGCCGTCCTGTCCATCGCGGCCACCGGGAAGCCCACCAGGAGCCTGGAAACGCCAAGCACCAACTGGAACGGCACGATGGCCGTCACGGCCAACGGCAGCCACCGGTTCGGCAATCCCGATGCTCCGGTCACGCTGGTGGAATATGTCAGTTACACGTGCCCGCACTGCGCCCATTACCAGCAGGAAGCGGACCCGGTGCTGCGTCTTACGGTGGTGCCCAAGGGACAGGTTTCGGTTACCGTCACCAATCTGCTGCGCAACCCGATCGACCTGACACTGGCGATGCTGACCAATTGCGGTGATCCCAAGCGCTTCTTCGTGCGCCACAACGCGTTCTTCGCCACGCAGGAGAAATGGCTCGGCAAGGCCGGAAAGATGACCCCGGGGCAGCTCCAGCGCTGGAATCAGGGCAACCTGATAACCCGCATGCGCGCCATCGCCGGCGACCTTGGCTTTTACGATACGATGTCCGGCTGGGGCATCGACCGGGCCCAGGCCGATGCCTGCCTTGCGGATAAGGGCATGCTGGACAAGCTGAAGGCCCAGCAGGAGGAATCGGTGACGCTCGGTATCAACAGCACCCCCAGTTTCACGCTCAACGGCGAAGTGCTGCAAGTCCACGATTGGGCCTCGGTCTCCAAGGCGATTACCGACAAGCTCGCCGAAGAGCACGCCGGAGCCGTCTGAATCCACCGAAATCCGCCGGCTTAGCTGTGGAGAGAATCTCCTCCCGCCATCTCCTGCGCTTTGTTCTGCCCGGAGCTTGGGCTAGCATTTTCCGCCTTCGCAAAGGATTCGCCCCGATGACCCGCACTTATATCCGTCAGTTCGCGCTTGGCATGCTGGCCCTGCCGCTCGCACTGGGCCTTGCCGCATGTGACAAGAAAGCCGGGAACAGCGAACCCAAGTCCAGCGAGCCGATCGCCAAGATCGCGCCTCCGGCCGGCAAGGCCTGGGCCGAGATGATCGAAAAGACGCCCGACGGCGGCTATCGCATGGGTAATCCCGACGCGCCGATAAAGCTGGTGGAATATGGCGCGCTGAGCTGTTCGCACTGCGCGGAATTCGCCAAGGAAAGCTTCGAGAAGCTGCGCGACGATTACATCGCCAGCGGCCGCGTCAGCTACGAGCTGCGCTATTTCATGCTCAACCCCTATGATGTTCCGGCCTCGCTGCTGGCGACCTGCGGATCGACCGCGGCTGTCATCCCGCTGAGCGAGCAATTCTGGGCCTGGCAGCCCAATATGTTCGCGAATGTGCAGGCCGCGGGAGACGCCAGGCTCAAGCAGCTCGGCGAGATGCCCAAGGAACAGCAAATCGGCGCCATTGCCGAACTTTCGGGCATGACCGACTTCTTTTCCTCGCGCGGAATCTCGCACGATCAGGCCAAGGCCTGCCTCGCCGACACCACAAAGGCCAGGGCACTGGCCGCCGAAACCGAGAAGGCCAGCACCGAATTCAACGTGACCGGCACGCCTACCTTCATCATCAACGGATTTTCGGTCGGCTCGATGGGCTGGAAGGAACTGGAAGCCAAGCTGCAGCAGGCGGGCGCACGCTGATGCCCCGGCTTCGCTAAGACCGTGCGATGCGCATAAGGCGGCTCAAGCTCAGTGGTTTCAAGAGCTTCGTAGAGCCCGCCGAACTGCGCATCGAGCCGGGGCTGACGGGCGTCGTCGGCCCCAACGGCTGCGGCAAGTCCAACCTGCTCGAAGCGATCCGCTGGGTCATGGGCGAAAGCTCGCCCAAATCGATGCGCGGCGGCGGCATGGAAGACGTGATCTTCGCAGGCAGCGCGAGCCGCCCCCCGCGCGCTTTCGCAGAAGTGGTGCTGCAGGCCGATACCGCGCAGCGCGAGGACGGCACCCGCGACGAACTGGAAGTGGTGCGCCGCATCGAGCGCGGTGCGGGCAGCGCCTACCGCATCAACGGGCGGGACGTGCGCGCGAAAGACGTCGCGCTGACGTTCGCCGATGCCGCGACCGGCGCGCATAGCCCGGCACTTGTCAGCCAGGGCCGCATTGCCGCCGTCATCGCCGCCAAGCCTGCCGAGCGGCGCGCGATGCTGGAAGAGGCGGCGGGCATCGCCGGGCTGCATGTGCGCCGCAAGGACGCTGAGCAGAAACTGCGCGCGACCGAGAGCAACCTCGCCCGGCTGGAAGACATCATGGCCGGGCTCGACAAGCAGGTCGCCGCCCTGCGGCGGCAGGCCCGGGCGGCCGAACGCTACAAGGCGCTGTCCGACCAGATCCGGCTGGCCGAGGCGCGGCTGGTCTTCGCGCGCTGGCGCGATGCCGCCGCTGCCGCCGAAGCCGCGAAGAAGGAAGCGCAGGCCGCCGAAGCGCGCGTTGCCGAAGCGCAGGCCGCCGCGCAGGCCGCGCAGAAGGGGCAGGCCGCCGCCGCCGAGGCGCTGATCGCGGCGCGTGACGAGCAGGCGGACCGGCGCGACGATGCCACCGCGCACGGCCACCGCATGGCAACGCTGACCAGCCAGCTCGAAGCCGCCGAACAGCGCCTGAAAGACCTCGAACGCCAGCGCACCCGGCTGGAGGAAGACCGTACCGACGCCGACCGCATGACCCGCGATGCCGCCGAGGCGCTGGCCCGGCTCGAACGCGAACTGGCGGACGGCGCCAAACAACTCGAAATGGACGAGGCGGAACGCCCGCGCCTCGCCAACACGCTGGAAGGCGCGGAGCGGGCCGCGCGCGCCGCCGAACTCGATCTGGCGCAGGCGACCGCGGCGCAGGCCGGGGTGGAGGCCGAATGGCGCATCGCCGAAGCCGAACTCGCGCAAGCGAAGAGCCGCCTCGACCGGCTGAACGCGGAAGGCGCGCGGCTCGAAGCGCAGCTTTCCGGCCTGCCAGCGATCGATGACCTCGACGCCGCGATCGCACAGACCCGCAGCGAGGCGGAAACCGCCACCGCAGCCCTTGCGCGCGCGCGCGAGGGCCTCGACGCGCAGCAGGCACGCAAGGGCGAACTTATGGCGGAACGCGACGCCGCGGCATCGGCACTGGCCGGGGCCCGCGCCGACCTGACCGGGATCGAACGCGAGCACGCCGCCCTGCTGCGCGACCGTGAGGCCCGCGCCAAGGGGGCCAGGGCCGCGCACGGACTCAAGGCCGCCATCGACACGGTGCGCGCCGCGCCGGGCTATGAACGCGCGCTTGCCGCCGTGCTCGGACGCGATGCCAAGGCGCCGCTCGGCAGCGTGGCGAATGCGGACGGCCGGTTCTGGACCGGCGCCGAGGCGCCCTCTCCGGTGATCGAAAGTCTGGCCGCGCATGTCACGCAGTGCCCGCCCGAACTCACCGCGCGGCTGGCGCTGGTCCATGCCGTGGAAGAGGACGACGGGCGCGTCCTCAAGCCCGGCGAATGGCTGGTCACGAAAGGCGGCGTGCTGCGCCGCTGGGACGGCTTTGTCGCGCGCGGCGAAGGCGCGGCGGAAGCAGCCCGGCTGGAGGCGGAAAACCGCTTTACCGAGCTCGATACCCAGCTTCCCCCGCTGCGCGAGGCGGTAACGGTGGCCGAAGCGCGGCAGGCGGGTGTGCAGCAGGAACTGGCCGCTCTCTCCGCCGCGATCATCGCTGCCGAACGCACTATTGCCGAGGTTGCCAATGCCGAGCGCAATGCCCTGCGCACCGCCGATCAGGCCGAGGATACCAAGGCCCGCCATCAGGCCCGCCGCGCTGAACTGGACCGCAGCACGCAGGAACTGGCCGAGCAGCGTCAGGCCGCCGGGAAGGACCTTGCCGCCGCCGAGGCCAGGCGGGCCGCCCTGCCCGATCCCGAGGCCGGGCGCGCCGGACTTGAAGCGGCCAAGACGAAAAACGAGGCGGCCAAGGCCCGGCTTCAGGCCGCCACCGCAACGCTGGCCGCGCACGATCAGGCTCTGGCAGTGGCGCGCGAACGTACCGCCTCGCAGCGTGGCGACATCAAGAACTGGCAGGCGCGCGCGGGCGATGCCACCAACCGGCTGGCGCAGATGGCCGGGAGGCTGGAGGAGATCGAGACCGAACGTGCGGTGATCGCTGCCAAGCCCGCCTCGCTGATGGAACAGATCGAACAGGGCGAGACCATCCGCCAGCGCCTTGCCGATGAACTGGCCAGGGCCGAGGCCGCCGTCACCACTACGGCCGAAAACGCGCGCAAGACCGATGCCGCGCTTGCCGCCGCGCAGGAAGCGCTCGCCAGCGCCCGCGAAGGCCGTGCCGGAGCGGCGGCCCGGGCCGAGAACGAGGACGAGCGCCGCATCGAAATGACGCGCATTTCCGGCGAACGCTTCCAGTGCCCGCCGCCCGTCCTGCCCGAACGCTTCGCTTTCGTTTCCGCCGAAGTGGGCCACGCGAACGGGGAAGGTGCCGCCATGGACAAGCTGATGGCCGAGCGCGAACGCATCGGCCCGGTCAACCTCGTCGCGGCGGACGAACTGGTCGAGGCCGAAGCGCGACTAGGCACCAGTGTGACCGAGCAGGCCGAACTTGCCGAAGCGGTGAACCGGCTGCGCGGCTCCATCGGCAATCTCAACCGCGAAGGGCGCGAGCGGCTGCGCGCCGCGTTCGAGGCGGTGGATGGCCATTTCCAGCGGCTGTTCCAGCGGCTGTTCCAGGGCGGCAAGGCGCATCTGGCGCTGGTCGATTCGGACGATCCGCTGGAAGCGGGCCTCGAAATCTACGCCCAGCCGCCGGGCAAGCGGCTGCAGTCGCTGACCCTGCTTTCGGGCGGCGAACAGGCGCTGACGGCGGTGGCGCTGATCTTCGGCCTGTTCCTTACCAACCCGGCCCCGATCTGCGTGCTCGACGAAGTCGATGCCCCGCTGGACGATGCCAATATCGAGCGTTTCTGCGACCTGCTGGAAGCGATGACCCGGGAAACCGACACCCGCTACCTGATCGTCACTCACAATGCGGTGACGATGAGCCGGATGCACCGCCTGTTCGGCGTGACCATGGTGGAAAAAGGTGTATCGCGGCTGGTCAGCGTCGATCTTGTTGGCGCCGAGGAATTGCTGGCGGCGGAATGAGCATGCCGGTCGAGACCGAAATCCGGTTCGAACAGTGGCTGTGGAGCTATATGCCCTGCCACTGGAAAGGCTGGGCTGTCGTGATCCTGCACATTGCCGCTGCTCTGGCCATGGCAACCCTGCTGAATCTTGCGGCCGGCCATCTTCAACAGGGTTGGATAGCCCATCTGACCATCATTCCCGTTGTCGTGGCGCTTGTCTCGCTAGAACGGATTTCCGAAAGGCACAGCCGCCCGTCCGGGGGCTAAATCACCCCTTCAGCACGAAACGCGGGCCCGTTCCTTCTGCACCGGCGGCATCGCCTGCATTGTAGAGCTGGCACCGCGCCAGGCTCAGGCAGCCGCAGCCGATGCATTCCTCCAGCTTGCGGCGGGTAAGCTGGAGGAGCGCGATCTGACTGTCGATCGATTCGCGCATCGACAGGCTGATCCGTTCCCAGTCCGCCTGCGTCGGCGTGCGGCCTTGCGGCAGCGTGGACAGTTCTCGCTCGATATCGGCAAGGGCAAGGCCCAGCTTCTGCGCGATCAGGATGAAGCTGACGCGGCGGATGTCCGAGCGCAGGAAGCGGCGCTGGTTGCCGCTGGTGCGCAGCGCCGTAAGCAGCCCCTTCTCCTCATAGAAGCGGATCGCCGAAACAGCGACCCCGGTCCGGCGCGCAAGGTGGCCGATGGAAATGAAACGGTCTTGGGACATGGAGTGGAGGCTCGTTTTTTGTTCTTGATCTCAAGCTAACTTGAGATTGCATCTTTGCCAAGCCGGCCGATTCGCCGGTGCAGTAAAGGAGTTGAAATCATGGCTACACCCGCCGAACCCAAAGGCCGCCTGGAACACGCGAACATCACTGTGAGCGACGTGGAGCGTTCATCGAAACTGCTGCAGGATCTGCTGGGCTGGGAAGAGCGCTGGCGCGGCCCCGCGCGGGACGGCGGCGAGTCCATCCATGTCGGCGAGGCGTTCAGCTACATCGCCGTCTACACCGATCACAAGGTGCATGACCGTTTCGCCAAGGGGGCTCCGCTCAACCATGTCGGGCTGCTCGTCGATGATCTCGACGCGGCGGAGCAGGTCGTGATCGGCGCCGGGCTCGAACCGTTCAACCATGCCCACTACGATCCCGGCCGCCGGTTCTATTTCCTCGACTGGGATGGCATCGAATTCGAAGTGGTCAGCTATGAATGAGCCGCTCATTACCTGGACCGGGGGGTGGTATCGCCACCCCCCGGCCTCTGTCAGATCACGCCGGCATTGCCGACAACCCAGCAGGCCAGTGCCATGACAAGACCGAGATCGCGGTTGGAACGGAACCGGGCAAGCGCGTTCTCCCCGCTGTCCGTATCCAGCGTCACGATCTGAAAGCCGAGGTGCAGGGCCACCGGCGCGAGGGCGACGAGCGCCACCCAGACCGGCCGCAAGGCCCAGAATGCCAGAGCCCAGAACGCCACCGCCAGCGTATAGAACGCCGCCACGCCCGCCCGCACATGTGATCCCAGCCGCAGCGCCGAGGAACGGATGCCGACCAGCGCATCGTCCTCCCGGTCCTGCAAGGCATAGATCGTGTCATAACCGATGCACCACACGATACTGCCCGCATAGAGCGCGGCGAGCGCCTCCAGATGATCGCTGCGGACTTCCACCCAGCCGACCAGCACGCCCCAGGTAAAAACCAGCCCCAGCCAGGCCTGCGGCCACCAGGTGATGCGCTTCATGAAGGGATAGGCCGCCACCAGCGCCAAACTGCCCAGCGCCACCAGTTGGGCCTGCCAGCGCAGATGCAGCAGCACCACGAACCCCACCAGACACAGCGCCGCCAGCCAGATCCACGCCGCCTGCACACTCACCCGCCCGCTGGCGACGGGGCGGTTGGCCGTGCGCGCCACCTTGCGGTCCAGATCGGCATCGACGATGTCGTTGAGCACGCAGCCCGCGCCGCGCATCGCAATCGATCCCAGCAGCAGCCACAAGATCAGGGCCCAGCGCTCTTCTCCACCCGCCAGCAGCACACCCCATGCGCAAGGCCAGAACAGCAGCCACCATCCGATCGGCCGGTCAAACCGCGCCAGCATGGCGTAGGAGCGGTAAGGCTCCGGCAAGAAGGATACCAAACCGCGATGCTCCGTATCCGGAACACCCGGGTCCGCAAGAGAGGATGGTTCGTTCACAGCCCTGATCTAATCGATTGCGGCCTCAATGTCATGGGCGAACGCGACAGGCCAATTGGCCATTGCACCGGCCAGACGATCACGCGACAAGGCCTCTACGGCCATTCCGGCCTCAACTTTTGATGGAAATCACTGCCCATGGGAGCAACCCCGGCCTGGCCGCCACGCTCGGCCCCGCGCCTTTTCGTACCGGGCCCGCTACATGCCGGAGAGCCGGTGACGATCGGTGAGGGGCAGGCGCATTATCTGCTCAAGGTCATGCGCAGTGCATGCGGCGATGCGGTGGTTCTGTGCGACGATCTGACCGGCGAATGGGCCTGCGAAGTCACCGCCACGGGCAAACGCGACCTTGTTCTGGAGCCGCGCGAGCGCTTGCGCGAACGCGAGCAGGTTCCCGATTTCCGGCTCTGCGCCGCGTTGCTCAAGAAGCCGAACTTCGATCTCGTGCTCGAAAAGGCAACCGAGCTGGGCGTGCGATGCATCCAGCCCGTCGTCACCCGGCGCTGCGTGGCGGACAAGCTCAATCCGGATCGCGCGCTGACCATCGTGACCGAAGCCGCCGAACAATGCGCGCGCACTGCCCTGCCCGAACTGGCCCCGGTCGAGCGGCTCGATGCCCTGCTGCGGGACTGGCCGCAGGACCGCGCGCTGTTCTTCGCCGATGAACAGGGCGGCGAACCGGCCGCGGCCGCTTTTGCCGCCGCGGGGGGCCCGGCGGCCTTGCTCATTGGACCGGAAGGGGGATTCGACGATGAGGAACGCGCGGCGATCCGCGCCCATCCGCAGGCGCGCGCTATCTCGCTCGGCCCCCGGATTCTGCGCGGCGAAACCGCCTGCATCGCCGCCACGGCGCTGTGGATGGCCGTGGCAGGCGATTGGCCCGCCGCCGGAAATTGACCATCCCAAATGAAATATTGCTGGTATCCACTCCTGCGTATCCCTAATTCCCGGCGCATGAGCACAAGGGAGGTGTCGGATCGCGACGATCCGATCGTAGAGAGCCTGGACCAACTCGCCGCGCCGATGGCCGCGGGAGAAAAGCCGCGCGAGAAATGGCGGATCGGTACCGAACACGAAAAGTTCGTCTACGATCTCGCCGACCACCATGCGCCGTCCTATGACGAGCCCGGCGGTATCCGCGACTTGCTGATGGCCCTTACCGAATTCGGCTGGGAGCCGATCGTGGAGGGTGACAACGTCATCGCCATGAAAGGCCCGGACGGTACCGTCAGCCTGGAACCGGCGGGCCAGCTCGAACTGTCGGGCGCGCCGCTCGAAAACCTGCACGAGACCTGCAACGAAACCGGCCGCCACCTCGCCCAGGTAAAAACCATCGGCGACCGTATCGGCAAGGGCTATCTCGGCCTTGGCATGTGGCCGGACAAGACGCGCGAGGCGCTGCCGGTCATGCCCAAGGGCCGCTATGCGATCATGCTGCGGCACATGCCGCGCGTGGGCTCGATGGGCCTCGACATGATGCTGCGCACCTGCACGATCCAGGTCAACCTCGACTATGCGAGCGAGGCGGACATGGTGCACAAGTTCCGCGTATCGCTGGCGCTGCAGCCGCTGGCGACCGCGCTCTTCGCCAATTCACCTTTCACCGAGGGCAAGCCCAACGGCTATCTCTCGTACCGCAGCCACATCTGGTCGGACACCGATCCCGCCCGCACCGGTATGCTGCCTTTCGTGTTCGAGCAGGGTTTCGGGTACGAACGCTATGTCGACTACATGCTCGACGTGCCGATGTATTTCGTGTTCCGCGACGGCCAGTACATCGATGCCGCCGGGCAATCGTTCCGCGACTTCCTGAAAGGCGAACTGCCTGCGCTGCCCGGCGAACGGCCGCGGCTGAGCGACTGGAACGATCACCTTTCCACCGCCTTTCCCGAAGTGCGCCTGAAGTCCTTCCTCGAAATGCGCGGCGCGGACGGCGGGCCCTGGGGGCGCATCTGCGCGCTGCCCGCGCTGTGGGTGGGCCTGCTCTACGATCAGGGCGCGCTCGATGCGGCCTGGGATCTGGTCAAGGACTGGGACATGGAAGAGCGCGAGCTTTTGCGCGGCTCGGCGCCCAGGCTCGGGCTCGACGCGCCGGTTCCCGGCGGCCGCACGCTGCGCGATATTGCGGGGGAGGTTCTGAACATCGCCCGCTCGGGCCTTGCCGCACGGGCACGGCTCAACACCAGCGGCGACAACGAGACCGGATATCTCGAACCGCTGGCCGAAATCGTGGCCTCGGGCAAAGTCCCGGCGGAGCGGCTGCTCGATCTCTATCACGGCGAATGGAGCGGCGACATTTCACGCGTCTACGGCGTGAAGAGCTTTTGAGATGATCATCGTAACCGGCGAGTTCCGCTTGCCGGCGGATGTCGTGGCGCAGGCTCGCGAAGCCATGGAGCGAGTGATCCTCGCATCCCGGGCGGAAAACGGGTGCCTGTCCTACGCCTATGCCCACGATGTGCTGGAACCCGGTCTGTTCCGCGTGAGCGAAGTGTGGCGCGACCGCGCCGCGCTCGCCGCTCACTTCGAACAGCCGCACGTGAAGCGCTGGCAGGAAGAACGCGCGGAACTGGGGCTGACCGGGCGACACGTGGAATGTCACGAGGTTACGGCGAGCGAAATGCTCTGACGCCATGCCATATCCTGTTCGTGCCGGGCAGGGTCGAGACACGTCGGAACCGGAGCGCGTGAAATATCGGGGGCTAAGCCCGGCTACTCCGCCGGTTGCAGCCGCGGCGAACCGCGCGGGCGCAGGAGCTTTGCCAGGCGCGAAAGCGGGCGCGTGATCGGACCGTTCTCTCCCATCCACTCATAGTAATCGCGGTACTTGGGATCTTCCGCCAGCAGGTGCGCTTCCTCGGTGCGGGCGCGCCAGTAATAGATGCTGCTGACCACCCCCAGCATCACGGTGTTGCGTATCGCATCCGTCAGCGAACCGTCGCGCACCAGTGGACATCCACCAGAACAGGTTCTTGGACAGATAGGCCGGATGGCGCGTGAAACGGTAAGGCCCGTTGGTGAGCACTCCGCGATAGGTGAGATTGGAAAAGCGGATGCCGAACGAGAACGTCGCCCAGGCATAGACCCCTGTCAGGAACACCAT
Source organism: Novosphingobium sp. (assembly GCA_037384205.1). Taxonomy (GTDB): domain Bacteria; phylum Pseudomonadota; class Alphaproteobacteria; order Sphingomonadales; family Sphingomonadaceae; genus Novosphingobium. The sequence goes on along the minus strand of JARROF010000047.1, from coordinate 18,432 downwards.
CATGGCGGCCCAGAGCCACAGCAGCGCGGGATGCGTCGAAAGGACGTTGGCCCATCCGAACGTATTGACTTCATAGCCCAGCACGTCGGCGCGGCCCATCGTGCCCCACACGAACGGCGGATAGCAGATCAGCGCCGCGACCCAACCTGCCAGAAACGGATTGCCGCTGCGGATATGCGCATCGAGCGGGCGGAACGTCAGCAGATAACCGACCGTGCCAATCTGCACATCGATCACGAAAAGCCCCGCGATCAGCGTGGAGCCGAGCGCGACCGGATTATATTCCATCGCCCCGAAATCGGCGTTCACCACTTGCGCGAAGCCCGGCGGCAGGATCGAGATCATGAAGGCCCCGAAAAAGCCCTTGATGGCCCAGGCGCGCCAGTGTTTCGCGATTTCGCCGCCGTCCCAGGCCTCGCGCCCGATCAGCATGGCGCCAAAGTGCCAGACGTGGTCGCGCGGCTCGATCAGGTAACGATCGAGCCAGAGCACATAGGGGATCGACAGCAGGAAGAGCGGCAGCGCCGCAGTGCTGATCACCTCCATCGCAAACAGGTACTGTCCCTCCCAGTACCAGCGGCCAATGCAGTAAAAGGCCCCGATAAGCGCCCAAGTTACCCAGAGGCCCGCGATCTTGGTGATCGAGATGTCCAGCGTTTCGGCAAGCGGGCGGCCCTTGTGCCAGTCTATACCGGTGGAAGGACGCAAGTGGACCTTGTCCACCAGCACCGACCACAGACCCATGACAGTGCCCGTCACCAGCAGGGTTGCGACCGCTGCATAAGGGCCGCTCATCGGTGCATGGGGGCCGGGTAACGCGAACGTATCGGCAATCCATGCCCAGTTGCGGCAGATCATGATCCACCCGACAAGGGCGACCACGCCCGACAGGCCGACACCTGCCGAAACGTCACTGGCGGGCCGGGGGCGCGCGGCGGTCTGGGCATTGCTCATGCGCCATGCCCTAGCCGCAAATGGTTAAAGCGCCGGAAACGAGGCGCTGATGCGCCAGCCCGATCTGCGCCCCCCGTTTAACGGAAAGCCGTGATCCGCCCCGAGTTGTCGAGAATGTAGAGCGTGTTGTTCGCCACTACCGGCTCCAGCATCACGCCGTCCTTGAGTTCGGTGAACGGTGTGTAGGCGCCGGTCGCGGGATCGACCGTGCCGACCCGACCGTGCGAATTCGCCACCCACAGCTTGCCGCCGGCCAGCACCGGTCCGACCCAGAAGAAGGGATGCTTGCGCTTCTTCTCGTTCTTGTAGCGGGTGAGCTGCGTCAGCCAGCGCACACGGCCGGTCGCACGGGCAATCGCCAGTATCTCGGCATGATCGTCCAGCGTGAACACCCAGTCGCCCGCGACGGCGGGCGTGGAAATGCCCGCGAGATTGAGCTCCCAGATGCGCTGCCCGGTCACCAGTTCGTATGCCGCCATGCGGCCGCCCTGACCCAGCGCATAGACGCTGCCCCGGTCGATGATGGGATCGGCATCGACATCGGTCAGGCTGCCGACCTCGGTAGCGATCGAAGTCCGCGCCAGCGCGTCGGACCAGAGCTGGCGGCCGTTCTCATAGCGGTAGGCGATCAGTTCGCCCGACGAATAACCGGCGATCACCGTACCCTGCCCCGCTGCCGGAGCAGCCACACCGAAGACTCCGGCCTGCGTCTGCGAGCCCGATTCGTTCCAGATCAGCTTGCCGTCCGCCGCATCGAGCGCGAAAATCTGGTTGTCCTGCGTCATCACGTAGACCGCGTTGAACGCGACCGTGGGCGCACCGCGCAGGGGGCCTGCGGGTTTGTTGGTCCAGATCTGGTTGCCGGTCGCCGCTTCGAGCGCGGCCACTTCGCCCAGCCCCGTGGTGACGTAGACATGGCCATTGTCATAGCTGACACCGCCGCCGAACACCGAGCTGGAGCCATCGCCCTTCACAGCGAAGCTTTTGGTCCACAGATGCGCGCCGCTCTGTGCGTTGAAAGCGTGCACGACGCCGTCGGTGTCCATCACATAGAGGCGGCCGTCCCCGATCACCGGCGCCGCGGCGAGGCGCTGGCGCTTGGACGATCCGGCAATCTGCGCGGTCCAGGCACGGGTGGGATTGGCCGCCAATGACAGGTTGCCATAGGCCTTGTTGGCCGTGCCACCGCCCTGCGCCCAGTCGGCGTTGACCATTTCGGGCGGAAGGATCACCGAAACCGTGGCAAGCGTCGGATCGACCTTGGCACCGCTCTCGATGCGCGAGAGAATCGGCACGCGCTCCCCCACGGTCGGCGTCTTGGGGCCGCTCTTGCCCCCGCTGCCGAACAGCTTGCAGCCCGAAAGCCCCATCAGCAGTGCCAAGGCTACCAGTGGCACGATCTTGCGTGCGCCGGGCATCCGGGTGGCAGGGCGGCCAGTGTTCAAGGCGGGTGCCTTCATACGCAGATCCTCACAAGACATGTTCATTTATCACCGGCATCCGCGGGCTTGATCACTTTTACGATCGGCTTGTCGAGCGGTTCGCCCTTATCGTCCACCACGCTGGCCAGCGCATCGGCGCCGAGCACCGCAGCGAGTTGGCGTGCGCGGCTGCGCAGGCCTTCGTTGACGTTCTCATCCTTGGCGATGGCGCCGAACAACGGCGCCGCCAGATCCTTCTTGCCCTGCTTCAGGTAGGCCATGCCCACCATTTCGCCAGCCACGCCGAACCAGGGATTGCCGGGCGCGGCCAGCGGCTTGAGCTGCTTCACCACGTCCTCCGGCTTCATCGCGTCGAAATCGGCGGCGACTTCGCGCACTTTCGCCAGATCGCGCAGGGGTTGCGGCACTTTGGCATCCGCCGCGACCTGCCGGTAGAGCTTGATCGCTTCGGGCTTCTTGTCCTTCTCCAGCGCGATCGCCGCCAGCAGCAACCGGGCGGAAACGGCATTGCCGTTCTCCCCCCTGGCCGCGAGCGGCTCCAGCTTGGCCTTGGCATCGTCCCAGTTGCTGGCCTGCACACTGTCCAACGCCTGCACGAAGCTTTCGGTCTGACCTTCCAGTTCCTGGGTCTGGCGGTGGCTCCAGTAGATCCAGCCGCCGAAACCGGCGAGGCCCAGCACGATCACTGCCAGCAGCGGCTTGCCGAAACGGGTCATGAAGCTTTCAAGCTGATCCTGCCGCAGGGCATCGTCCACCTCGCGCAGGAATACATCCTGCTGGGCGGCAGCCTGCGCGGCTTTCTTGTCTTCGGCTTTCGAGGTCTTGTCAGGAGGCAGGGCCAATTTGGGCGCTTTCCGCGGTAGTATGAAAGGTTGCGGGGCTGTTTAGCGTATGAACAGGGCTTTTCAACGGGGATGATCGCTGCATGCCCCGCCGTGAAGCACGCCTGAACGGAGAATGCGGCTAAGGAAAGGCATCGCGCCCCATCGCCCGGACATAAGTCTCGCTATAAGTCCGGATCATTGTGCTTTCATCATAGTCGGCAAGCGCGCGGGTGCGATTCGCCGCACCGATGCCAGCCCGCAAGCCCGCGTCCCCCGCCAGCCGGGCCAGCGAAACCGCCAGCGCCGCTTCGTCTCCGGCCGGGCTGATGAAGGGCCGGTTTTCGCCGGAAACCATGTCCGCCACGTCTCCGACCGCGGGCGAAGCCACCGCCAGACCCGCCGCCATGGCCTCCACCACCGAGATCGGAAACTGCTCACTGTCGGACGAGAGCGCGAAAATATCGAACAGCCCCAGCACGCGCGAAGGCCCCGCCACGAAGCCCGGCAGGTGCACCCGGTCCGCGATGCCGCGGGCCGCCGCCTCAGCCTCGATCGCGCCGCGTTCAGGCCCCTCGCCCAGAATGACGAGGCGCCAGTCCGCCGGTAGCCCGGCGAAGGCGCGCACCAGCCGGGGCAGATTTTTCACCGCGCGCAGGCCCGCGAGCGTGCCGACCCATTTCTCGCCCGGCGCCTTTGCGAGGCCGGGTATAGCGTCGACGGCAGGCTCCGTGTTACACGCTGCGGTATCGATGCCGTTGATGATCAGCCGCACCCGTTCGCGCGGCTGGTGCCAGGCCTCCAGGGCTATCGCCTCCAGCCGCCGCGAGGGCACCACCAGCGCCCCGGCGCGCGCCAGCGCCACACGCCGGAACAGGTTGCGCGACGGCTTGAGGCCGCTCGCCTCGTCCTCATTGAACCCGTCTTCATGATGGACCAGCGGCGGCAGGCCCAGCACCGCGCCATAGAGCCGGTGCGCCAGCACCGCGTCCATGGCCCCCCAATTGTAAGTGAGGATCATGTCAAAGCCGCGCATGGCCCGCGCAAGGCTTAGCAGACGCAAGGGGCCGGGGCGGCCCTGAAGGCTGGGAAAGTGCCGAGGATAGTCCACCGCCAGCGCCGGATCGAGCGCGGCCGAAGCGCCGTAAGCGTCCGGTTGAGCGGAAACAACGGTATGGCTCAGCGCGGGGCCGAACACGTTCATAAGCCGCGCCGCGCGCAGTTCCTTGCCCCCCGCCGCAAAGCTTGAATGAAGATGAAGAACGCGCATTCCCCTGCCGCTCAAGGCACGCGTTCCAGCAGGCGTTCGATGGCGGCTGCGGCTTCGGGCTCATCGAGCGTGGGGGCATGGCCGATATCGGCCAGCGTCAGGGTTTCGGCCTCTGGCAGGCGACGGACCATTTCCGCCAGCGTCGCTTCAGACAGCAGATCGGACCGGGCACCGCGCACGATCAACACAGGCCGTCCGGCCAGCGCCTCCCACGCAGGCCAGAGATCGGGCTGGTTCTCGATATCCAACTCCAGAAACGGCTCCGCGATCTTCATGTCGTAATCGAAGACGATGCGCCCGTTGCTGGTCAGCGTCATCAGCCGCTTCGCCATGCCGATCCAGAAATCGAGCGGCTGCCCCGGATGCGCGGACGCTTGCGCCCCTTCGATTCCGCGCGCGGCATGGACCCATGTGGGATAGCTACGCCCTTGCCCGACATAGTCCAGAATCCGCGTCAGCCCTTCCGGATCGAGCCGCGGCCCGACATCGTTGACAACGACACCGGCGATGCGCTGGGCAATCACCGTGCCAAGGCCCATCGTCATCAATCCGCCGAGCGACGTGCCGATCACCGCGAAACGGTCAATCCCTTCCTGCTCCAGCAGTTCGAGCACGTCCTCGCAATATTGCATCGGCGTATAGCTCGCCGAATCCCTGGCATATTCGCTGTCACCGCGCCCGCGCATATCGGGGCAGATCACCCGGCGGACAGCCGCGAGCCGCGGGGCCAGTACATCGAAATCGCGGGCATTGCGGGTCAGCCCATGCAGGCACAGCACCGGCACGGGCGCATCCCCGCCCGCCACTTCGGGGCCCGGGTAATCGCGAAAATGCAGCTTGAGACCGTCGCGGCTCGACCAGAACCGATCCTCGAAATCCGTCATGCCGATGCGGCAACCTCCTGAACGCGCCTTGATCGGCGGACTTGCACTCCCCACTATCGCCTGATGCGAAGCGAACCGCAAGCAAGCGTCTATCACCCCGATGCCCGCATCGAAACCATCGCCGAGTGGATCGGCGATCCGGTTCCCGCCGCCGCCTTCCCCCGGCATGAGCTGCGCTTCCGCAATGACCGGTGGGCCGGCACCGTGGGTCTCGGCGATCTCTCCGACGAGGCGTGGATTTCCCACTTCGGCCAGTTCGATCCGCTGCCCGGCAACTTGCCCGGTCCGCTGGCGCTGCGTTATCACGGCCACCAGTTCCGTTCCTACAACCCGGATATCGGCGATGGGCGCGGCTTTCTGTTCGCACAGATGCGGGACGGCAACGGGCGGCTGCTCGATCTCGGCACCAAGGGATCGGGCCGCACCCCCTACAGCCGCGATGGCGACGGGCGGCTGACGCTGAAAGGTGCGGTGCGCGAAATCCTCGCCACTGAAATGCTCGAAGCACTGGGGGTGAACACCAGCAAGACCTTCTCGGTGATCGAGACCGGCGAATCGCTATGGCGCAGCGACGAGCCCTCACCCACGCGCGCCGCCGTGCTCGTGCGCCTCAGCCACGGGCACATCCGCATCGGCAGCTTCCAGCGCCTGCTCGCGCATGACGCGAAGGACCAGATGGAAGCACTCGTCGCCTATTGCCTCGAAACCTATCCAGGCGGCGAGCCCCCGGCCCAGGCCCCCGCCCGCGATGAGCCCGCGGTGATCCTGATGCATCAGGTGGTCGAGCGGCTGGCCGGGCTCGCCGCGAGCTGGATGGTGGCGGGCTTCGTCCACGGCGTGCTCAATACCGACAACATGAACATTTCGGGCGAGAGCTTCGACTATGGCCCATGGCGCTGGCTGCCCAGGTGGGACCCGCACTTTACCGCCGCCTATTTCGATTACGGCGGTCTCTACGCCTTCGGCCGCCAGCCCGAGGCGCTACTGTGGAACTGCGGCCAACTCGCCGTGGCGCTGCGCCTGCTGGCCGATACCGAACCGCTGATCACTGCGCTTGATCGGTTCGGGCCGCTCTATCAAGCGGCCATGGCGCGGCATTTCACCTGGCGGCTGGGCGTCGAATCGCGGGGGCCGGAATGCGACACCGCGCTGATCCAGGCTGCCGAGCATGCGATGACCGAAAACGGCGAAGTGCCCGAGCAGTTCTTCTTCGCCCATCGCGGCGGCCGCGCGGCGGGAGACGATACCTTCGGTAAAATGCTGCGCGAGTACCAGCCGACCGCCGGAACCGACGATCCATTCTGGCGGCAGGACCAGCCGCCCGGCGTCCTGATCGACGAGGTCGAACGCATCTGGTCGGCCATCGACGAACACGACGACTGGTCCGTGCTGCACACGAAAGTTGCGGAAATTCGTGAACTTGGCCACAATCTCGGTGAACCGCCTCTCACGCAGGACAAATGGTAAATTTCGTCTCTGCGTTAGCATACCGGTAGGAATACCTGTGCCATAAGCCGCGAATTCGAGAACACTTTTGGGTAACGGACTCTTAGCCGCAATGGACGGTGCAGCCACAACCACAGCAGCGGTAGCCAGTGACCGGGGACCTGTCAGTAACGTGAGCAAGGCGGAGATCGTTTCCTGCGAACCGGCAACGGGTTCGGAAATCTGGCGCGGTCCGGTTTGCGAGGTGGACGATGCCGTCTCCCGCGCGCGCCGCGCCTGGCCGGCCTGGGCCGCACAGCCGCTCTCCACCCGCATGGAACTGGTCCGCCGCTTCGCCAACGAAGTACGCAAGGAAGCGGAAAAGCTGGCGACCACGATCGCGCGCGAAACGGGCAAGCCCTTGTGGGAAGCCCACGCCGAAGTCGAACTCGTCATCAACAAAGTCGAAATCTCGATCCGCGGCTATGCCGAGCGCACCAGCCAGCGCAAACTCGACTCGGCGCTGCAGGGCACGATGGCCGTGCGCCACAAGCCGCATGGCGTGCTCGCCGTGCTCGGCCCCTACAATTACCCGGCGCACTTGCCCAATGCCCACATCGTGCCTGCGCTGATCGCAGGCAACGTAGTGATCTTCAAGCCGAGCGAAAAGGCGCCTGCCTCGGGCGAAATCCTTGCGCGCTGCTTCAACCGCGCCGGTATTTCCGCCGCCATCATGCAACTCGCGGTGGGCGGCCCCGCCGAAGGGCAGGCGCTGGTCGCGCATGAAGGCGTGGACGGCGTGCTGTTCACCGGCTCGGCCAATACCGGTATTGCCATCAACCGCCGTCTGGCCACGCGGCCGGACAAGATCGTCGCTCTGGAAATGGGCGGCAACAATGCCATGGTCGTCTGGGACACGCCCAAGCTGACCGATGCGGCGGCGCTGGTAGTCCAGTCCGCCTTCGCCACCACCGGCCAGCGCTGCACCGCGACCCGGCGCCTGATCGTCAAGTCGTCGATATACGATGCAGTGATGTCCGAAGTGAAAGCGCTGGCGGACCGCGTGATCTTCGGCGCGCCGTTCGACGAGCCCGCCCCGTTCATGGGCCCGGTGATCGACAACATGGCCGCAGACGGCCTTACCGAGAGCTTCCTCTACCTGCTCAGCCACGGCGGCCGGGCGATCAAGCACCTCGTGCGCCCCAACGAGGCGCTGCCCTTCCTCAGCCCCGCCATCATCGATACGACTGCGATGAAGGACCGCCCCGACGTCGAACTGTTCGGTCCGATCCTGCAGGTCATCCGCGTGGAGGATTTCGACGAGGCGATTGCCGAAGCCAACAACACGCGCTTCGGTCTCGCTGCCTCGCTGGTTGGCGGCACGCCTCAGGAATACAACAAGTTCTGGGCCAACGCGCGTGCGGGCATCGTCAACTGGAACCGCGCGACGGTGAACCCCAGCCATGCCGCGCCGGTGGGCGGGATCGGCCTTTCGGGCAATCACCGCCCGACCGGCTATTACGCCGCCGACTACTGCGCCTACCCGGTCGCCTCGGGCGAGATGGAACAGCCGCGCGCGATGATCGGTGTGGGCTTGAAATAAAGGGCCGGCAGGGCAGCTTTACTTCCCGCTGGTCACCAGATCGACTTCGGTCACACCGCCCTTCAACTTGCGCGCATAGACGACATAGGCCTTGCCGTTCTTGCGGCCGCCCAGAACGCGATCATTGCCGTCCAGCTTGTATTCCGCGCTGTATCCCGCCTTGCCGGCCTTGGTGTAGTAAAAACCGATCACATCGTCGGGTGAAACTGGAGTGGCGAAATTGACCACCCTCAGAGCGCAGGCATCGCTGTCCACGCCTGCCGCCTCCTGCACCGCGCCGCGTGGATAGACGGGGATATCCGCCGGCAGTTTGGCCGCCCAGGTATTGGAATACGTCACTTTCTCGGCACAATCGGTGTGCGCGACCTTGGAAGCCCTGGCGACCTGTGCCGCCGTCGCAGCGCTTTCCGCCAGCGCGGCGGCCCCACCTTTGGCGGGCTGCGGCGCCGGTTGCAGCGTCCCGCCCGCCAGAGCAGCGGCCTGCTTCTTCGCGTCAGCAATCGCTTCGGGGGTACGGTTCTCCGGAGGCAGAGTAATCTGTCCGCCATCGGCCGTCAGTGCTGCGCCTTCTTCTCCCGCCATTTCCGGATCGACCATGATCTGGTCGCCCAGCGCACCGCTCATCGCAGGATCGGTCTCGACACCGGCAGGCGTCTTGTCGTCCGAACCGCAGCCGGCGAGCAACAGCGTCCCGGCCAGGCCTGCCACCGTCAGGCGTATCATGAAACGAGCCGGAGTCTTCATCTTCGCGTTCCTTGTCTCACCGCGATGCGCGGGCTTGCCCCGCAAAAGGATAAGGGGCCGTCAATTCCATCGGAACAAACGCGAAAATTCGTTCAAGTGCCAGCCGTAACCGGCCAACGTCCCATTTCGGGATAACGACAGCGGCAATGGTTGAGGGCGCCTGCGCGAGGCGCAGGCGCCCTCCCGCCCGGATGCGCAGGGTGCAACCGTGCGGTCCCCCGCACGCGCCGTCCGTGCGAAGAAAGGAAACGGAAGTGTATCGGCAGCGCTGCGACCCGCGCCGCGCGTTCATCTTTAGATGAAGTTAGCTGAACTCCGTGCAACACGGTTGTCAGGATTCGCGCATTTTCGGAAAAACGTCTTGCGATGATCGCTCTGTGAGAGTCTTGCCGGACCGGGCACGGCCCCCTAAGCAGGGCTCTTCGGGTCCCCCCTTCCCTGAGTATTGCAATGACTTCCACCATCTCCACCCGCTTGGGCGGGCTGGCCTCGGCCTTGGGTGCCTATCTGATCTGGACGCTGTTCCCGTTCTACTTCGCCCTTCTCCATACGGTCTCGCCGTTCGAAGTGGTGGGGTGGCGCATGCTGTGGACACTGCCCTTCTGCCTGGTGATCGTCCTGCTGCTGCGTCAGGGGAGCGAATTGCGCCAGGCGCTGACGAACCCGCGCATCCTCGGCGCGCTGGCGCTCAGCGGATTGCTGATCGGCACCAACTGGCTGGTCTATGTCATCGCCGTGATGCACGGGCACGTGCTGGCGGCCAGTCTGGGATACTATATCAACCCGCTGGTCAATGTTTTCACCGGCGCCCTTGTCTTGCGCGAAAGACTCTCGCGGCTGCAGTGGTTCGCTGTCGGGCTCGCCGCGATCGGCGTGACCATCCTGGCCCGCGACGCCACGCCGACGTTGTGGATCAGCATGACACTGGCGCTATCGTTCGCCGGATACGGGCTCACCCGCAAGCTCGCCCCGGTCTCCGCGCTGCCGGGCCTCACGGTCGAGACACTGGTGCTCTTCGTCCCGGCGCTCGGCCTGCTGGGATGGCAGGCGGCTGGTCCGCAAGGCCTGATGATGGGCACTTCACCAGGCCTCAGCGCGCTGCTCTGCTGCGCCGGTGTGCTCACGGCCATCCCTCTGCTGCTGTTCGCCGGCGCGGCGCGGCGCCTCGACTTCTCGGTGCTGGGCTTCATCCAGTTCGTGACGCCGACGGGTCTGTTCCTGCAGAGTGTTTTCGTATTCGGTGAACCGTTCCGGCCCGTTCAGCTTTTCTGTTTTCTGTTCATCTGGACCGCGATCGCCCTGTTCTGCTGGGACCTGCTGTCCCGCCGCAGCCGCTCAGAGCGCCCCGGCGAAGCGTAGCGGCTCGCCCTGCGCCTGATTGGCGAGCTGGCCTTCCCACATGGCGCTGTGGCCGCGCACGATCGTGCCGACCACGCGCCCCTGCAGATCCATGCCAGTGAAGGGCGACCAGCCGCAGCGGCTTTCCACCCAGTCTTCGGTGATGGTGAAGCGGCCCTGGCGGTCCACCACGGTGAAGTCCGCGTCGTATCCGGCGGCGATACGCCCCTTGCCGACAAGGCCGAAGACGCGCTGCACCCCGGCGGAAGTCATGTCGATCAACCGCTCCAGTGTCATGTTCCCTTTGGCCACATGGTCCAGCATCAGCGGCAGCAGCGTCTGCACGCCCGGCATGCCAGATGGGCTGGAGGGATAGGGCCTGGCCTTCTCTTCCTTGGTGTGCGGCGCATGGTCCGATCCGAGCACATCGGGCACGCCCTGCCGCAGCCAGTGCCACAGCCCGGCGACGTGCGCGGCCGAGCGGATCGGCGGGTTCATCTGCGCATAGGAACCCAGGCGCGGATAGGCATCCTCCGCCTCCAGCGTGAGGTGCTGCGGCGTCACTTCGCAGGTCGCGACATCGCGGTGCTGCGCGATCAGTTCGAGTTCGGCGGGCGTGGTGACGTGCAGGATGTGAACCGGCCGCCGTGCCTCGCGCGCCAGCTTCAGGATACGGCGGGTCGCCAGCATCGCGCTTTCATCGTCGCGCCAGACCGGGTGGCTGGAGGGATCGCCCTCGATCCGCTCGCCCTTGCGCGCATTCATCCGCGCCTCGTCCTCGGCATGAATGGCAACGCGGCGGCGGCCATGGGCAAGCACGCGGGCGAGCTGCTCGTCCTCGGCCACCAGCAGGTTGCCGGTGGAGGCGCCCATGAAAATCTTCACGCCCGCCGTGCCGGGCACCCGCTCCAGCTCGCCCAGCTCTTCGGCATTTTCCGCCGTGGCGCCGACATAAAAGGCATGATCGCAGTACATACGGTGATGCGCGCGTTCGAGCTTGTCGTGCACCCGCATCACAGTGTCGGTATTGGGGCTGGTGTTGGGCATTTCGAACACCGCCGTCACCCCGCCCATGACTGCCGCGCGGCTGCCGGTTTCGAGATCTTCCTTGTGCTCCAGCCCCGGCTCGCGGAAGTGGACCTGGCTGTCGATCACGCCCGGCAACACGTCGAGCCCGGTGCAGTCGATCCGCCGCGCCGCATCGGGATAGCTGCCCACCCCCACGATCCTGCCATCGCGCACAGCCACGTCAGCGATATCCGCTCCGCTGGGCGTATGGACCATGCCTCCGGCAAGGACGAGTTCGGGAGCGTTGGTGGTCATCGGGCAGTCTCTCCGCAGTCCAAGGATGATACGGCAGGGTAGCACGGCCTCGGCGCGAAACGCACTGCCTTGCCATGTCCACAGCGGACTAGGCCCGCCGCGAAGATCATGCAAGGACGAGCCCGCAGACCTCTGGGCGGATCGGCATTCCGCCGGACCTCAAAACCCGATCGTCAAACCCACCATGACCCGGTTGCTCACGGTTCCATCGGGCATGACCGCCGAATCGACATGAACATCAAGAGAAGCGCCGTCACCAAGGCCAATCCGGGCCCGCGGCAATCCTTCCTCCACCTTGTAGGTGCCGGGCAGCGGCCGCACGCGGTTTTCCTCGGGATCGGGGGTGCATACGACGATTTCCCCACTGGTCGAGGCAGGGCAGCGCCGCTTCAGGATATGCAGATCCAGACTGCCGCCCTTGTGCTGAACCGTGGCCAGATCGAATGATTCGGCCTCTTGCGGTGCGGATGCAGCGGGCGGATCGGGGGGCAGATCGACAGGCATGCGGACCTCGCAGGAGAAGTCGCGCGCACAAAGCCATCCGAACATGGCGATTTCACGGCACATCCCGCTTCCACCGCTCCCGCACAAACGAAAGCCCGGCCTGCTCGGGAAAGAGCAAGCCGGGCCGATGGGCACCCGCACCGGGGAATGTGGCCGGCGCCCAGGGGGTATTCGTCAGGCGAACTTGCCGGCCTTGGCGATCTCGGACAGCGGCTTGCGGCCCACGGCCTCCTCGCGCTCCTGCAGGAATTCAGGCAGCGTTTCCTTCGCGCCGAGCTTGCCGATCACGAAAGCCGCTTCGAGGCGGTGATCGTCGGGGATGCCGAGCGCCTTTTCCGCCTCGCCGAACTTGATACCGGTCATGCCGTGGGTGTGATAGCCCAGTGCCTGCGCCTGGATCGCCGCCAGCGCCCATGCCGCACCGGCATCGAAGCTGTGGCTGTGGTTCGGCCCCACCGTGCCGTCCGGCCCGGTCGAATTGTTGGCCGAGACGACAAAGACCAGCGTCGAGGCATTCTGCGCCCAGCCCTGATTGAACTCGATCAGCTGCGAAAGCAGCAGATCCCAGTTGGCATCGCCCTTCTTCGCATAAAGGAAAGTCCAGGGCTGCACGTTGTAGGCGGAAGGCGCCCAGCCGGCCGCTTCGAAGATCACGTCCAGATCTTCCTGCGGAATCTCGGCCGCCTCGAAAGCACGCGGGCTCCAGCGATCGACGATAAGCTTCTCGATCTTGGGATGGGCGGTACGTCCGGTCATGGAAATAATCCTTTTGGTTGGGAGGGGAGAGCGAGAATCAGGCAGCATCGACGAGGACCAGTTCGGTGTCCTCGATAGCCGTTACAGTAATGGTGTCGAGCCCGGTAATCGCAATGCCGTCTCGCGCTTTTGCCTCGACATCGCCGACCTGTACGCGGCCGGTCGTCGGAACCAGATAGGCATGGCGGTCCGACGTCGTGTCATACGTCAGCACATCGCCGGCCTTCACCGTGGCGCCCAGCACGCGGGCATCGGCATTGATCGGCAGGGCATCGTCGTCATCCTCGCGGCCGCTCGCCAGCGTCACGAAACGCCCGGCGCGATCGCCCTTCGGAAACGGGCGGGCACCCCAGCCCGGCTGTTCGCCGCGCCGGTCGGGCATGATCCAGATCTGGAATACCGTTGTCGGCACATCTTCGAGGTTCTGCTCGGAATGGTGAATCCCGGTTCCCGCGCTCATCACCTGCACATCGCCTGCCTCGGTACGGCCGGTGTTGCCCAGGCTATCCTGGTGCGTGATGGCACCCGTGCGGACATAAGTGACGATTTCCATGTCGCGGTGCGGATGAGTGGGAAAGCCGGTTTTCGGCGCGATGATATCGTCGTTCCACACGCGCAGGCGGCCCCAGTTGGTGCGCGCCGGATCGTGATAGCCGGCAAAGGAAAAGTGATGGTGCGCGTCAAGCCAGCCGTGGTTGGCGCCGCCAAGGCTCTCGAAAGGGCGGAGTTCGATCATGGGAGCACTCCTTGCTTGAACGGTTGAACCGGTGGGCCCTGCGGCCCGATGCGCTCCAGATAGGCCTTGGCATCTGATCGGGAAATTGAGATAAATTCGACGTAAATGTTCGGATATATTGAATGCCAGACCTTGCTCCGCCCAGTCTTGATCACCTGCGCACATTTCTTGCCGTCGTAGAGGAAGGCAGCTTCAACGCCGCCGCGCGCAAGCTGGGCCGGGCGATCTCGGTCGTCAGCTACGCCATCGCCCAGCTCGAAGCCCAGCTCGACGTGCGCCTGTTCGACCGCGAAGGGTCCCGCAGGCCGCGCCTGACCGAAGCAGGCCGCGCGCTCGTATCCGAAGCCCATACGATTACCGACGACGTCGATGCGCTGCTCGCCAAAGTGCGCAGCCTGCGACAAGGGCTGGAAGCGGAACTGTCCTTCGCGGTAGACGTGATGGTACCCGGGAATGTGCTTGCCCCGCTGCTGCGCGATTTTCAGGACCGCTTCCCCTCGGTGCCGCTGCGCCTTCACGTCGAGGCGCTGGGCGCGGTGGCGGGGCTCGTGCTGGACGGCCGCGCAACACTGGCGATCGCCGGGCCGGACCTGCTCGACCTGCCCGAAATCGAGCGCGAGACAGTCGGGAGCGTCAAACTCGTCGTCGTCGCAGCCCCCGGCCATCCGCTGGCAAAGGCCGGGCGGATCGCGCCCGGCGATGCCCGCAAGCATGTGCAGCTTGTCCTCACCGATCGTTCGCCACTGACCGAGGGGCGCGACTACTCGGTATTCAGCCCGCGCTCATGGCGGCTGGCCGATCTTGGCGCCAAGCACGCGCTGCTCCAGGAAGGCATCGGCTGGGGTTCCATGCCGCGTCACCGGGTTCAGGACGATCTCGACAGCGGTGCGCTGGTCGAACTTCAGCTGCCCGAAAACGCTATGATCGACTACGCACTCGTCGCACTCTGGCGCAAGGACAACCCGCCAGGCCCGGCGGCCGTATGGGTGCTCGATGAAATGCGTGAGCGGCTTGCAAAGTGTTCATGACGTAAAGTGCACGTGCGGGTCTTGCACCGCACTGCACAAGGGGCGGGCTGCTTACGCCTCAGGTGAAGGTCCTGTTCGATTTCGTGATCTGGCCTGCGGGAGACGATATCCTGCTCGATTGTGAAGCGACGGCCTGCGAAGCGCTGATCAAGCGACTGACCATGTACCGCCTGCGCAAGGCCATCGACATCGCCCGCGACGATACGATCGCCGTCCACTGGCGCCCTCACACGGGAGACGCGGCGGCGGCTGATCCCCGCCTGCCCGCGCTGGGCGAACGCTGGATCACCGCCATCGATGCCGCCGATCCCGAAGAGGCGGAACGGGGCGCCGATGCCGCCTGGCGCGCGCACCGCCTCGCGCTCGGCGTGCCCGAAGGACAGGCGGAACTGGGCGACGGCGAAACGCTATGGCTGGAATGCAATGCCGCCGAACTGAACGGCACCTGCTTCAACAAGGGCTGCTTCGTCGGGCAGGAAAACACCGCGCGGATGAACTGGCGGCAGAAAGTAAACCGCCGCCTGATCGTCGTCCCGCTGGATCGTTCTGACGAGAAACGCCGCCGCGCCGCCTATCCGGACCTGGGCCTTGCCATCGATCACTTGCGCGTGGATGTCATCACCCCGGATCTCGTACCTGCCTGGCTGAACTTGTCCGCAACCGCCGAATCCTGAACGCAAACAGATCAGGCGCTGAGCGCTTCTCCGGACTTTTCGGCGCTGCTATTCCAGCCCCGGCGGTCAAGGTCCACGGCGTAGAGACGCGCAGGCGCTTCCTCACCCCTTCCCGCGTTGCAGCGCGGGTAATCCTTGCCGGTGTCATGAAACCCGGCGGCTTCCAGCACACGGGCCGAGGCATTGCTGCCCACGAAATGCTTCGCAACCAGCCGGTGGTAGCCCAGAACCCGGGCCTGCTCCACGATCGCACGCAGGGCTTCGGACGCATAGCCCTTGCCCCTGTACCCCGACGTGATCCAGTAGCCGACCTCGACATCGTCCCCGAACTTGCTGAGACCGATGCCGCCCACCAGCTTGGCGCCATGGGCACCGCGCAGGTACATGAAGAAATGCGGCAGACGCGGATCGCGCGGGCGATCAAGATATTCGCGCACAGCCTTGCGCGTACGCGGCATCGCCGACACGGCAATCGTGCGCTGAATCAGATCGTCGTTGAACGCCTCAACAAGATCATCGATATCCTCCGGCCAACCGGGCCTCAGAAATAACCTCTCCGTGCGGACAAACATGCGACGGTTCTCCGTTGTCTCGATCCCGCAAACGCATGATGCACCCAAATGTGGCAAATTGCACGAAGCTTTCGGCCTGGCAGACACCGCGCGCGACGAAAATCTGACACCGCCCGGTTAACAAAGGGTTTCGTTACCCCTCCGGGAAAAGTCAGGCCGCGCGCCTGCAGCGCATGAAATCGTCGCAATTCCCGCAATCGCCGGATGCATCGAACACCACTTCATATTCGCGCGCGGGGCAGGCCTTGTCCCTCGCCTGGCTAAGCCGCTCGTAAACGCGTCCCGTGCGCCGGAACCCCACCTTTTCAAGGACTCGCCCCGAGGCGGGATTGTCAAGGAAGTGAGTCGCCATGATGCGTTCATGCCCCAAAACGCGGGCGAGTTGCAGCACGGCCTTCGCCGCTTCGCTGGCATAACCCTGCCCCCAGTAATCGCGGGCAATCCAGTAGCCGAGCTCGGGAATCTCGGTGGTCCCGCCGAGGCCGGCGCAGCCGACGATACGCGCACCGTTCACGCCGGGCAGCGTAACCATGAGCCGCGGCAACCGCAGCTCCTGCGGCAGGTTCAGAAAGGCACGGGCGTCATCGCCGGAATAGGGCCAAGGCACGCGGGACAGGTTACGGACGACCATCTCGTCGTCGATCAGATGCAGAACCTCTTCCCAGTCCTCGGGCCAGCCGGGCCGCAGGAACAGCCGTTCGCTGCGAATGAACATCTTGTCTCTCCACTCATTCGCCCCGCATTCCGGCTACCGGAAACGCGTGACATTGCGATTACGCACGGGCGCGTGAAGCAGACCCGGCCGCATCGGCATTGGCAAAATGCGACAGCGGCAAGGCACGGCGGCGCGCGCGTACGGCGAAATGCGGGGCCATCCCGTCAGGATGGCCCTTTACCGACCATCCGGTTATTCGGCGGCTTCTGCCATGGCGTCGACCGACACATACTTGCGGCCGAGTTTGCCATCGTGGAAGCGTACGCGGCCTTCAGCCAGCGCGAACAGGGTGTGATCCTTGCCCATGCCGACATTCACGCCCGGGTACACCTTGGTACCACGCTGGCGGATGATGATGTTGCCGCCGACGACTTCCTGGCCGCCGAACTTCTTCACACCGAGGCGGCGGCCTGCTGAGTCGCGACCGTTGCGCGACGAACCGCCTGCTTTCTTATGTGCCATTTCCCGTTACTCCAGAATGCGCGAGGCTTCAGCCGACCGACGTGATGCGCAGCAGGGTCATCTGCTGGCGGTGGCCGTTCTTGCGGCGGTAGTTGTGGCGGCGGCGCTTCTTGAACACCACGACCTTCTCGCTCTTGCCTCCCGTGCGCACAACTGCGAACATGGTGCCCTTACCTAATATCAATGTGCCCGAAACGAGCCGAAACAACCTTGCCCCGGCCGCGGTGCCTCACCGGTGAAGGAGAAGCCTTGCGGGCGACGCGCCGGACACCCCGCTTGGCGCGGAGGGCCGGAAAGAGTGGGTGCCGTTAGTGCAACGCCCGATTCGTGTCAACAAAGGACTGCGGCTTTGCAGGCCTCCGGTCCGGATTTCGCGCACGAAACCCTCTCCCCTCGTCCTTACGCCATGCTATGGCAGGTCCATGATCCGCGCGAAAGCCCGTTACCCGCTCGGCCCCATGGGCCTTCCGCTCGCCGCTTGCATGACGATGCTGGCCTCGGCCTGCTCCACCGCCGGCAGCTATCCCTCGCTGGCCCTGCGCGATGTCGAGCGGGCCAGCGGCAGCGCCACGCCGGTCGCAGGCGTACCCGCACCGCCTCCCGCGCCCCTGCCGCCAGCCGGCGCCAGTCTCGTGACCCGGCTCGACGGCCTTGTCGCCCTGGCCCGATCGGCGAACGAGCGATTTCAGGCCAGTCGCCCGGCAGCCGAACGCGCGGTGGCCGCCGCCGGCGCGATCGGCAGCGATACATGGAGCACGGCCAGCGTGGCGCTGGCAACCCTTGAAACGAACCGGTCGAATGCGATGGTCGCACTGGGCGATCTCGACACGCTCTATGTCGATGCGCGTACCGACGGCGCGCTGGAGGAAACTCCGAGCACCAGCGCCATCGCCGCCGCCCGCGATCAGGTGAAAGGCTGGGTCGCCGCGCAGAACGATGTGATTGCGCGCCTGTCCGCCCGCATGCCCGGCTGATTCACGACACCGAAATTCCCGAAAAAGAAGCCCCTTCCCCTCGCGGGGAAGGGGCCCTCCGAACGACCGCCCTTCTGTCCTAGAGCCCCCCGGCCAGACAGAACGGTCAGATAGCAGCGACTGAGGATGTTGCCACCAGTCCTCCACCCAGGATCAGCACGGGTGAAAAGGAGGACTTTTGCAGCAGCTTCACCGATCGGCCGCCGC
>JARROF010000046.1:0-18870 GCA_037384205.1 Novosphingobium sp. | reverse complement strand
CGGTCATGGTTTCGGGATAAGGATCGCGGCGGCCCGGTTCAAGAAGCCCGTGTGCGCCGGACGCGCAAAACCATGGTTCGATGAACCCGCTTCATCGAACCATGGTTCAAGCCTTTCCGATAAGTCAGCATGAGGTTGTTGGCAGGCATCCCCACTCGCTGCGTTCGATCGAAACCGAAATCAGCGGCGACCTGATCCATTTCAGCCACGTTGCGCAATCCCCAATCCGGGTTTCGCCCCTGAAGCCACTGATCAAACTCCAAATTGGACGAAGCCGTTTCAACACCACCTTCCAGATAAGGGCCGTAGAGAATCACTGGCGCACCAACAGGCAGCAGCTTCGCACAGCCCCTGAACAATCCGACAGTGGATGCCCACGCGCTTATGTGGACCATGTTGATGCAGACAATCGCATCGGCCGCCTCGACCGGCCATTGTGGTGCGGCGGCATCAAGCGCAAGCGGCGGCAACAGATTGGGCAGCACTTCCGTCTCGCGCCAGGCAGCGATGGATTGCCGCGCGCCCGCATCGGGATCGCTCGGCTGCCAAAGCAGATCCGGCAGCGCCCTTGCAAAGTGCACCGCGTGCTCGCCGGTGCCGCTCGCCAGTTCCAGCACAAGGCCGGTCGGCGGCAGCGCCTCGCGCAGCACGGTCGGTCATGGTTTCGGGATAAGGATCGCGGCGGCCCGGTTCAAGAAGCCCGTGTGCGCCGGACGCGCAAAACCATGGTTCGATGAACCCGCTTCATCGAACCATGGTTCAAGCCTTTCCGGCTCTTGTTCCGTGCCGTGCCCGGATGCTCGGGCACCGTCACGGATTGGCGGCTGGCATCACTCCCACAAGCCCAGCGCGTCCGGTTCACCCGGACCGCTGATCTTGACTTCGCAAGACGAAGAGTCGGTCTCTTCGATAAAACCGCTGAAGCGGTGGCGCAGCGCCTCCAGGCTGATACTGCGCATCTCGCTGGCGCTGAAACCCGCCGCGAGAATGGTAGCCAGCACGCGCTGCTTCTGGGCAATCAGATCGATCGCCTGCAACTCGCGCAGATGCCGAGCAGCGAAATCCTCATCACGGCACAGCACTTCGCCCAGGGCCTCGATCTCGGAACCGAGTTCGCCCAGCACTTCAGCCATCGCCATGAATTTGGGTTCGTGCATCATCAGGTCAGGCCGCGATCGCGTGAGCCTCGGAAGCGCTGAGCGCCTGCAGATCAAGCACCATGACCATGCGGTCCTCGATGGCGGCAAGGCCTTCCAGGAACGGCGTGACGTCTTCCTGCCCGGTGGTCGGCGGCGGCTGCAGCGTATCGGTGTTGAGTGCGACGATATCGCTGACCGAATCGACGATCAGACCCTGCGACTGGCCGTTCACCTGGCACACGATGATCGCGTGACGCGGAGTCGCCTCGGTAGGCTTCCAGCCCAGACGGGCGGCGAGATCGATCACCGGCAGCACCGTGCCGCGCAGGTTGACCACACCTGCGACGTAAGACGGCACGCGCGGCATCGGCGTGACCGGGGTCCAAGCACGGATTTCGCGGATCGACATGATGTCGAGCGCGAAGATCTGGTCGGCGATTTCGAAGGTGATAAGTTCTCGGTACATGTCCCGAACCTCCTTTGCGGGTTAAATCAGTGAGCGACGCGGCGCACGGCCGCGACCAGCTTGTCGGTGTCGAACGGCTTGACGATCCAGCCGGTCGCGCCGGCGGCGCGGGCACGGGCCTTCTTCTCGTCGGAGCTTTCGGTGGTCAGCACCAGGATCGGCCGATCGCGGTGGCGGGTGCCGCCGCGTACCTGCTCGATCAGGCCGAAGCCGTCGAGACGAGGCATGTTGATGTCGGTAATCACGACATCGACCTCGTTCACCGCCAGCCATTCCAGCGCCGAAACGCCGTCGTCGGCCTGGGCCACGTCGAAACCATTGGTGGACAATGCGTGGTTGAGCAGCGCGCGCATGGATGCACTGTCATCTACAGTCAGAATGCGGGTTGTCTTGGACATCGGATGCCTCGTTTTGTCAGAACAGTTCGACTTCGCCGCGTGGGACCGGGCGGAACACAGGTTGCGGTTTAACCTCGGGTGCATCCGAGGAAGCGACAGTACGGCACCGGACCTGACCGGACGCCGGACGAAAATCTACGCGGCGGGCGTTCGTGCCGCCGAGATCCTCGCGAACGAGGGTAATATGTTCACGCACCAGGAAGTTGCGTGCGAATTCTGCATTGGCCGTACCTATCTGCTGCATGCCCGCCCGGATGTTCGCGCCACCATAGAGGTGCGCGCGCAACCGATCCTTGCGAGCCCCGTAGGACAACATTTCGTTGATCAGCATTTCCATCAGGTAAACGCCGTAGTGCACGTCCACTTCGCCGGGGTGATGGCTCGCGGGCGGTTCGGACAGCAGGAAGTGGTTCATGCCGCCCAGTTCCACGACCGGATCGTAGAGACAGGTGGCCACACATGAACCGAGCACTGTGCTGAATTCCACCTTTGGTCCTGCACTGACCTTGAACTGGCCCTGCAGCACCGTCAGGCGCGTGGTGTTGGGTGGAGTGAGATCCATTGGCATCGCTATCAGGCCGCCTTGTGTAGCGCATGGCGCGCGATACTGTTGATCGGGGCAACGACGCACGCCGCTCCCAGTGAAATGGCGGCGCGGGGCATTCCGAAGACTGTGCAGGTCGCTTCGTCCTGCGCGATCGTGTGCGCCCCCTTCTCGGCCATGGCCAGCAGCCCTTTGGCGCCATCCTGCCCCATGCCGGTCAGCAGGATGCCCACGGCGTCCGCGCCCACGTATTCGGCGACCGAATGGAACAGCGCATCCACGCTGGGAACATGGCCCGAGATCGGTTCTCCCTTGCGCAGCTTGGCATAAAGCGTTGCATTGCCCTTAACCATGAGATGGTGTCCGTCTTCGGCAGCGAGATAGACGTTGCCGGCTTTCAGCGGCATGTCATGCACCGCCACCTGCACCGTTGCCGGGCAGATCTGGTCGAGCGTACGGGCAATCGCCGGAGCAAAGCGCGGATTGACGTGCTGCACGATGACAGTGGGCGGGCAATCGCGCGGAAATTCACGCAGCAGCACCTGCAAGGCCTCAACGCCGCCGGTGGACGAACCGACCGCTATCAGGCGCGTATCGCGCTTGATCGACCGACGGCTTTCTTCGGCGACCGCGGGTGCGTTGCGCATCGGCTTGCGGAACTCGATATGCGCGGCATCGCGGATCATCTTGGCCAGCTCGCCGCTGTCCTGCAGCGCCAGCTTGCCGGTGGGATCGTATTTCGAATAGCAGTTGACCGCCCCGAGCGCGAGCGCGCGGGCCGTCACTTCGTTGCCTTCCTGCGTCGCGCCCGAAACGATGATCACCGGGGTGGGCCGCAGAGTCATGATCTTCTCGAGAAAGTCGAGACCGTTCATGCCCGGCATTTCGATGTCGAGCGTAACCACGTCGGGGTCGAGCTGCTTGATCAGTGTCCGGCCTTCGGCGGCATTGGATGCCGTGCCGACCACTTCGATATCGGGTTGCTCGCGCAGACGCGACATCAGGATCGCGCGCATGGTCGGCGAATCATCGATGATGAGTACACGAACGCTCATGCGGCCCTCCTGCGGTAGATCGTCGGCCCGACGAGCTGCAAATCGTTGGCTGCAGGGCCGGTGACGCGTTCGGAGTGCCCGATATAGAGGAAGCCACCGGGGTCCAGCACGTCGGCAAAGCGCTTGACGAGCCGTTCCTTCGTCGGATTGTCGAAATAGATCATGACATTCCGGCAGAAGATGAAGTCAAAGTGCCCTTTGATCGGCCAGTCGCCGTGCAGATTGAGCAGGCGGAACCGCACGATCTGGCGCATCGTATCGGACATCACGGCCTGACCGTCCTTTTCCGTGGTCCAGGCATCGCGCAGGTCCTGCGGCACGGGCTTGAGGTCCTTCGCCGGGTACGTCGCCGCCTCGGCACGCTGGATCGCATGCGGGGCAATATCGGTCGCGAGCACGCGGATATCACCGCGCGCGATGTTCAGCCCGTCCGAACGGTTGGGACCCAGCAGAGTCATGAGGATCGACCAGGTTTCTTCGCCGCTCGAACAGCCCGCCGACCAGATCCGCACCGGCTTCCGGTTACGCAGCTTCTCGATCAACCGGGGGCGCAGTTCGTTCCGCAGGTGATCGAAGTGATGCTCCTCCCGATAGAAGAACGTGTGGTTGGTGGTAAGCGCCGCAACGGCTTTGTTGAGCTCAGCCGCATCCTCGCCGATAAGCTCGATATATTTGGAGAACGTGACACTCCCGGCCGCGCGCACGAGCGGTGCGATGCGGGAATAGACCAGCATCGCCTTGCCCTGCGGCAGCACGATTCCCGCCTCGCCGTAGATAACCTTGGCGATCCGCGCGAAATCGGCGGCGCTGTAGATATCCGGGCTGACTCCGGGAATCGTATTGGTCGGGGCGGAAACGGCGTTCACGCAGCCTGCCTTTCATGCGCGGGCAGCGCGCAGGCCACGAGGCCATCGACATCGACGATGAGGGCCACGCGGCCGTCGCCCAGGATCGTCGCACCGGCGACGCCCTCGACCGAGCGGAAATTGGTGGCCAGGCTCTTGATCACGAACTGGCGCTGGTCGCAGATGTCGTCCACCAGCAGCGCGGCTTGCCCTGCACTTTCGGTATCGACGACGATCAGCACGCCTGCCTGCGGATCGGTGGTTCCGGTGGGCGCCCCGAGCGCTTCCTTGAGCGAGATGATCGGAATGAACCGGCCGCGCACGTTGAGCATCTGGCGGCTCGACCCGAGGCCGTGGAAGTCTCCTTCGCCCGGACGCAGGCTTTCCACCACATGGGCCAGCGGCACCACCAGTGTCTGATCGCCGACATCGACGATCATGCCGTCCGAAATCGCCAGCGTCAGCGGCAGAGTCAGGATAAAGGCCGTGCCCTTGCCCGGAACGCTTTCGATCGTGATGCGGCCACCCAGTTCCTTCACGTTCTGGCGTACCACGTCCATGCCGACGCCGCGGCCGGAGATGTTGGAGACGACCTGCGCGGTCGAGAAGCCCGGCGCAAAGATGAGGTTGTCGATTTCCTCGGCCGAAAGCTGTGCTTCCGGGCTCACGATCCCCTTCTCGATCGCCTTGCGGAGCACGACCTCGCGGTTGATGCCCGCGCCGTCGTCGGCAATGGTGATGAGAATGCGGCCCGAGCGGTGCTCGGCCGAAAGCGTCAGTGTGCCTTCCGGGGACTTACCTGCAGCGATGCGGTTCTCGGCACTTTCGATGCCGTGGTCGACCGCGTTGCGGATAAGGTGCGTGAGCGGTTCGCCCAGGCGCTCGATCACGGTCTTGTCGAGTTCCGTGGTCTCACCGAAAACTTCAAGCTTCACGTGCTTGCCGGTCGAAGCGGCCAGATCACGCAAAATACGCGGTACGCGGCTGAAGACGCTGGCGATCGGCTGGGCACGGATCGACATCGCGCTTTCCTGGATGTCGCGCGTCAGGGTTTCGAGCAGGCTCAGTTCTTCGGAAGCGGTAACACCGGCACTGTCGAGGCGTTGCACCAGCATGGCCTGCGCGATCACCAGCTCTCCGACAAGATCGATCAGACGGTCCAGCTTGAACAGGTCGATGCGAATCGACTGACCGGCGACGGGTGCCGCAGGAGCAGCCGCGGCAGGCTTTTCGGCCGCTTCGGATTTCGCTTCGGTTGCAGCAGGCACCGGCGCCGTAGCGGGAGCCGGTACAGGCGCCGAGGGGGCGGCCGCCGCAGCAGCAGGAGCAGCCGTGGCTGGCGCCGGGGTTGCAGCGACTGGTTCGGCCTTGGCCGCAGGCGCGGTCTTTTCGAGCTGGAATTCGGGAATTTCCTCGCCTTCACCAAAGGCCAGAGCGCAATCGTCACCGATGAAATCGAAAATGTCGCGAACCGCGTCTTCCTCGACATTGGCGGGTATGGCGAATGTCCAGCCGAGGTAGCCTTGCGCGACATCGAACGAATCGAGCGGCGGAACCTGGCTGACATCGCAGTATGCGCATTCACCGCCGAGCTCGGCGATGTCGCGCAGCATCAGCAGCGGTTCGCTGCCGTTGCGCATTGCGCCGGAACGCGGACGCAGGTGAACTTTCCAGCGCTTGTCGCTTCCGGCGGACGCATCATCGCCTGCGGGAGCCGGTTCGGATGCTCCGAAATCGGACGTCAGATCATCGAGCAGAGCCGCGAGATCGAGGTCATCGATTGGCTTGGGCTCATCATCGTCATCGGCCGAAGCGGTTTCCGGCTCCGCGGCGGGCTCGGGAGCAGGTTCAGTTGCGGCCGGAGCGGCGGCACCGGCATTGGCTGCCATGGCGCCTTCCATCTCGGTGATCAGCGCGGCATCGGCCGGGGCATCGCCCCCTTCGCGTGCCGCCGTGACATGGTCGGCCAGCGTATCGAGCGCACGCAGCAACAGATCGATGAGCTGATTCTCGATCGCAACCAGTCCTTCGCGCACGTCGGACAGCAGAGTCTCGAACGTATGCGTGTAGGCCTGAAGCGCAGAGTAACCGAAGGCACCGGCGCCGCCCTTGATCGAGTGCACCGCGCGGAACACAGCGTTAACCGTATCGGCATCCTGCGTGCCCGCCTGGCAGGCGGCAAGACCGG
The DNA here is from genome assembly GCA_037384205.1 of Novosphingobium sp. GTDB lineage: Bacteria > Pseudomonadota > Alphaproteobacteria > Sphingomonadales > Sphingomonadaceae > Novosphingobium. The sequence goes on along the minus strand of JARROF010000046.1, from coordinate 12,235 downwards.
CTTCCGCAGCAGCCAGCGATTCTTCGCACTCGGCGAAGAAGATCTGTTGAATTTCCTCGGGGCTCATAGTTCGCTCTCTTCGAAGAGTTCCGACGTCAGCCCGGTCAGGCGCGCGGCTTCGCTCAAGGCCGAAGAAGCCTCGATTTCCGCGCCGCCGCCGCTGCGACGGGCCGATACAAGAAGCTGAAGCACCGCCTGGCCGACATGTTCGACCGCGCTGCCATCGATATGGATAGCGCCATTGCCCAGCGCCGCGACAAGTTCAGGCCAGATTGCCTCGGCCGCTGCCCGGTCGCAGCGCGCTGGCAAGGTAATGCTACTCATCACTATCCCCCGTCTATCCGGCCTTGTTAGCGAATGTCCGTTCCCTGCCAGTGTGAATCGCCATCCGGAATTTCCCTCGTCTGCTTCGACGTGGAATAGTCAGAATTGCGAAACCGCAGGATTCGGGCCATTCAACCAACCTCATTCACTCAATTCGTCTTCGCGCACCGATTTTGGAGTGCTCGGAACGGTTTCGTGGTAAAGGAAGTGGTGACAACGCGACGTTTGCCGCAAACTCAGGCGAAGTGCGTAGTGTGGTTAAGGAAATTCATCGGATGTTTAGAGGTATGTCGCAATCCGAATTCCTTTCGAGGCAATAGATAGAAGGTTCCATCCCCATGCATGACGCCCGCGTTCTGGTAGTCGACGATTCAGCCGCTATGCGCGCGCTGTTTTGCGATGTCCTGGAGCAGACCAAGAACGTTCTCGTCATCGGCACGGCTGCCAATGCCGACGAGGCCCGCGACCAGATCGCAGAACTGCGGCCCAACGTTGTCACGCTCGACGTCGAAATGCCCGGCATGAGCGGCATCGAATTCCTGGAGGAAATCATGTCCACCAACCCGATGCCGGTGGTCATGCTCTCCAGCCTTACCCAGAGCGGGACGGAAACCTCGCTCAAGGCGTTCGAACTGGGCGCGGTCGAGTGCTTTCCCAAGCCGCTCAAGGCCACTCCGGAACAGTTCGCCAAGCAGGTCGGCAAGCTCGGCAAGATCGTGCTCGCCGCTGCCAATTCGAACGTGCGCGACAAGCCGCGCCACCGCGGACCCAAGGCCGAAGGCGAAAGCGGTCCCGACTACGCGCCCAACGGCAAGATCGCCGCGTTCAGCACCTCGATGGGCGGCGTCGATGCGCTGACCGAAGTGCTGATGCAATATCCCAAGAACTGCCCGCCCACGGTCATCATCCTGCAGACCGAACCCGCTCTGGCGGAAATGTTCATCACCCGCGCGGACAAGGACTGCGCCTGCTCGATCAAGGCCGCCAAGGACGGTGCCGAGATGACTGCGGGCACCGTGCATATCGCTTTCGATCCGAACAAGCACGTGATCGTGGAACCCGGCATTCCCGCCAAGCTGCGCCTGGTCGATCGCGATCCGGTCGAAGGGTTCCGTCCCTCGGCCACGCTGCTGTTCGGATCGCTTTCGCGCGCGGGCATGGCCACGATCGGCTCGGTGCTGACCGGCATGGGCGAAGACGGCGCCAAGGGGCTCAAGCTCCTCAAGGCCGCCGGTTTCCGCACTCTGGCGCAGGACCGCACGACGGCCACCGTGCCGCAGGCCCCCGAAGCCGCAGTCGAGGCCGGAGCCGTGGATGCCGAACTCAAGCTTGAGGATCTGGCCAAGGACGTGCTCGCCAACTGCGGCTCTGCTGTCTGATCCTTCCAGCGCCATAAAGCGCTGTCAAAACGGCCGGTCCGGATCATCCGGGCCGGCCGTTTTGCTGTGTGATACGGGAATAGAGTGACGGCACCGGCCGGCCTTCCGCGCTGGGGATTTGCGGAGACCAGGAAAACGTGGATCGGGGGCTGCCCTGCCGGTGCCGGAAAACCTTGTATCGCGCTCTGACTTCAGTGCCCGGATGCGGGCTTCGCATTCTTCGGCGGACGCGGCGCCAGCCAGATCGCCGTCGCGGCGATGAACAGTGCCACGGCGGCAAGCCCGAAAAGATGCGTCGTCGCCTGCGCCATCGCCTGTTCACCCACGAGATTGGCTATCGCCCCGCGCGCCTGCCCTTCGGACAAGCCGCCGGCCTGCAAGGCTGACGAAGTGGCCTGCACGCCATTGAGCGTGCCCACCATTTCCGCCCCGTCGGAACGGGCCAAGTCGCTCCACACCGTCGTCGCGATGGCAGTGGCCACGGCAACCGCCAGCGTACGGCCGAAATTGGCCAGGCCCGCCGCCGATGCGGTTTCCTCAGGATCGACGGCGGCCAGGCTGATCGTGGTCAGCGGGACCACGAACAGCGAGACGCCCGCGCCCTGCAGCAGTTGCGGATAGGAGAACTGCCAGAACGTCGAATCGGTCGACCACCAGGTTCGCATGATCGCGCAGACGCCGATCCAGGATATGCCCACGAACACCAGCAGGCGCGGATCGACGCGCTGCATGAGTTTGGGCGTCAACGGCGACATGACGACCGCCAGCATGCCGGAAAAGGCCATGGCATAACCCGCCTGGGTCGCCGTGTAGCCCATCGTCACCTGCAGGAACTGGGGGATCACGACCACGGAAGCGAAGTAGGCCCCGAAACCGATCATCAGGGCCACAATCGCGGCGGAATAGCCACGGTGGCGCAGCACCTTGAGATCGACGATAGGGTGTTCCTCCGTCAGTTCCCAGATCAGGAACGCGCAGAAGAAGAACCCGGCCGTGACGGCCAGCATCACGATCTTGGTCGAGCCGAACCAGTCTTCCTCACGGCCCAGATCGAGCATCATCTGGAACGCGCCGACCCAGATCACCAACAGCCCCAGCCCGACGAAATCGATCGGGCGGCGGACCGTGGGCGTCTCAACCCCGCGCAACAGCGCAATCACCGAGAACAGGATGACGACGACAATCGGTACATTGATGAAGAAGATCCACTCCCACGACCAGTTGTCACTGATCACACCACCCAGGATCGGGCCGAAGATCGGCGCCGTCACCACGGTCATCGCCCAGAGCGCCATGGCTTTGGAGTGCATTTCCCTGGGGAAGATGCGCAGCAACAGCGTCTGCGTCAGCGGCATCAGCGGCCCGCCGCACAGCCCCTGCCCCAGCCGGAACAGGACCAGCATATCCAGCGTCCCGGCAAAGCCGCAAAGCGCGGAAAACACGCCGAAACCGCCCAGCGAGAAAAGGAACGTGCGCAAGGCGCCGAATCGGGCGTCAAGCCAGCCCGTCAACGGCACGCAGATCGCCTCGGCCACGGCATAGGAGGTGATCACCCAGGTCGCGCTCTGCCGCGACACCGCAAGGCCGCCCGCGATATGCGGGATCGACACGTTGGCGATCGTCGTGTCGAGCACGACGATGAAGTTTGCCATCGCCAGCACGAACCCGGCAAGCGCCAGGCGGGCGCCATGGAGCCCCGTGCCCGATCCGTTCGCGCCCTGCCCCGGCGAGGCAGGCGTTTGCGCCACCCCTGCCATCAGCCCTTACTCGTCAGATCGATCTCTGCTTCCATCGACAGGCCGATGCGCAGCGGATGCGCCTTCAGTTCCTTGGGATCGAGTTCGATGCGCACCGGCAGGCGCTGCACCACCTTGATCCAGTTGCCGGTCGCGTTCTGCGCCGGGATCAGCGAGAACGCCGCCCCGGTGCCGCCCGAAAAGCCCACGACCTTGCCGTGATAGACCACATCGTCGCCATAGAAATCGGACGTCACTGTCGCGCTCTGGCCGCGGCGGACCTTGCCGAGCTGATCTTCCTTGAAGTTGGCATCGACATAGAGCTGGTTCACCGGAACGATCGACATCGCCGCCGTGCCGTTCTCCACTTTCTGGCCGACCTGGATCGTACGCTTGGCCACCACGCCGTCGATCGGTGCGCGGATCACCGTGCGCTTGAGATCGAGTTCGGCGGACGCGAGGCGGCTCTTGGCCAGCAGCACTTCGGGCGCGGTCTCGACGCTGGTACCGCGCGTGAGCGCCTGTGCTGCTTCCTGCTGACTGCGTGCGCTGATCGCGTTCGAACGGGCAGAGGCTAACCCGGCAAGCGCCTCTCGCACGGCGGCCTTGGCATTGGCCAGCGCTTCGCGCGCGGAGGTCAGTTCGTCACCGGAGACAGCGCCGGACCCGGAAAGCGCAGCGCGGCGATCATAGTCCGTCTGTGCCTTGGCGAGCATCGCCTCGGCCGAGGTGACTTTGGCCTGCGCCACGCCGATCTGCATCTCGCTGGCATCGGCTGCCGCGCCCAGTGCGGTATCGTTCGCCAGCGCCTGACCGTAGCGCCGCTTGGCATATTCATACCCGGCCCGCGCCTGCGCCAGTGCGATCTGCTGATCCGAATCGTCCAGCCGGAACAGGATCTGCCCGCGCCGGACCGACTGCGTATCGGTGACCATGACTTCAACCACCTTGCCCGAGGTCAGTGGCGTCACTTCGGCCGTCTCGCCTGCGACATAGGCATTGTCGGTGGAGACCGAACGACTGCCGATGAATACGTCGTAGAGGACATAGCCACCGCCGATCACGGCCAGCGCCGCAACCAGCCCGATCAGGAGCGGCTTGCGGTTCTTCCCATCGATCACGGCCCCCGATCCGCCGCCGTGCGGCTTCTGCTCTTCAGCAGGCTGATCCTGCGCGTCTTCACTCATGGTCGGGAGCCTTTTCACTGGAATTGTCTGCGAACCCGCCGCCAAGCGCGCGCTTGAGCGCGACTTCGAGGGCCAGGGTACGGAAATGAGCGTCAACAGCCGCCTCGCGGGCCCGCAAGGCGGTCGTCTGGGCGGTAAGCGCTTCGAGGTAGCTCGACAGCCCCCCGCGATAGCGCTTCATCGCAATATCGTAAGCCATCCGGGACTTGGACGCGGCCTCGGCGGCATCGCGCTCCTGCCCTTCGGCAGCATCGCGGCTGGCGAGCGCGTCAGCGACGTCCTGCAACGCCCCTGCGACAGTCGCATTGTAGCTGGCGACCGCTTCGTCATAGGCGCCGCGTGCCTGCCGGAAATTGCCCCGCAACTGTCCGCCCCGGAACACCGGCAGGCTCAGCGCGCCGCCCGCATTGCCATATGTTGAACCGCTGTCGACCAGATTGGAAATGCCGAGCGAAGTCAGCCCGATCAGACCGCGTAGCGAGATGTCGGGCATATAGGCGGCCTTGGCCACATCGATCCGTGCTGCCGCCGCTTCGGCCCTGAGACGCGCTGCGACGACATCGGGGCGACGCCCGGCCAGAGCGATACCGGCATCGGCGGGAACGCCGGTTTCGGGCAAAGTTGCCAGAGCCGGAGGCGTAATCGACAAGCCCCGGTCCGGCCCGGCGCCGAGCAATGCGGCAATCGCATGGCGGCGCAGAAGGATCTGTTCGTCATTGGCCGAGATCGCCGCCCGGGCCGAGGCCGCTTCCGCTTCGGACAGGCGCAGCGGTGCATCGCTTTCCAGCCCTTGCCGGGCCCGTTGGCCGGTGAGGTCCACCATGGCCGCGCGCGCCTTGCCGGCTTCGGCGAGCGCCTTGCCACGCTCGATCAGGCGGGCAAGATCGAAATAGGACGAGACCACATTGCTGGAGAGCATGAGCTCCGCCTGCCGGGCATCGGCTTCCGCCGCCTCAGCCTCGGACGTCGCAGCGGCCAGCGCCTTGCGGTTCTTGCCCCACAAATCGAGATCGAAATCGCCAGAGAGCGCCAGTGTGCCGGTGCTGTTCCAGCCGTGCGGCACGAAGTTGGAGGGAACACCGTTGTTGTAGCTTTGCTTGGTAAAGCCGCCCGAGGCCTGCGCCCCGATCGAAGGCAGCGTGGCCGCTCCCGCCGCTTCGGCGGCACCGCGCGCCTGCCGGATGCGAGCCTGGGCCATGGCCACGCCGGGCGAGCCCGCCAGCGCTTCTGTCACCAGCGCGTCGAGCTGGGGATCGCCGTAAGCCGTCCACCAGCGCTGACGCGGCCAGGCGCGGACATCACCGCCGGCGGAAGCCAGCGATTGCGCTGATGCCAGTTCTGCCGAAGCATGCATCTGCGGGCGGGCACCAAGGTCGGGTGTCGTGCAAGCAGATAAAGGAAGCGCGATCGCCAGCAGCGTAGCCGCCGCGACTCGCGAATAATTTTGCGTACTCATCGGTACATATTTATCGAGATACCGCTTGCACGTGTCAACATAAAAGTGTACTTAGTAGTACAGATATGAAAAAGCACATGATGGGCAAGAGAGAGCTGAACAAGGCGCGCAAGCGTGCCGAGATCGTGGACATCGCCACGCGGTCGTTCTTCGAGAACGGTTATGCCGCTACTAGCATGTCTGCGATCGCAGAGGAACTGGGAGGTTCAAAAGCCACCCTGTGGGCACACTTCGCATCGAAGGAAGACCTGTTCGCCGCCGTGATCGACCAGCAGGTCGATGGTTTCTCCCAGGATATCGACGAGGTGCTGACCAGCCAGACTTATTCGGTTCCGGCGCTGCGGCGCTTCTGCCTGCGGTTTCTGGAATGCCTGCTGCGCGAAAACGCCGTCCGGCTGTTCATGCTGGTTCTGGGCGAAGGCGAGCGCTTTCCCGAAATCCGCGAGATGTTCTTTTCGCGCGGCCCCGCCAAGATCCGCCGGCGCGTGCGCGAATTCTATGCCCCCCACTTCGGCGAGGAAGAGGCTGAAAAGCTGACGCAGCTGACCGTCTCCTCGATCACCGGCTATCGCTCGGACATGCTCCTGCGGCCGAAGAAGCCCAGCAAGGCCGAACAGGAACGCCATATCCTCGGCCTCGTCGAACTGATTGCCGCCTGGGACAGTGTCCACGGCGCTTCTCAGCCCTAGGACGGATCGCCATTCAGATGATGGCGAGCCGAAAATGGTGATTTTGCGTGACCCGGAGTGCAGCGTACTTTCTGTACGTGAGCACCGGAAGCACGCGAAAACGCCATTTGCAGGCCGTCAGGGTTGAAGGTCGATCCGTCTTGGAGGCCCCCCTACCCCGCACCGAACCGCGCCAGCGCATCGGCCACGCGCGCCCTCGCCGCGCCGAGCGGGTCATCCTCCCCCAGCATCGCAAACGTGCCGTTGAGCGCGAAGAAGCAGTGCCCGTGCACGCTTGCCAGCAGCGAACGCGCCAGCGGCAGAGCCTCGCCCTGCGCATCGGGCGGCAGAACGGCGGCGATTTCACGCATGATCACGGCGGTAATCGCCTCCACTTTCCCACGATACTCCTCCGAAGGCGGCGTGCCTTCGGGCAGGCGAAAATCGTAAAGCGCCGTCCAGGCATGACGATGGCCCAGCGCGAAATCGAAGTAAGCCTCGATCGCGGCATCAAGCCGTCCCTCTTCCCGCCTGGCCAGCCGCTCCTCCAGAAACGCCAGCCACACATCGAGCGTGCGCCCGTTGAGCGCTAGCAGCAGCGCATCGTAGGACCCGAATACGTTATAGATCGTGCCGATCGAGTAGCCGATCCGCTTGGCCACCTCTCGCGCGGAAAAGCGGGCGAACCCCACCTCCGAGAGCTGGCAGTGCCCCTCTTCCAAAATCAGGCTGCGCAATTCCTCACGCGTGTGATCCGAACGCCGTCCCATATAACCCGCACCTCTTGCCGCTCACAGTTCTTGGCAAGAAAATTGAACGTCGTCCAATTTTTAAATTGAACAGTGTATATTTTAATGCGACACAAGACGGGCGAGATCGATTCGTGCACAGCGTCCGCGCCCACCTCTTCCTCACCGGAATGGGCGCCGCCGGATTAACCGGATCGAAGATACGCAGGATTACTGAACCTCAACCGGGAATTCGGGGGAATATCGTGTCCGCACCAGACTTTTCACTGCTGGCCAAACGGCGTTTCGCGCCGATGTTCGTGGTCCAGTTTCTTGGCGCCTTCAATGACAACCTGCTAAAGTACGCCATGCTGCTGCTGGCGAATTACGGCCTGTTCCGCGATGCGCCCGAGCAGGCAGAGATGCTTTCGGTAATTGCCACCGGGCTGTTCATGCTGCCCTATTTCCTGTTTTCGGCGCTGGCCGGGCAAGTGGCAGACCGTATCGACAAGGCCACGCTGGTGCGCTGGGTGAAGCTGGCCGAAGTGGGCATCATGGGCGTGGCGCTGGTGGGCTTTGCCTGGCAGTCGATCGCACTGCTGCTCCTCAGCCTGTTTCTGATGGGCCTGCATTCCACCGTGTTCGGCCCGGTGAAGTATTCAATCCTGCCCCAGCACCTGACCGAACACGAGATCATGGGCGGCACCGGTCTGATCGAGGCCGGCACGTTCATCGCCATCCTCACCGGGCAATTGCTCGCCGGGCAGATTCCACCTTGGGAGGCCGGGCTCGCCGCCATGGGGCTCGCCGTTCTGGGCTACCTTGCGGCACTGGCGATCCCCGCCGCCCCGCCCAGCCGCGGCGGCCATCCGATTGACTGGAACGTGGCGCGCGGCACCTGGCATGTGCTGGCCGCCGCGCACAAGGGACGTGGCGTGTGGCTGGCGGTGCTGGGCATCAGTTGGTTCTTCACGGCCGGCGCGGTACTGCTGACCGAATTCGTGCCGCTGGTCTCCGATACGCTCAACGCGCAGAAGGACGTGGCGACGCTGTTCCTTGTCATCTTCTCGGTGACGATCGCGCTCGGCTCGATGACCGTGAACCGCCTGCTGGGCGGCGAAGTCTCGGCCAAATATGTGCCGGTCAGCGCGCTGGCGCTGGCGGCGGGCCTGATCGACCTGTCGTTCTCGACCGGCCTGTTCACCGTGACTTATCCCGCAGCCACCATCCGCGAATTCCTCGCCAGCGCCGGGTCCTGGCGGGTCGTGGCCGATCTGGTCGTGATCGCATTCGCGGGCGGCATGTTCATCGTGCCGCTCTATGCGATCCTGCAGGTGCGCTCCTCAGCCGAAGAGCGCTCGCAAGTGATCGCGGCCAACAACATCCTCAATGCCGGGATGACGGTCGCCGCCATCGCGGTGATCGCCGGGCTGCTGGGCGTGGGCGCCAGCGTTCCGCAAGTGATCGGCGTGCTCGGCTTCACGACGCTGATCGTGGCGCTGACCTCGGTCTGGCTGCTGCCTGAAACGCTGTTCAAGGCGGTGATCCGCGTGGTGCTGAAAGTGCTCTACCGCGTCGAAGTGACCGGGCTGGAGAACATGCCGAACCCCGGCGAACGCGCGGTCGTGGTGGTCAACCACCTGTCCTATCTCGACGGCGTGCTGCTCGGCGCCTTCCTCCCCGGAAAGCCGACTTTCGCAGTGCACACCGCCATTGCCAGAAGCTGGTGGATACAGCCCTTCCTCAAGCTGTTCCGCGCTTTCCCGGTCGATCTCTTCCCCGAAGGCCGCATCACCGTGACCGGCGCGCTGATGAAAGTGTTCGACGGCCCCGGCATGGTGGCCGACAAGGCCGACGCGCCGATCGTGCCGGTGCGCCTCAACGGCCCGCAATACAGCCCGCTCTCGCACCTCAAGGGCAAAGTCCGCACACGCTGGTTCCCCAAAGTGACGATCGACGTGCTGCCCGCGCGCCGCTTCTCCATCGAGGGCGAAATGTCCGCCCGCGCCCGCCGCGCCATCGCGGGCCGCCGTCTCTATGACGAGATGAGCGCGATGATCTTCGCCACCACGAACACGGACCGCACGCTGTTCACCGCCTTGTGCGAGGCGCGCGCGATCCACGGCGGCAAGGCCAAAGTGGTGGAGGACGTGAAGCGCCAGCCGCTCTCGCTCGACCGGCTGATCCTGGGATCGGAACTGCTGGGCGAAAGACTCGCCTACCGCACCCGCCCCGGCGAGGCCGTCGGCCTGCTGCTGCCCAATGTGAACGGTGCCGCGCTCGCCTTCTTCGCGCTGCAGGCCGAGGGGCGCGTGGCGGCCATGCTCAACTTCACCGCCGGGCTGACCAACCAACTCTCCGCCTGCGAGACCGCCAAGATCAACACCGTCGTCACTGCGCACGCCTTCGTCGAGCAGGCAAAGCTGCAGGACACGGTCAACGCGATGGAAGCCAGCGGGCGCACCGTGCTCTATCTGGAAGACCTCGCGCAGGAAATCGGCACGGGCGCGAAGCTGTGGCATCTGCTGCTCAAGAAAGGCGCGGAAGGGCGCCATGCGAAATTGCGTCTCTCTCCCGATGCGCCGGCCGTGATCCTCTTCACCAGCGGATCGGAAGGCACGCCCAAAGGCGTCGTCCTTTCGCACCGCAACCTGCTGGCGAACTGCGCCCAGCTTGCGGCCCGGATCGACTTCAACCCCAGCGACGTGGTGCTGAACGCGCTGCCGGTGTTCCATTCCTTCGGCCTGACCGGCGGCACGCTGCTGCCGATCCTCAACGGCATCAGGACCGTGTTCTACCCCAGCCCGCTGCACTACCGCATCGTTCCCGCGCTCGCCTACGATTGCAACGCGACGATCCTGTTCGGCACCGACACGTTTCTTTCAGGCTATGCGCGCATGGCGCACAGCTATGACTTCTACAGCCTGCGCTACATCTTCGCGGGCGCCGAAAAGGTGCGCGAGGAGACCCGCAAGGCCTATGCGGAAAAGTTCGGCCTGCGCGTTCTCGAAGGCTACGGCGCCACCGAATGCGCGCCGGTGATCGCAGTGAACACGCCGATGCACTTTCAGGCCGGCACCGTGGGCCGCCTGCTGCCCGCGATGGAAGCCCGCCTCGAAGAGGTGCCTGGCATCGCGGAAGGCGGCCGTCTCTATGTGAAGGGCCCCAACGTCATGGCCGGTTACATGCTGACCAGCGAGCCGGGCCGGCTCCAACCGCCCGCCGAAGGCTGGCACGACACCGGCGACATCGTCACGATCGACGAAGCCGGTTTCGTCACTATCCACGGCCGCGCCAAGCGCTTTGCCAAGATCGGCGGCGAGATGGTCTCGCTCCCTGCGGTGGAAGGTTATGCGGCGAAAGTCTGGCCCGATGCCGAACACGCCGTGGTCACGCGCCCCGACGCCAGGAAAGGCGAGCAACTGGTGCTCTACACCACTGCGCCGGGTGCCGATCCCAGGGCCCTGCTGGAATGGGGCCGTGCCAACGGCGTCACCGAACTGATGCTGCCGCGCGACATCCGCGTGCTGGACGCGCTGCCAGCGCTGGGCACGGGCAAGCTCGACTACGTAACCTTGAGCGAGATGGCGAAGGGGTGACCAAATCAGGCAATGCCCTGCCACTTACCGTTTCCGACGGCGCATGGCAGACGATGCATCACGCGCTTTCGAGCTTCTTGGCAAGCTCAGCAAACGCTGCGTTTGTACCGATATTGAAAAAGGGATCCCAGGTGTAATATTGCACGGGGAACAGGGCCTGATTGGGCGTGACCCCGATCTTGATCTGGTAGGTCATGTCGCCGGACTTCATCAGGAAGCCCAGATATTGATACGGCGTGTCCGGCGTCTGGGCCGCAGGCCAGCCCTGATTGCCGAAGACGTTGGTCCCGCTCGACTGCTCCATCCCCTCGATGCCGGCATAGGCGTCGACGTTCTGCAGCACGTTGATCGGAAAGACATTAAAGGCGACCGACTGTCCTGCAGCGCCGTGCGTTGTCAGTTCCATCGAACCTTCGCCGGTACTGCCGTTCACGAAGTTCGTGTCCATCATATAGATACCCTTGCCGACATAGGCGCCCGGCTTCTGGGAATAAATGTAGGGAACATCGACAGCGACGTTGATCACAATATTGGCGGTTGTCATTTCAATATCCCTTCAGTTGATCGTGACCGTCATGGGAAGTTGTCCCGTCCAGGATTGCGAACCCTGATTGTAATCAATGGTCACGCCCTGAACGATATTCCCGCCAGTGGATGACTGGCTCACCGTTCCCGTCCAGACGTCGCCGGTATTCGAGTAGGCGGCAGGCTGGCTCTGCCAGCCGGTCGGTGCCGAAATCTGGGTGATCGTCAGATCTCCGGCGTATTGCGGATCAATCGGCAGGACCTGCCAGCAGACATTCGTGTTGGTGCCAACGCTGGAATTGAGGCTCGGACTCCCTTCGCCGTTGCCCTGGAGATTGTCGACGGCATAGCAGCCGGTCACCTGCCCCTGGCTCAAGGCGTTGATATCCACCCAAACCTGAACAAACACCGTACAATTTGACGGATTGACTGATAGACTCATAATCCTCTCCTAACACTTTCGCCAAGTCTGGCATCACACTCATACGCCATTTCCAGTATTTAAAAAGACAAGTGCGGATTACATTTGTGCAATGCAGATAATTTATTTTCACATGGTAGATAATTTATTATAATTAATATGAGTTAATTATATTCTGACTTGGATAGATAGAGCTTAAAACCGCTCAAATG
>JARROF010000045.1:40669-54886 GCA_037384205.1 Novosphingobium sp. | reverse complement strand
GACGAAGTGACCATCGCGGTTCAGGTGAAGGGCAAGCTGCGCGATACGCTGACAGTCGCCAAGGGCACCGCCCGCGAAGAGCTGGAGGCGCTTGCCCTTGCCAGCGAGAAGGTGCAGCGTGCCCTTGATGGTGCTCAAGTCCGTAAGGTGATCGTCGTGCCCGACCGTCTGGTGAACCTCGTCGCGTGAAGGGTCTGCGCGCCTTTGCCGCGGCGCTGATGCTTGGTGCGCCCCTGCTTTCCGGCTGCGGGCTGCAGCCGATGTACGCGGGCGGCGGCAATGGCGCTGTGGCGCGCGGGCTGGCCGATGTGCAGGTTTCCGCGATCGAGGGGCGCGCGGGCTGGCTGGTGCGCAACGCGCTGGTGGATCAGCTCGGGTCCGGCAAGGCGGGCATCACCCCGAAATACCGGCTCGATGTGCGCCTGGACGACAAGCTGGAAGGCTTCGCGCTCCTGTCCGACGATACCATCGGCCGCGAACGGCGCACGCTGCGTGCGCGCTATCAGCTTGTCGACCTGACGAGCGGCGACGTGGTGCTGGATGCCACCGCGGGATCCGATGCGGGTGTCGATGTCGTCTCGTCTGACTATGCGACGATCGCCGCAGAGCAGACCGCGCTCGAAAATCTGTCGAAGGACGTTGCCAGCCGTATCGTCACCAGTGTGGCGCTGCGCCTGCATGGCAATACGTCCCGATAGTGTCATGGCGTAAGCGCTCGTGAAGGCGACGCAAAAGGACTTTGCGGGCATGGCCGACCGGGCTGCGAAACAGGTCCGGGTCTTCTTTTTCTGCGGCCCGGACGAGGCCGGGGCGATCGATGCGGCGGCGAAGATCGTCTCGCTGCTGCGCGATCCCGGCGAGCGGATCGAAATGGCCGGGTCCGATTTGCGCAAGGATCCGGTGCGGCTGGGGGATGAGGCTCGCTCGAATTCGCTGTTCGGCGGTACGCATCACATCTGGGTGCGGGCGCAGGGTGACGAGGCGCACGATGCAGTGAAGATCCTGCTGGAAAACGCGGTCGAGGCCTGTCCCGTCCTTATTGTCGCCACGGGCGCCACGGACAAGTCGCGCACGGCCAAGCTTCTGGCCAATCGCGGTGACGGCCTTGTCGCCATGTTCTATCCGCCCGATCTCGGCTCGGTCACAGCTTCGGTGCGCACGATGGCCAACGGCGTCGGGCTCAAGATGGGCAGCGAGCTTGCCGAGCGGATAGCGCGGGCATCGGGGCTCGATACGCGTATCGCCCGATCGGAAGTGACCAAGCTGGCGCTTTATCTCGATGCCATGCCGGAAACGCCACGCCCTGTTTCAGCAGCGGATCTCGATGCAGTCGGCGCCCAGACCGAAGACGACGATTTCGCGCCACTGGTCGATGCCGTGCTCGGCGGCAAGGCCGAGGCGATCGGGCCGGAATTGAAGCGCATGCGCGAACTGGGGCTGAACCCGGTGGGACTGCTGCTGGCCTTCGAGCGCCGGGCCGCCCAACTGGCCGGGCTTAACGCACGGCTTGGGCGCAATCCCGATGTGGTCGGTTTTCTGAAGGCGGAAGCGGGGGCAAGGCGGATCTTCTGGAAGGATCAGCCGGCGCTCAATGTTCAGCTCAAGATCTGGCGCGGTCCGCGACTGGGGAGACTTGTCGCCCGCCTTGTTGTATTGCATCAGTCTCTTATGGCTAACAGTCACGATTCGGAACTACTTTTGGCCGACGGGCTGTTAATGATTGCGCGGACGGCGTCTTTCAACTCTAAACAGCCGAGAAACCGGGCAGTTTGACCGATAGCTCTTTTCGCGTTGCCAGTTTAGTGTCCTAAAGGGTGAACTTGTTGCATTGCAATATAAGTCCGGTGTTGCAAACGTCCGTAGTGGGGGGCTGAAGCCCGAGCGATGGTGACAGGGAGTGCAGGTCCGATGAACGCGCCACTTGCTGCGCGGCCGCTATTGAGGGCGGGCGCAGAGGTCGATGATCTTCTTGTTGCTCCCTCGCGGGAGCGGCGCCGGCTTCAATGCTATCTGGCTCTTGTCGTCGGGGATATCCTGTCGGTTGTGGCCGGGTTCGGGGCCATCGGTTATCTTTTCGTCGGTCCCGCCGGCATCTCCGATTCTCTGGTGCATGCCCAGCTTATCCTGCCCATCTACCTGGCGCTGGCGCTTTACAACGGCTCCTACTCGATGGCGACGCTGCGGGAAGGCTGGACGGGTATTTTCCGGGCGATGGTGGCTATGGTCATCGCCATGGCCGTCGTTGTCTTCGTGCAGTTTCTGATCCAGCCCGCGGCCGATGTCTCGCGCTCCATTTTCAATGGTGGCGCTGTCGGGGCGATGCTGGTTATCGTCTGGACACGCCTGCAGCTACGCAGTTTTGTGACCTGGCGCTGTGGCGTCAATGTCATGAACGAGCTGGTCATTGATGACGGCGGCCCGCAAGTGAACCTGCAGAGCTCCATCCGTGTTTCGGCAGCAGCGATGGGTTTGCGGGCCGATCTCAACGATCCGCATGCGCTTGATCGCCTGGGGCTGGTGCTGCGCAATATTGACCGTGTCATCGTCAGTTGTCCTGCCAGCCGCCGTGCTGACTGGGCCATGATGCTCAAGGGCGCGAATGTCGATGGCGAAGTGCTGGACGATGAGGTTGCCCGCCTGGGCGCTCAGGGCGCGCGGGTCGTGGGCAAGCATGGGTTGCTGCTGGTTTCTGCCGGTCCTCTCGGCCTGCGGGATCGCGCGATCAAACGCCTGTTCGATCTGGCCTTTGCCGGATCGGCTATTATCGCGCTGTCACCGCTGCTGATCGTGGTCGCGCTTGCCGTCAAGCTGCAGGACGGCGGGCCCGTGTTCTTCATGCAAAAGCGCATGGGGCGGGGCAATCGCTTCTTCAATATATATAAGCTCCGCTCGATGACGCAGGCCTTGTGCGACAAGGACGGCAACCAGTCGGCTTCAAAGGACGATCAGCGCATCACCAGGGTAGGCAAGTTCATCCGGCGCACCAGCATCGACGAACTGCCGCAGCTCTTCAACGTGCTTCTGGGTGACATGAGCCTCGTGGGACCGCGTCCTCACGCCACGGGTTCTCTGGCAGGCGACAAGCTGTTCTGGGAAGTGGATCTGCGGTACTGGCAGCGCCACGGCCTCAAGCCGGGTCTGAGCGGTCTGGCCCAGATCCGCGGCTATCGCGGTGCCACCGATCATGAATCCGATCTGCTCAACCGTCTCCAGTCGGACCTCGAATATCTCGAGGGATGGACGATCATGCGTGATATCCAGATTATCTTTCTGACGCTGACCGCGCATTCTGACCGCCCTGCCAAGGCCGCCAGAAACGGGGTTCGGTGTTCAGTTCTCCTTGGGGACCGTGAAAGTACCGGAAACGCGGCCGCCCGAAGCGGACGATATGCCGCTGTTGAGGTCGATCACGAAGCGACCGCCGTGCAGAGTATCGCCATTGCCGCGTTTCAGCGTGGCGTTGCCCGACATGGTGATGATCTTCTTGTTGAAGTCATAAATGCCGACATCGCCTGTGGCTCTCTCATTGCCGCGAGTCACTACAACACCGCCGCTGGCGGTAATGCGCTGGATCTGCATGGAGCCTTGGTTCGTGAAATTGACCACGGTACGGGCGGCACGCAGATTCAGATCGCCCTGACGCACATCGACATTGCCGGACAGAATCACGCGGTTCTGCTTGTCCTGCAGCTCGATACGGTCGGCGGCGTAATCCACCGGCGCATTGGTATCGTGCCCCGGGAAAACCTGCGCTCCCAATTGTGGCGCAACGGCCACGGCAGCCGTGGCCAGCAGCCCAGCGGCTGCAGCGGTGCGCAGGGGCAGGCCCGGAAAGGGCAGGCGGCGAAGCGTCATTGGGGTATCCTCAACTTGCCAGGTGTCATCCGCAGCCTGGCATGGCCATCCAGAATGACAGTGCGGTTTTCCAGATCGGCTTTCATTGAACTGGCCTGAAACGTGCCGGTCGGTACCGAGCCTTTCACACCGCCTGAGGCGGTGGCGACCTTTTGCTTGACGTCGATATCAACATTGCTTGTCGTCATGCGGTAGCCATCAGGTGCGGAAAATTGCACGGGGCCGGTAATATCGATTTTTTCCGAGTCGTAATTGTACGTGCCGCGCGGGGCATCAATCCGGGCAGGCCCGTCGTTGAGGGCCATCTTCGCCGACAGATCGAGCATTTCGACGATCGGCACGGAGGCTGATTTCTGCACGGCGGTTCCGGCGGTCACTACGAAGTCCCGCCCATGATCGTCCTGCCCCTTGTAGGATGCGTCCTCCAGCTTGAGGCGTTCGCTGGCGACGGCGACCTTGTTGCGGTCGAGCAGGAAGCTGATTTCGCCGCGCGGGGAGAGGGGAATCAGGATCATGACAGCGGCGACCAGCCCGATTGCCGCCGGAAGTGCCTTGGCCAGGAAGGCGACCAGACGATCATGCGAACCGCCCGGCGCGGCAAAGTGCCGGCGGCGGTTGCGGATCTGTATGGCTTCCATCGACATGGCCGGTCAGGCTCCGGGTGGGGCAGATCAGGCGGACTGGTGGCTGAAAATGTCGTGATCGGGCCAGCCTGCAAGGTCGAGGCGGGCCCGGGCCGGCAGGAAATCGAAACAGGCCTGTGCGATCTCGGCGCGGTTCTCGCGGGCAAGACGCTCGATCAGAATCGTGTGCATAGCATGGAGGTAGCGCACGTCGGATGCGGCATAGTCCTTCTGCGCGTCGGTGAGTACGGGAGCCCCCCAGTCGCTTGACTGCTGCTGCTTGGAGACTTCCTTGCCGAGCAGTTCGCGCACGAGATCCTTCAGGCCATGGCGGTCGGTATAGGTGCGCACCAGCTTGCTGGCGATCTTGGTGCAGAACACTGGAGCGGCCATCACCCCCATGTAATGCTCGATCGCGGCGAGATCGAAGCGTGCGAAGTGATAGAGCTTGAGCCGGGCCGGATCGGCCAGAACGGCCTTGAGATTGGGCGCGTCGTAAGCGCTGTCCGGCGCGAAACGCACCAGATGTTCATCGCCCTGCCCATCGGAGATCTGGACCACGCAGAGGCGGTCGCGGGGGGTGATCAGCCCCATGGTCTCGGTATCGACGGCAACGGGCCCCGGCGCCAGGACGCCTTCGGGGAGATCTTCTTCGTGGAGATAGACAGCCATAGTGCGAAAATGCTTAGGGACTGGACTGGTGTTGCGCAATGGGCGCCGGGAATTTCAGGAGGCTTGGGGCATGGCAGCAACAGAAAGCGCGCAGGCCGTTCCGCCAAGCTGGCAACCGGCACTGGGCGGCGTGCTCGCGACGCCGGAGGCCCGCAGGCTGGGCGGATGGCTCAAGGCCGAGGAAGCCGCCGGAAAAAGCATCTATCCCCCGCGCGGCAGCCGTCTGCGCGCGCTGGAACTGACCCCGCTCGACAATGTGAAGGCCGTGATTCTCGGGCAGGATCCCTATCACGGGCCGGGGCAGGCGCACGGGCTGGCCTTTTCCGTGCCCGAAGGGGTGAAAGTGCCGCCCTCGCTGGTGAACATCTACAAGGAGCTATCGAGCGACTGCGGTGTGATTGCGCCCGGGCACGGCAATCTGGAACATTGGGCGCGGCAGGGTGTGCTGCTGCTCAACAATTCGCTGACCGTGCAGCAGGGGCAGGCGGGATCGCACCAGAAAAGGGGCTGGGAAGCGATTACTGATGCGGCCGTGGCGGCGGTTGCCGCCAGGGCCGAGCCTTGCGTGTTCCTGCTATGGGGCAGCCATGCGCGAAAGAAGGCAGAGCGGGTACCGGGCCTGGCGAACAGCCACCATCTGGTGCTGACCGCACCGCATCCCAGCCCGCTCTCCGCCCATTCGGGCTTCTTCGGGTGTCGCCATTTCAGCCGTACCAACGAATTCCTGCAAGCGCATGGCCGCGAACCGATTGACTGGTAGGATTGAGGCCGAGACGCCGGTTACGACCTCGTCCGTCGGTTCTGTCGCAAACTTTCCGCCGGTTGGCTATGGGGTGGGTTTGGTCCGGCGCGCCTCGGCTGGAGCAAGCGGTACACCTACCTTGACATAAATAACCATATGGGTTATATGCTGCAGTCCAGGCGGGTGCGTCGGGGCGGCAGGCCTTCCCCCACATGTCACTCGCACACAGCGGCCGGCGCCCCGCAGACAGGGCCGCCTGCAACCGCGGCGAAGTCCTCGTCCCGGGTAACCGGGGGTTGGCGGCAGGGGAGCGAGCCCGTCCCGCCGGCACTTCGTTCGCCAGGGCCGATGCGGTGAGTCTGGGCACTTCCCTCACCCCGTTCGCAACGATGAAGCGCCAGCCAAGCCTGTCGTGTCAGGCACCGCACTGCCGGCCGCACCGCCTGCCGTGTCTTTCCTGTCCGGCGTTATTCCGCGATCGCCTGCGGAGGATGGCCCGTGCCGTTATCCCTCCCTGCCCGTTGCGGGATTATTCCGCCGCCTGCGCCTGCTCCGCCTCGATCTCGGCCGCCTTGGCTTCCACCAGCGACACGATGTGATCGAGCATGTCCGCGCTTTGTACATGGTGGTCCGTCACGCCCGAGAGATAGACCATGTGCTTGCCGTTACCGCCGCCGGTCACGCCGATATCGGTCTCGCGCGCTTCGCCCGGGCCGTTGACGACGCAGCCCAGCACCGAGAGCGAGAGCGGCGTCTTGATATGCTGCAGGCGCGCCTCCAGCGCCTCCACGGTGCGGATCACGTCGAAGCCCTGCCGCGCGCAGGAGGGGCAGGAGACGACGCGCACGCCGCGCGTGCGCAGGCCGAGCGCTTTGAGGATCTCGAAGCCGACGCGCACTTCCTCTTCCGGCTCGGCCGAAAGCGAGACTCGCAGGGTGTCGCCGATCCCGGCCCACAGCAGGTTGCCGATGCCGATGGCGCTCTTGACGGTGCCGCCGATCAGCCCGCCCGCCTCGGTAATGCCCAGATGCAGCGGGCAGTCCACGGCATCGGCGAGCCCCTGATAGGCCGCGACCGCGAGGAACACGTCGCTGGCCTTCACCGCCACCTTGTATTCGTGGAAATCGTGATCCTGCAGCAGCTTGATGTGATCGAGCGCCGATTCCACCAGCGCTTCGGGACACGGCTCGCCGTATTTTTCGAGCAGGTCCTTCTCAAGGCTGCCCGCGTTGACGCCGATGCGGATCGCACAGCCATTGGCCTTGGCCGCGCGCACCACTTCGGCCACGCGTTCGTCCGAACCGATATTGCCCGGGTTGATGCGCAGGCAGGCCGCGCCCGCGTCCGCCGCTTCCAGCGCGCGCTTGTAGTGGAAATGGATATCGGCGATCAGCGGCACTTGCGCGGCCTTCGCGATCTCGCGGAAAGCCGTGGTGCTTTCCACATCGGGGCAGGAGACGCGGATCAGGTCCGCCCCGGCATCCTCGCAGCGGCGGATCTGATCGATCGTCGCTTTCGCGTCGGACGTGGGAGTATTGGTCATGGTCTGCACCGTGATCGGGGCATCGCCGCCTACGGGCACGCTGCCGACCATGATCTGGCGGCTCTTGCGGCGCTCGATATCGCGCCAGGGTCTGATCGAGGACATGGCGCCTCCTATAGGCGCTTGGCGTGATGGTTTGAAGCCGCTTTACGCCAGCCCTTTTGCCCTGCCGGGATTTGGGGCATCACAGGCGCCATGAACGACGCGGTGCCGACAGACGATAGCGATGAGGAACTGCCGCTGCTGTTCGGCCGTGTGCTGGACGGCAAGGGCGGCGGGCAGCCGATCGGCTGGGAAGACGTGCCGCACTGGCGCCCGGCCGGCGAGGACGAAGTGCTGTGGATACACCTGCTGCGCACCCATGAAGGCGTCCAGCAATGGTTGAAGGATTACCTGCGGATCCCCGAGCCGACCGCCGAGCTGCTCACCAGCGATGCCACCCGCCCGCGCGCCTTCCGCGACGGGAACACGCTGGTCGCCACGCTGCGCGGCATCAATTTCAACCCCGGCGCCGAGCCGGAAGACATGCTGTCGATGCAGCTGTGGAGCGACGGCCGGCGAATCGTCACTTTGCGCCGCATGCCGCTGCAAACCCCGCGCATGACCTGCAACGAAGTCGATGCCGGAACCGGGCCGGTCGATGTCGGCTCGCTCATCACCTCGCTCACCGAACACCTGATCGACCGCATGAGCCATTCGATCATCGACATGAACGAGGCGATCGACGCGCTGGAAGACGGCAACCTGGAAGACGATACCGACGCAGTGCTGAGCAAGATCGCAACCATCCGGCGCAATTGCCTTGGTCTCAAACGTCACATGTCCCCCCAGCACGAAGCGCTGCTGGCCATAGCCAACAATGCCCCGGACTGGTTCGAGGATCATGACCGGCGCGAGATTGCCGAGACCATCGACCGGTTGCGCCGCTATCTTGACGATCTCGACATCAGCAAGGAAAGCGCGCTGGTGCTGCAGGACGATATCCGCGCCCGCACCGCCGCCAGCACCGAACGCACGCAGAACATGCTGACGATCGTCGCGGGGATTTTCCTGCCGCTAAGCTTCATCACCGGCCTCCTGGGCATCAACGTGGGCGACATCCCGCTCACCAGTCCGGGCAGCCACGGGTTCTGGATCATCGTTGGCCTGTGCTTTGTCCTCTTTGTCCTCGAACTGCTGATCGCCAAGAAGCTCAAGTGGTTTTGACAACCGTTCAGGGAGTCCGTCGACTCCGCCAACAGCAGAGCGCATGTGAAGCAAACAATGCCCACGTAGACAGAGTTCTGTCCGATCCAGTTGCTGGATCAGCTCTTGGCATTTCGACTGCATTGGGAGCTACTCCAGATCAACAAGACCTCATCTACGGCATAGCCGGCTCCTTATCTGGAATGGCCGCGGCCTACGCCGGTGCTCAGGGCGCACAAGTCCCTCTATTTAATAATAATATTCCTCAAATGTCCTCAGGCTGGCCGTCGGGTCATCGTCCAGTCAGACTGCCGTCTGGCAATGGGCAATGGTCCGGCTTGGCAGGAAATTCCGTATGGTTTGCCAGTGACCCGCAAGTAATAACTGCCACCAATGGGCGTGGGGTTACATTTGTTGGCGGGTTTCCTGATTTTTCACCGCTTGCCGTCGTCCAAGTTAATGTACCAAATATGAATGGCCTTTACGCGTACGATGCCGCCCTAGCGAACCCAGCAATGGGTTACCCTAGAACGCCGTCTGGCTATACATGGCATCATGTTGAGAATGGCGTAACCATGCAGCTTGTCCCATCTGCAATCAACAATGGAATTCCGCATACGGGCGGATCAGCCATTATTAGAAATGGGGGCTATTGAAAATGAAGATAGGTTTACACAACGGGAGCAGGGCATCAAAGCAAGATATCGCCTCCCTGGAAATGGTAATCGGACAAAAGCTGGATAAAGAATTTCTTGAATTCATTGCAAACCATAATGGCGCCACTCCAGACGCAAATTCATATCCGGTAGACGGACTTCATCATATGGGAAGCATACGGAAATTCATTCCAATTGAAAAAATTCCACAGGAATTGAGAATTATCGAAGATTCTCAAGTAGGAAACCTTGAATTGTCTTACCCCATAGCGCTGGACGATTGCGGAAATTACACAATTTTGAGCCAAGGAAAGGATGGAGGCATCTTTTTCTGGGATCATGAGATAGATAAAATATCAAAATTATCAGATAGATTTAACGAATTTCTTGAAATGGTCGAGCCATTCGAACTTTCAAATGATATAAACGAGAGTTGCCGCTCAGCGGACATCTGGGTCGGTCCCAATTTCAAGCCTGATTTTTCATAAACAGGAACAGCGCCCCCACTGGCCGCCGAGTTTGAAGGCACCCGTGGCGAATGGGTCGCCATCTCGCGCAACAACGGCCTCAAGCGCAAGGACGTGCTGGCCGACTATCAGCGGCAGATAACGCACACGCCGAAATTATTGGACAACCTGATGCTCGAATATCGCGTCACCAACGAATTGACGGGCCAGCAGGTGAACTTCGACGGCTGCGCCTATTGGTCCCCCGAACATGCGTTGCTGGAAGCCAAGGGCGGCGATACCAGCCTCTACCGCGCGGCGGAAACATCCAAATCGGCGTCGTTCAGAGATAGCGTGAACCGGGACATCGCAGATCAGGCTCGTAGACAGTTTAGAGTTGTAGGCGAGGTACAGGCCGTTGAATATCATGTAGCCGACTCAGACATCATGAATATTGTCGTTCAAGGAGTGGACAATGGCACTTTCGGCGCCACGAACTTTGTAGTTCAACATACGCCGCAGATGCAGGAAACTGGAAAATAGTGAGCACTAATGTCGATGCAATATGGTTTCCACGCTCTTCAGAAGAAGAGCCCGGAGCGTTCATACCGGTTGTTCGTGGCTGGATGCAGGAACTGTGCAAGTTAGATACACGATTTTGTTATCTTGGAAGGCGCATGAAGCGTTCGGAGAACGGAGCAGAGCTGCCGCTCGATGTGTTGGAACGTTCCTTCAAACGCGGGCAAAATATTCTTTCATTGGCGAGCGTGCATAGCCCGCTTGATACCGGCCTCCATATCTCAGCAGGGCCAGGCCACACGCGCGCCAAGATACGCGGGAGGGTCTTCATAAGCACCAGCGATACGATGGCACAGGAGTCCAGCTTGTTGCACCAATGCCTCCAGGTCAGCATTCAATGCTTCAAACCGGACGAAGCCTACATCTGGGCCTCGAACACAGAAGGCTCGCGCGAGTTAGGTATTCCAGTCTGGCTGTGCTGGAAACGTGATGCCGCCGCCCCATCCCCTGCCCCTCATTTCAAACCGCGCGGCACGCCTTCGCAGATTGAACCATGGCTGGGCGGCACGCTTTATACATGGCCCGAGTTCGAACCCCGCAAGCTCATCGCACAAGCATCAGAGGGTCCGGTATAGGCGCCGCACCAAGCCACAAAACAGCCCCCGAAGTTTTTCCCCCGAAGGCCGTTCCTGTTCCGTGACCGGGGGTGCCTTACTGACAGGCGAGGCACTCGTCGTAATCGGTCGTCTCGCCGATCTCGAACTTGGGCGCTTCGGGGGTATTGTCCGCCTCCACGCCGCCCGACCCGGCGAAGCCCGCGCGCTGCACTGACTTGGAACGCAGGTAATAGAGCGATTTGATGCCCTTTTCCCAGGCCTGGAAGTGCAGCATCATCAGATCCCACTTGTCGACGTCGGCCGGGATGAACAGGTTCAGCGACTGCGCCTGATCGATGTAGGGCGTGCGGTCGGCCGCGAATTCGAGCAGCCAGCGCTGGTCGATCTCGAAGCTCGTCTTGTACACCGCCTTTTCCTCGGGCGAGAGGAAATCGAGGTGCTGGACCGAACCGCCCTGCTCCAGAATCGAGTTCCACACATTGCTGGAATCCTTGGACTTCGATGCCAGCAGCTTTTGCAGATAGGGGTTCTTCACCACGAAGCTGCCCGAAAGCGTCTTGTGGGTGTAGATATTGGCGGGGATCGGCTCGATGCAGGCGCTGGTGCCGCCGCAAATGATCGAGATCGATGCGGTCGGCGCGATCGCCATCTTGCAGCTGAAACGCTCCATCGCCCCCTGATCGGCAGCGTCCGGGCACGGCCCGCGCTCGTTCGCCAGCAGCATCGAGGCCTCGTTGGCCTTCTGGTTGATGTACTGGAACATCTGCAGGTTCAGCGCCTTGGCCATCGCGCTTTCGAAAGCGATGCCCTTCTTCTGCAGATAGGAGTGATACCCCATCACGCCCATACCGACCGAACGTTCGCGCATGGCCGAATACTTGGCCCGGGCCATCTCGTCCGGCGCGCGGTCGATATAGTCCTGCAGCACGTTGTCGAGGAAGCGCAGCACGTCCTCGACGAAGCGCTTCTCGCCCTTCCACTCTTCCCAGGTTTCCAGGTTGAGCGAGGAGAGGCAGCACACCGCCGTGCGATCGTTGCCGAGGTGATCGCGGCCCGTGGGCAGCGTGATTTCCGAGCACAGGTTCGAAGTCGAGACCTTGAGGCCGAGATCGCGGTGATGCTTGGGCATCATGCGGTTCACAGTGTCGGAAAAGACGATGTAGGGCTCGCCGGTCTGCAGGCGGATCTCCACCAGTTTCTGAAACAGCGAGCGCGCATCGACCGTGTTGCGCACCGACCCGTCGCGCGGGCTCTTCAGCTCGAATTCGGCGCCGTCGCGCACGGCTTCCATGAACTCGTCGGTCAGCAGCACGCCATGGTGCAGGTTGAGCGCCTTGCGGTTGAAGTCGCCCGAAGGCTTGCGGATTTCGAGGAACTCCTCGATCTCCGGGTGCGAGACGTCGATGTAGCAGGCGGCCGAGCCGCGGCGCAGCGAGCCCTGCGAAATCGCCAGCGTCAGGCTGTCCATCACGCGTACGAAAGGAATGATGCCGCTGGTCTTGCCATTGAGGCCCACCGGCTCGCCGATGCCGCGCACCGCACCCCAGTAGGTACCGATACCGCCGCCGCGCGAGGCGAGCCAGACGTTCTCGTTCCAGGTGGCGACGATGCCTTCGAGACTGTCGTCGACCGAATTGAGGTAGCACGAGATCGGCAGTCCGCGCCCGGTGCCGCCGTTCGACAGCACGGGCGTGGCGGGCATGAACCACAGCTTCGAGATGTAGTCGTACAGCCGCTGGGCATGCTCCTGATCGTCAGCATAGGCATCGGCCACGCGGGCGAAGATGTCCTGATACTTCTCGCCGGGCAGCAGATAGCGGTCGTCGAGCGTTTCCTTGCCGAAATCGGTGAGGAGCGCGTTACGGCTTTCATCCATCACGATAGTGAAGCGGCGATCGTGGATCGCCTTGGAATCGTGCTGCCGGGGCGCTTTCACCGGCGCTTCCACCAGCAGATCGGCCGTGGCTGTATCGGTCTTGTCCATGACGATTGCCGGGCTCTTGCCCGTCTCCTTTTCCTTCGGCGCGGTTTTTTCGGGGGTCTTGATCCCGTTCATCTCGACCTGATCCTCGTCGTCGCGGCTCCGATCCTGACTGTGATCGTCATCGGCCGCATGGCCTTCGCTGTCCTGTCTGAAATCCACGTGCGCCCCCAGCATCAAACTGCCGTCAAACCTGTCATCAAACCGCCTCACGGCGGGTTCACAGCTATAGGCAGTGGCCGGGCAGCGCCGGTGCGAGTCGGCGGGCAGAAAGCCTCCCGTCTTTAGCACCATAAGCACAAAAAGAGAACAAAAGTCCCTGTCCGACCCCTGCCGCGCCGCCATGAAGGCTCTGTCTCATTCCTTGGAAACTGTTCTGCCGGACCGAAGCCGGTTCACGTGATTTCCCTAGGTCTTGAGGCCTCGTGAGCGACGCGCCACAACCCATAGTGCTCTTTCTGCCCGAAGGTGCAAGAGGGGGGCTTGCTGCCGACAAGGCATGCTCCTGCCGGGGTAGACAGCCGATAGCATCGTGCGACGCGTGGAAAGTCCTGCCCCTGTCACCGGCGCAAGGGCTTTCATCACAAATTCGCGCAAAAATTTTTCCACATAAATTGGCGGCGAGGCGAATCGTACTTGCGGCGAGCCGAGTCCGTTCCCGCCAGAGTCAAGGGCCTGTTATAGCGAATATGGGGCCCCATGACCGGTCCGCCACCCCATATGCTGTGCATGACCCGCCTGCGCACCGCAGCGCTCCATCGAACCGCCTATGCCCCTTGCAGAAACGGGGTGGGCAAACATGCGCCGTTCATGCCAGCATGGCTTTTCGCAGGGTATGACCTGCAGTCACTGCGATGCACACCACAAGAGAGAACACTCCACTCATGTTCAACATTATCGGCGCCATCATCAGCGGCCTGTTCATCGGTATTCTGGCCCGCTTCTTCTATCCCGGTGCGGTCTACATGGGCTGGGTCGCAACGATCCTGCTCGGCATCGGCGGCTCGCTGGTGGCAGGACTGGTGGCCAGCCGGGGGCAGCGTGACTTCAGCCGCGCCGGCTGCTTCGCCTCGGTACTGGGCGCGATGGCACTGATCTTCCTCGGCCGCGCGCTCGGCGTCGGCGGCTGAGGATCCTCAGGGCACCAGCACGGTATCGGCCGGCGCGTCCAGCGTCTGCGGGTAATCCAGCGTATAGTGCAGCCCCCGGCTCTCGTGCCGGCGGAGCGCCGACCGCACGATCAGTTCGGCCGACTGTAACAGGTTGCGCAGTTCGATCAGGTCGGTCGAGACGCGGAAGTGGCGGTAATATTCCTCGATCTCGGTATTGAGGAGTTCGATGCGGTGCATCGCCCGCTCCAGCCGCTTGGTGGTACGCA
>JARROF010000045.1:0-40633 GCA_037384205.1 Novosphingobium sp. | reverse complement strand
TAGTTCCACATGAAGCGGCGGATCTCGGTCCAGTTCTGCTTGATGACGACTTCCTCGTCCGGCTCGGTCACGCGGCTTTCGTCCCACGGCCGAACCGGCGGGGGCACATCAAAGCCGTCCCAGTTCGCAAGGATATGCGCTGCCGCCGCATCGCCGAACACGAAGCATTCGAGCAGCGAATTGGACGCGAGGCGGTTCGCGCCGTGCAGCCCGCTCTCGGTGCATTCGCCCGCGGCATAGAGCCCGGGCAGATCGGTGCGCCCGTCCAGATCGATCAGCACGCCGCCGCAGGTATAGTGCTGGGCAGGCACTACCGGGATCGGCTCTTTCGTCATGTCGATGCCGAGCGTGAGCAGCTTTTCATGGATCGTGGGAAAGTGCTCACGCACGAATTCGGGTGACTTGTGGCTGATGTCGAGATGCACGTAATCGAGACCGAAGCGCTTGATCTCGGAGTCGATCGCGCGGGCGACCACGTCGCGCGGGGCGAGTTCGAGGCGTTCAGGATCGTAGAAGGCCATGAAGCGCTTGCCGGTGCGCGGGTTGATCAGCCGCCCGCCTTCGCCGCGCACCGCCTCGGTAATGAGGAAGTTCTTGACCTCGAGGTTGTAAAGGCAGGTCGGGTGGAACTGCATCATCTCCATGTTGGAGACCCGCGCGCCCGCACGCCAGGCCATGGAAATGCCATCACCGGTGGCGCCGCGCGGCGCGGTGCTGAACTGATAGACGCGCCCGGCCCCGCCCGTGGCCAGCACCGTCGCTCGCGCGGTAAGCGCCTCGACGTGCCCGGTATCTTCGTTGAGCGCATAGACGCCCCAGACCCGGCCCGAAGCGGAATAGCGCATTTCGTGCCGCCCGGTGATGAAATCGATGCATGAGCGGCCGGGCAGCAGAGTGATGTTGGGATTGGCCTGCGCCGCGCCCAGCAGCGCCTGCTGAACCGCCCGGCCGGTGGCGTCATTCACATGGACAATGCGGCGATGCGAATGCCCGCCCTCGCGCGTCAGATGGAGTTCGTTACCCTCCATGTTGAACGGAACGCCCAGATCGATCAGCCGTCCAATCGCGTGCGGCGCCCGCTCGATGACGAATTCGACCGTCTCGCCCCGATTGAGACCGGCCCCGGCGATCATGGTGTCCCGCTCATGCTCCTCGAAGGTATCGCCCTCATCCAGCGCAGCCGCGATACCGCCCTGGGCCCAGGCGGTCGACCCGCTGGTAAGGCTGCCCTTGGCGAGAACGGCAACCTTGTGCTTTTCAGCCAGCGCCAGCGCCGCCGTGAGACCGGCAGCGCCCGAGCCGATGACAAGGATATCAAAAGTGCTGGCGGGGTTTACATGCGATTCCATCGCGCCTCCTTGCCGCGCTATGACAAACCCTGCAAGATTTTGTCGCACCACCAAAGGACTCGTTGCACGGCAACCGAACTACGCATAATATCTTAAGAATATTGGAGTCGGCAAATATCCGCTGCCGATGCGAATCGAATTAAGAAATATTCATCCAGGCAAAGACCCTTGAAACATAAAGTGTGGAAACGCGATACGCACGAACAATAGGCTTCAACCCTTACGGCCTGGAAAAAGAAAACCTCTTAAGACGCATGCGGAACTGAACCGGCCACGCGCGATTCTTCAGCAGACTACCGGCGCCTTCGAATATACTTGATATATGGTATAGACCAGAAAACCAGGGCGCATCGTTTCCGCCGTTCAAGCCGCGCTGCGCGCCTCGCTGGTCAGCCTCACGAATACATCCTCAAGATCAGCCTCGCGCGTCGTCACATCGATGATCGCGAAGCCTTGCGCCTGAACCGCTGACAGGATTTCACCGGCATTGCTGCGATCCTTGTCGTAAGTGATTTCCAGTTCCCGCTCCCCCGCCTTCGCACACTTGATCACGCCGGGATGGCTGGGCAGTTCAGTCACATCGCGGTCCAGCGTGAGCACGAGGATCTTCTCGCGTGCCATGCCCACAAGCTCGCGCGTCGGCTTGTTGGCGATCATCTGGCCGTGGTTGATGATGGCAATACGGTCGCACAGCTCCTCTGCCTCTTCGAGATAGTGCGTGGTGAGCACGATCGTCACGCCCGCGCGGTTCATCTCCGTCACCAGATCCCACAGTTGGCGGCGCAGTTCGACGTCGACGCCTGCGGTCGGCTCGTCGAGCACCAGCACCGGCGGCTGGTGCACCAGCGCCTTGGCGATCAGCAGACGCCGTTTCATGCCGCCCGACAGCGTGCGGGCATAGGCATTGCGCTTGTCCGCCAGATGGACGGCGCGCAACAGTTCCTCCGAGCGGCGCAGATGCTTGGCGATGCCGTAGAGTCCGGCCTGGATCTCCAGCACCTCGAACGGGTTGAAGAAGGGATCGAAGACGATTTCCTGCGGAACGATGCCGATCGAGCGCTTGGCATTGCGCTGATCGCGGTCGATATCGAAGCCCCAGATCTCGGCCGTGCCCGACGACTTGCGCACCAGCCCGGCCAGAATGTTGATCAGCGTGGACTTGCCCGCGCCGTTCGGCCCGAGCAATCCGAAAATGCCACCCTCCGGCACGTCGAACGACACGCCGTTCAGCGCCAGCTTGCCCTCCGCTTCCCCGGCCGGTGCATAGCGCTTGACGAGATCGCGGATCGAAATGGCGGGCGTGGGCTGGGGGGCAGTACTCATGGCTCCTGCATTTGGGGCAGGTTTGCGCCTGCGTAAAGGCCCCCGCAGCGCCTGCGGAGGCCCTTTTTCCCCACCATGCCCCGTCAGTCAGGCGGCTCCGGCGACCCTCGGCACCTTCGCGGCCACGTGAAAATCCCCCATGAAGCGCGACAGCGCGAAGATGCACGCGGTATAAAGCAAATGCGCTGTCCATTGTGCGATCCCCTCAAACTCTGCCCCCGGAACAGCTTCGCCAGCCCCCAAAAAGCGACGTTCGCATAACGAGACATGGTGGGTCGCTTCTTTATTCCGGATCAAATGCGAGAGCAGGCTGGAACAGCCACATCCACCGGCCCGATGGAAACCGGAATATCGTACACTACGCCGTTGACCATCTTTGGCCGTGACTGGAAGGCTTCATGGCAAAGCCAGTACCGTTATTAATCTTACGACGATGGCCACGCCGTTCGTTCCGCCTGGTGGCAAAGCGCACCTGCGCGCCCTCAACCGATCACGGCGCCCTATAGCGATTTCGAGAGAGTCGGGTTGCGACCTATATTCCCGCGTACCAGGCGTATGCGCCGTTATCCTCCCAATAGCCGCCCTTGCCGCCGTAGATGCCGTCCAGCGCGGACACGGCCTCTATGCGGGTGACGAACTTGGCGTGCTTGTAGCCGAGCTGACGCTCCACCCGCAGACGCAGCGGTGCGCCGTGGGCCTGTTCCAGCGGCTTGCCGTTCATGGCCCAGGCCAGGATCGTCTGCGGGTGGAAGGCATCCACCAGATCGATCGATTCGTAGTACGGCTTGCCGTAATAGAGATCGGCGCAGTGGAACACGATGTACCTCGCCTGCGGTTTGAGCCCGGCGATGTCGAGAATCGGGCCAAGGCGCGGGCCCGTCCACTGGCCAATCGCGCTCCAGCCCTCCACGCAGTCGTGCCGGGTGATCTGGGTGCGCTGGGGCATGGACTTGAGCATGTCCAGCGGCAGCGTGAGCGGCTTTTCGACCAGCCCCTCCACTCGCAGCGCCCACTGCGCGAAGCCTTGCGCCAGATGCTGGCGGTAAACGGGATCGGCCACTTCGCGGCTGCCGTTGGCGCGGAAGCGAGGCGACATGTCCGCCGCAGTGAACTCGCGCGCCAGAGCGTTGCGGCCGAGCGCGCGCTGGGTGATCCGGTGCAGATCTTCCGCGCCTTCCAGCGTGTGGCGGAAAGCGGGGTTCTCGAACAGCTTGTCGCAGCCGGAGAGCATCAGGCTGCCCGCTCCGGCAGCCCCGCCGCGGATCAGTATGAGGCGCGAGAGGATCAGGCGGCTCATGCAGCATTCTCCGTCACGGTCTTTTCCCGGGGCAGGCGGTAGCGGCCCGTGATCATCGCGCGCACTTCGTTGAAAGGTCCGGCCAGCACGACCATCGCCATGTGGACAAGGAAGAACGCCACCAGCAGCGCCGCGCCGATGAAATGGACAGACCGGGCCGACTGGCGCCCGCCGAACACTTCGGTGACGAACGGGAACCACGCATCGGTGCCGGGGGACATCGCAAGGCCGGTCAGGATCATCAGCGGCAGCAGGCCGAACAGCACCCCGGCATAGGCCAGTTTCTGCAGCACGTTGTATTTCAGCGCCGCCGCGCCAGTGGGAAAGCGCAGGCGCGCATGGTCCTTCACATCGTGCCAGATGTGTGAAGGCCGCCATTCGGCGCGGGTGATGTGGATGTCGCGCCCGATATGCCGGTTGACGAGCGACCACAGCAGATAGAGCAGCAGCCCCACCGCCAGCACCCAGGCGAAAGCGAGATGCCAGATGCGCGCACCCGCCAGGCTGTAGCGCGAGGGGATCGTCAGCCAGTAAGGGAAAGCGCGGCGCTGCGTGCGCCCGTCCGGATCCTTCCACAGGCCGAGTACGCCGGTGGTCTCCAGCCGCGCCGAGCCGATCTGGACATAGCCGAATTCCTGTTTCCCGATGCGCGCCGAGCCGATCTTCAGCCAGGGCGCATCGTAATTGGCACCGTATTCGCCCCAGTAGAGGCGTGGGTGGGCATTGAAGATCATCAGCCCGCTCATCAGCATGACGAGCAGCGTCACGGCATTGGTCCAGTGCCACAGCCGCGTGGAAAGGCGGTGCCGCTTCACGAGGTCGCCTCCCTTCGGACTCATGCCGGTGGCATCTTCGGTCATGGGCAGGTCGATCCCGGATTGTCCTTTACCAGCCGAATGCGCAGTATGTTCCGCACACAGGCGGTAGCGGCATATTCGCCGACCATCATCGGAAATTCGATAAGCTGGGCCTCGTCCCACTTGCGGGACAGGGCATCCCATGTCGCGTCTGACAGCGCCTTGTCCTCCAGCAGTTCGTCGACACCCACGGCACCGACCCCGTCGCGCACGGCATTGACCGGTTCGCGCGAGGCCACATCGATATCGTCCTGCGCCACCGGAGTGATGCGCAGGCCATGGCCCACGACATACGCCTGACGCGCCGCGATGGCAAAGCCCGGATCGAACACGTCCGAATCCGCCGCCAGAATTCCTGTACCCATCACCGCTCCTTTCCCCTGCGTTCGTTGTGGAACCGCCTGTGGTTACAGTGCGTGCCGGTTCCGGTACTATTCGCCGATCAGATGAACCGCGATCTGCCGGTGGTGCGGCATGGCCCGATGCTCGGCAAGATAAATCCCCTGCCACATGCCCAGCGCCATGCGCTCGCCGATGACCGGGATCTGCAGGTTCACGCCGGTCAGCGTAGCCTTGAGATGCGCGGGCATGTCATCCGGCCCTTCATCGTCATGGGCATAGGCTGCTTCTTCGGGCGCCAGCCGGTCCAGCCAGTCCGCCAGATCGGTGCGCACCTCGGGCGCGGCGTTTTCCTGAATCAGCAGCGAGGCGGACGTATGGCGGCACAGCAGGGTCAGCAGCCCTTCGGAGACGTCCGTTTCCGCCAGCCACCGCGCCATCGCACGCGTGATATCGGTGAAGCCGCGCCCCGAAGTCTCGAAGGAAAGGATAGTGGACACTTGTCTCATGGCCGCGCGATCTTGATCCCTTTCCGCGCAGGTTTCAACAGATGGCGGAACAACACGCAAGGAGAGAGGCGCTGACCATGGCCGCCTCTTCGCGCCCGACGGGTTGCACGACGAGGGGCCGGCGCTGGCCGGACAACGCGCCGCGCCCGATCCGCTGGTACGGCGGCTGATGAAGGCCCGTTGCCTGTCGGCGGAAACCCTGCCGCCCGGCGGTTATATCGAGACAGACCCCCCGCCACCTGAAGACCACGCAGCGCCCGGAACGCGCGCGGCCGGTGGCCGAGGGCCATGCCGTCAGGAAGCGCGGGGAAGGTGCCCTTCGGCTGGCAGGCCGCCGCTGTCAGTTGGCGGTCAGCCTGGGCGGCGAGGCCGCGTCATAGACTTCCTCGCCGTCGATGAAGGTCATCAGGACTTTGGTGTTGTGAACATCCGTGATCGGAACCTTGAACGGGTTGCGATCGACCACGATCACGTCCGCGTGCATGCCCGGCTCGATCGTGCCGACCTTGTCGCGATCGCCCATGTGGGCAGCGCTGTTTTCCGTGAAGATACGAAGCGCCTGTGCCAATGTGATCCTCTGGCCTTCGCCCAGCGTTTCCTCGCTGCCCCCCGGTACTTCCCGGGTTACCATGGTTTCGATCGCGATCCACGGGTTGACCGAAGGCACCACCGACCAGTCCGAGCCGGCGACGACCAGAGCGCCGGTATCGAGTGCATCCTTTATGGGGATCCAGCGTTTCATCCGCTCCGGCCCGATCGCGACGGTGATGTCATGCTCGGCCATGGGGGTCGGGAACCAGATGTAGGGGGAGAATTCCCAGGTCATGTGCAGGGCGCGCACGCGCGGAATGTCGGCGGGATCGACGAAGCTGTCATGCGCGATGTCGTGCGAAGGTCCGCCCCAGCCATTGGCCTTGCGCGCCGCCTCCACCGCATCCATCGCTTCCCGCACGGCACCGTCGCCGGCAGCATGGAACTTGACGGTGAGCCCTTCGCGATCGAACTTTGTAACCTCGGGAAAGAGCTGCGCGGGATCCACCATCTCGATGCCATGGGCATGGGGATCGCTGGCGGCTACGCCGGCATAGGGCGACAGCATCATCGCCGTGTGACTTTCCGTGGGAACGCCGTCGAGGAACATCTTGACGCAATCGAACTTGAGCCGGGCGCGTTCGTAGAAGCCACGATCGGCGATCAGCGCCGCGCCGCTGACGGCCGGATCGTCCGCATGGTTGGGTAGCCAGCGGATGCACCCTCGCACGCGCTGCTTCAATTGGCCGGTTCCGGCAAGATAGGCATAGGTGCCTATGCTTGATCGGTCGATCAGCGCATCGGTATAGGAAGTGATGCCATAGGACAGCATCTGGTTGGCCGCGAGCATCAGCGCGGCGCGCTTTTCCTGATCGGTCGGCTCCGGCACGATCTTGTCCACCAGAGACCGCGCCGTCTCGCGCAGCAAGCCGGTTGGTTCCCCCCTGGCGTCGCGCTCGATCACGCCCCCGGCAGGATTGGGCGTGTCCCGCGTGATCCCGGCAAGCTTGAGCACCATGGAGTTGACCCACAGGCTGTGGTGCGCCTCATCGTTCAACATCACGGGATTACCGGGCGCCAGCTTGTCGAGGAATTGGCGGTTCTGCTGGCCGGGCTTGAAGCCCGCGGCGATCCAGTTGCCGCCGGTGATCCATTGTCCGGGCTTCTTCAGCTTCGCGCAGGCGGCAACCTGCGCCGCGATGGCCGCCGCGTCGGCCCCCGGCATCAGACGGCAGGCGAATTGCTCAAGGCCCGCGCCCATCGGGTGGACATGCATATCGTGCAGTCCCGGCAGCACTGCCTCACCCTTGAGGTCGATTACCGTGGCGTTGGCGGCGGCGAGACCGGTCATTTCCGCGTCGCTGCCGGTGCCAACGATGATACCCTTGGACACCGCCATCGCCTGCGCCCAGCCGGTGGGGGTCCAGATCTCGCCGTTGGTGAAAAGCAGGTCGGCGCCTTCCGGGACCTCGGCGACGGCCGGTGCGCTTTGCGAACCCCATGCAACACCCGGCAGGGCCATGGCGGCGCTGCCAAGAAGCATGGCGATGCCTAGCGAGCGCGAGAACTTCATTTTCATCTTTGTCGATCTCCCGTTCAGTAGCGCACGATCGCGGTCATGCCGAAAGTACGCGGACGTGCGGTCGCGTTGCGATAGAGTGTTGAGTAGACAACGTCGTGCTGCCGCAGGAGCAGCGGGCGATCGTTGGTGACGTTATTCACGAAGAACGAGAGTTCGACCGGTTCAAGCGTCACGCCTGCACGCAGCGACAGGTTGTTGGTTTCCGGAATTCCCGGAATCGTGAGATCCGCCCCGCCATTGGCGGGATCTCGCTGCTGCGTCGCTCCGGTTTGCCGGCTGAGGTGCTGGAAATCCGCGCGAATGTACGCATCCTTACCCGCCACCGCGAAATCGTACTGGCCGTTGAACGTGATCTGCCAGGGATTGAGCGGGATCTTGTCGCCGGCGGTCACGAGATTGGCCGCGGCGGCAGGACCGGCCTTGATCGTCTGCGTGAACTTGGCATCGGTATAGCCGACCGCGCCGCCCAGCGTCAGAGAGTCCGTGGCGCGGAGCTGGAACTGGATGTCAAAGCCGGTACTGCGCGCCTTGCCCAGGTTGGCGGTATAGTTGAACCCGCACTGGGTAAGCTGGATGGTCTGCTGGATGTTGTTCCAGTCGATGCGGAACGCACTGGCGTCGAATTGCAGGCGGCGGTCGAACAGCCGGGTCTTGGTGCCCACCTCGTAGCTCCATACCGAGTCTGAATCGAACAGCTCGGGCCGGTTGGTCAGGCCAAGATTGCCCAGCGCGGTTCCGGCGACAGGCGATGAAGAAACACCGCAGGGCAGGCCGACGGCGGGATTGTAACCGCCGACACGATACCCCTTGCTGGCGCTGGCGTAGACGAGGGTGTTCCCGGTCGCCTGATAGGACAGCCCGAACTTTGGCGTAACCGGGCTTTCCGACTGGTGGCCGCTGTCGTTGATCGGCGGTCCTACCACCGGCCCCACGAACTGCGCGCTGGCGTTCAGCTTGGTGTGCGCGACACGGACGCCGGCGGTGAGCTTGAGCTTGTCCGTAAGCTTCAGATCGGCCTGACCGAAGCCAGCGATCTGCTCATCGATCGAAGTCGCCTTGTCGAGCACGAAAGTGTACTTGCCCTGGTACAGGCCCTGCCCAAAGGCCAGTTCGAAGGGAACGCCGGTCGCGGCCTGAAACAGGCCGGGCAGGAAAGTGTCCTGCACGTATTGCCGGGCGGTCTGCTTGTTGCGCGTGTAGAACCCGCCGATCACCCAGGTCAGGCGGGAGTCGGGATTGTTGGATTGCAGCCGGACTTCCTGAGGCGGTAGAAGTAGGACGTGTTCGAAACGAGTTCCACCGCGCCCAGATCGGCCTCGATCTTGAGCGCCGGGAGGACGAACTTGTCCCGGTTCCAATCGCTGAGGGCGTTGCCGTTGCGGAATTTGCCCTGGTCCGCGTTCGACAGGTCTTCCCAGTAGGTTCCCGTGTCGTTCGTATAGCCGTTCTGGTAGTAGACCGACGGCGTCACGGTCACGGCGTCGACCGGCTTCCAGGCCAGGGCCGCGTTGACCACCTTCACGTTGGACCAGTTGGCATTCTTGTCGAGGACATTTCCGGTCCTGTAGTTGACCCGGTCGATGTACCCGCCGTCGCGCCGGTAATAGCCGCTCACCCTGACGGCGAGCTTGTCCTGTACCAGCGGGACGCTGACAGCGGCGCCGCCCTCGTAGCTGGCGGCACCATGCTCGGTTGAGGCAAGTTCGGCTCTTGCATAGAGTTTCAGGGCATTGAAATCCGGGGACGGCGTGATGAAGCGCACGGTGCCGCCTTCCGATCCCGCGCCGAACAACGTGCCTTGCGGTCCGCGCAGGACTTCGACGCGTTGCAGGTCGAACACGGCGGGGAACGGGGTGAAGGCGCTGAACCCGATCGTGCGGATCTGGATGGGCGTATCGTCGATGTAGATGCCCGTCGTGGCCGATCCCGCCGTCGAGGAGATGCCACGGATGGCAATGGTGGCGGCACTCGCGTTGCGCTGGTCGCCGCGCTGGAACGTTATACCTGGCGTAAGCTGGGCAATGTCGTCGACGCGGCGAACGCCCTGCTGATCGAGTGATTTCTGATCGTAGGCCGCGACGCTGAGAGGAACTTTGGACAGAACCTGCGACTGTCTTGTGGCAGTGACGACGATGTCCGTGCCGGACTGGACCGGCGCGGCGGCATCGTCCTGTCCGAACGCGGCCGTGGACCATGCCACGCCGGTCAGGGAGGTTGCAAAGAGCAGGTAACGGTTGCGTATCGGCATGGCTTGAATACCCCCTTATGTCTGCCATCGTGTCCGGCGTGAAAGCCCGGACTGCAAATTTGGCCCCGCGTTGTTCCGGGGACATGCTGCTGACATTGCGGAATTGCCGCATCACCCATTTGGGTCATGCCGTCGGGGGGCATCCGGCCCGTTTGTCGGGCAGGTCCGGTTTTCCGGGTTTCCCGGCCGCGATTGCCCGATCCAGAGGACGGCAAGACTTCAAACTTGGCCGAATTTGCTAAGCTTTCCCCCTCTTCTGCCATGTTACTTTCACCGAAGGAGTTCAAGCGATGGATGGACCGACTTCCGAGTTGATCGAACGAACCTACTGTTGCGCCCAGGACCCCGGACTGTGGCCGGACGTCCTCGATCGCTTTCGGCGGATGACGGGGGCCTGCAGTACGGTCGTGCAACTGGCCTCGCGGGGGGATCGATGGTTGCAGACTGAAATGTCACTGTCCGACCGCCAGACGCTTTCCTTACGGCAAGACAAAGTTCCCGATGACTGCAGCAATCCGCGGATGCTGGCGGAAAGAAGTCCGGCAAGACCCGGCGTGTCGTTCTTTCGGGACGAATCCGATCTCGACGGGTTGGACCCTGCGGTAAGGCGCTACCGTGCCCAGCTTGCCTCGATCGGTTTCCATTCCTTCGTCGGCGCGCGAATGGAGTTGGAACCCGGCCGAACCCTTCTGATCGCGCTTCATTCGGCGAACGAGCCGTCCTGGGCCTTCGATCGCGGCGTGCAGCATTGCATCGAAAGCTTTCTCCCGCATGTGTGCCGGACGATGCGACTGGGCGCGAGGAGCAGCGAACCGACGGAACAGACAGCGCAACTGCTCGACCTTCTCGACTGCGGCATTTTCATGCTGGCGGACAACGGGGACGTGCAATGGCAGAACCGCGCAGCGGGGCAAATGCTGGATGCCGGCCGACACATTCGCCGCGCCGGACGGCGCCTTGCCGGCGGCTCGGAACAGTATTCGGACGTCATTCGCGCGCTTCTGGCCTCCGCTGGCGCCGGGGAAATGGCAAAGGGCTTCCTGGGCGAGGCGCCGCAGGGACATCAGGCCCTGGCGATTCCGCTGGCGGATGCCGGCAGCCGGTCTTCGGTTGCCTTGCTGATCTTCCCTCCCGTGGGTTCGCGCGGCCCCCTTTCCGCGGCGGTCCTGTCGGAGCTCTATCGCTTCACCGGGGCCGAGGCGCTGCTGGCGGCGGCCATATGCGAAGGGGAATCGACCCGCACTTTCGCCGAGCGAAAGGGAATTTCGATTTTCACCGCGCGTTCGCAGCTCAAGCAAGTCCTCGCAAAGACCGGAACGACCCGGCAATCGGAGATGGTCGGCCTTATCCGGGGCGCGTTCTCCACGAGCCTGCTTCAAACGTAGCCTGGTGCCGTTTAAGAGTCGGCCCGGTCAGCGGCTCAGAACATGGTGTTTTCGTTCATGGATTTTTCGGGGACGGGCTGAACGACGTCCCAATGTTCGACGATCTTGCAGTTTTCCACCCTGACGATGTCCACGATCGCCATCCCGCGATCGCCGGGCGCGAATTTGCCGTGGGAATGGACCGCCGCCATATCGCCTTCGGCGATGATCCGCTTGATCGAATAGGAAATGCCGGGATTGTTCGTGAAGAACGGTTCAAGAAAGGCGATCGCCGCATCGCGGCCCGATGCGGCCGAGGGATTGTGCTGGATGTAGCCCGGAGCCACCCAGGTTTCGAAGGCGGTGCGAACCTGCTTCTTGATGTAGAAGGCATCAAAGAATTTCGTGACGACTTCGCGGGTGGTGAGATGGCAGCTTTGGGCCTGCGTATCGTCGGCCTGCGCGGCACCTGTCACCAGCATGGCGGCGGCGGCGAGAAGAATCGTCATCTGCTTCATGAAACTGGCCCTTTAATCGACGCTGCCTTCGAGGATCTGCAGTGTCTTGAGATCCGAATGGAAATCCAGCGCGTAATCGCCGCCCTCGCGGCCGATCCCGGAAATGCCGATGCCACCGAACGGCGCGGTAAGATCGCGCACCAGGAAGGTGTTGACCCAGACCGTTCCGCCGCGAACCGCCCGTCCGACCCTTTCGGCGCGTTCGGCACTGCCGGTATAGACGATGCCGGACAGGCCGAAGGCCGTCGAATTGGCCAGGGCCACGCCCTCCGCCTCGTTGCTGAATGTCTGGAAGGTCAGTACCGGGCCGAAGACTTCGTTCTGGACGACTTCGCTGTCATTGCCGCGCGGGACGATCAGGGTCGGCTCGATCCAGTTCGCGCCTTCCTTCCACAGCTTGCCGCCGCGTACGATCGTGTCCCCGGCGGCCTTTGCGCGTTCGATGAAGCCAAGCACGCGCTGGACGTGAACCGGATGGATCAGCGCCGACATGGTCGTGGCCGGATCGCGGCTGTCGCCCATGACGTGCCTGTCGGTATAGGCGTGGAACCGCTCCAGGAATGTATCGCGGATCGTTTCCTCGACGATGATGCGCGTGCCCGCCATGCAGACCTGGCCGCTGTCGTCGAATTGCCCGGCCGCCTTCTTCGCGGCGGCGTCGATGTCCGCGTCGGCGAAGACCAGCAGCGGCGATTTGCCGCCAAGCTCGGCCGTGAAGGGGACGATGTTCTCGGCCGCCGATTTGCCGATGACCCGTGCCGTCGGCACGCTGCCGGTGAAGCTGATGCGCTTGATGCGCGGATCGGAAACGAGCGCGTTGCCGAGTTCGCTGCCCAGCCCCTGGACGATGTTGAACACGCCCGGCGGGAACCCGGCCTGGTCAATCAGGTCGGCCAGCAGGGATGCCGACAGCGGCGACCAGTCCGCCGGCTTGAGGATCACGGTATTGCCCGCCGCCAGGGCGGGCGCGCACTTCCATGTCGATAGCATGAAGGGCGCATTCCACGGCGTGATAATCAGCGCGGGGCCTGCCGGCATGCGGATCACGCGGTTCAGCGTCCCGCGCGAGGACCAGACGCGTTCCTGGTGCTCTGAGGCGAGGTCCGCATAATTGCGGAAGTTGGCCGCGCCGCGCGGGATCACACGCAGCCGCAAGCTTTCAAGCAGCATGCCCATGTCGAGGCATTCGATCGCCGCGAGCGTTTCGACATGGGCCTCGATAAGATCGGCAAGCCTGTGCATGTAACCGCCGCGTTCGGCGGGCGTAAGCGCGGCCCAGGCGGGGAAGGCGTCGGTTGCGGCCTTCGCGGCCAGCGCCGCGGTGGCGGCAGTGCCGCGCGCGATGTCGCCCAGCTTGCGCGACCAGTCGAACGGACAACGCGTTTCGAAAGTGTAGGGTGACTTGACCCGCTTGCCGCCGATGTAATGGTCCGGGGAAACGGACATGCCGTCGATATCGATCCGCTCGTTCATGATGGCTCTCAGATATAGTGCAGGTAGTAGGCGATCTGCTCTTCGCCGGGCTTTTCGCTGACGATGCGAAGCTCTTCGCGTTTGATGCAGATGTAGTTGTCGATCAGTTCCTGACCGATCGCGCCAGTCAGATCCTTGTCCGCTTCGAGAGCATCGAGCGCGCCGCCGAGATCGTGCGGGGTATGCCGATCGGTATTGATCGTTTCAAGCCCGTCGCTGGTCTCGGTAGCGGGCAGGTCGTAGTCCTTGTCGAGGCCGAGCAGGGCCGCCCGAAGCAGGGCGGCGATCGCGAAGTAGGGACTGGCGGCACCATCGGCGAGGCGGTGCTCGATACGCGCGGCCGCGCCGGTTTCGGCCGAGACGCGAACTGTCACGGACCGGTGATCGATCCCCCAGTTGGCCCAGTACCCCGACAGGCTGGCGGGCTGAAGGCGGGCATAGCTGTTGGTGATCGGCGCCATGATGGCGGCCAGGGCCTCGTGATGATGCAGCAGGCCGGCGATGCAGCCCTTCATCGTCGGCGAAATCTCGTGCGCGATGGCATCGTCGGCAAAGACGTTGGTTCCGCTCTTGTCGGCGAAAGGCTTGGGCAGGAACGAGAGAAGGTAGCCCTTCCGATAGAGCATTTCGCGCGCCATCTGCCGGAACAGGAAGCAATCGTCGGCGGCCTTCATGGCATCGGCGTAGCGCAAGGTGAGTTCGAACTGAGGTGCGTCGTATTCCGCATTGATCGATTCGATCGGCAGTCCGCAAGCCGCCGCGGCTTCCCAGATATCGTCGATCAAGCCGGCCGGGTCGGTGAAGGGACCGGTTCCATAAACAAAGGCACCGGGCGTCTGATAGGGAATCCATTGGCCGTCGGCGCCGCGCTGGTAGATGTAGGCTTCCAGTTCGATGCCGACCATCGGATCAAGGCCGCGCGCGCGCCATGCCTCGATCGCCGAGCGCAGGGCGCCGCGACCGCACAGCGCGAAAGGCTTGCCCTGGTATTTCAGCTCGCCCAGGGCAATCCTGGTCGCCGGTTCCCATGACGGCCTGAGCGCGTGGGGGTCGAAAGTCACTTCCATGTCCGGCAGGCCATCGAGCAGACCGCCGCTCGGCGCCGCGACCAGCGCCTTGTCATAAGTGACCGCGAAAGTGCCGACGCACATGCGCGTATGGCCCTTCGCGGCTTCGCTCATCGGCACGTATTTACCGCGCGCGAGATTGAGTTGATCGGCAAACAGGATGCGGCATCGTTCGCGCGCGCCCGCCTGGGGCCCGGGCGCGTCGAATTTGGAAAATTGATCCATTTTTCTCCCCATCAGCGCGCCGTCACGCGCACTGGCAAATGCTTTATTCCGTGGATGAAGTTGGAGCGCAGGTAGCTGTGCTCCGCCGTCTGCTCGATCGAAGCGAGCCGCTTGGCCAGTTCCTGC
Source organism: Novosphingobium sp. (assembly GCA_037384205.1). Classification (GTDB taxonomy): domain Bacteria; phylum Pseudomonadota; class Alphaproteobacteria; order Sphingomonadales; family Sphingomonadaceae; genus Novosphingobium. The sequence goes on along the minus strand of JARROF010000045.1, from coordinate 25,825 downwards.
ATGACGATGGCGACCTCAAGCTTGGCGAGCCACATGCCAAGGCAGATGTGCGGACCGCCCTGTCCGAATGAAAGGAACGGATTGCGGGGCCGGTCGAGCCTGATGACATCGGGATTGTCGAAAGCCGTTTCGTCGCGGTTCCCCGAAGCGAACCACAATAACACCTTGTCCCCGGCCTTCACCTGCTTGCCATGCAGTTCGAAATCGCCAGCAGTTCCGGGTCATTGGCCAGCGAATGGATCGTCGCCGAAAGGCTGTAGCGGGTGGTGTCGTTGCCGGCCGCCACCAGGAGGCAGAAGAAGTTGCGGAACTCGTCGCGGGACATCTGTGTCCCATGGCTGGTCGGCTGGCGCACGAGGTTGAGCACGCCGATCTGCTCGCCCTTGTCCATCCGATCGAGCAGGCCGTTGGCATAGTCGAACAGCTCGACCGCGGCCGGCGAACGGAACGGCAGAAGCCGGTATGCCTCGGTATCGACCTTGTCGATCACAAAGTCGGTGTAGTCCGGATCGGAATTGGAAATCAGGGCATCTCCCTTCTCCACCAGCCACGGCCCGTCAGACTCCGGAACGCCCATGATCTGTGCCAGCATGCGCATCGGAAGGCGCCGCGCGATCCGGTCGACCGCGTCGAACTCGCCTTCTTCGAGCGCTTCGTCGAGAAGATCGGTCACGATCGCCCGGATTTGGTCCTCGAACTTTGCAACAGTGTTCTTGGCGAAGGCCTTGGAGGCCAGCGCGCGGAAGGCGCGATGGTGAGGAGGGTCGGTCTCCTGGAAGGTCTTGCGCGCTTCGTATTCCTCTTCGCTCTGGTCCTCCATGCGGATGCCGCGTGCCGAGGACAGCAGGTCCGCCTGGCGGTTCAGCGTGAGCAGATCCGCATGGCGCGTGACGGACCAGAAGCCCTTGTCGCCGTTCGCCATCTCGGACCACGCCATCGGGTCTTCGCGCCGCATGCGTGCGAAAGTGGCGCAGGGCAGGCCTTCGTTGAAGGCATCTTGCGAGGAAAGGTCAATGTCGGGATCGATCGAGCGCGAAAAGGGAAAACGCATCACAGCCTCCAGTACTGGACAAGGTGCTATTCCCACGCTCCGCCGGGGACTTGGCAAAACCGGACAAGCTGCCGGGCCGCTATTCAGATCGTCCGGATTGCGGCTTATGGAATTGGTGGTTTGTGCAGGAAGGACCCCGAGCGATGGGCGAAATTATTGGAGCCGGTCTGGTGGCGCACGCGCCCACGATCATGATGTCGAGGGAAGACCGTTACGCGTTGAACGAGGGTAAGGAGATCAGCCTTGTTCCCGGCCTGCACCGCCTCAAGAGCGAGGTGCTGGACGCTCTGAAGCCCGATACGATCGTCATTTTCGACAGCCATTGGTTCACGATCGTGGAGTTCTGCATCGCCGCGCAGGCACGGCGATCCGGGCTCTATACCTCCGACGAGCTGCCGCGCGGCATGCGCCAGATCAGGTACGACCTGAAAGGCAATCCGGAGCTGGCCGCGGCGATGGCGGAAGCGGCCACGGCGCACGGCGTGCGGACGACGCCGATCGATGATCCCTGGCTGCCGATCCACTACCCGACAGTGAACCTGTCCACGTTTCTCCAGGGCGAGGAAGAGTGGATTTCGGTCAGCCACGCCTATTCGGCCGACCCCGGGGATTTCCTCGCGGTGGGCGCCGGCATCGGGGATGCGATCAGGGCATCGGACAAGCGCGTCGTGCTGATCGCCAGCGGTTCTATGAGCCACCGTTTCTGGCCGCTGCGCGAAATTCCGCTGCACGAAGCCTCGGACCCGATCCACATTTCCTCGCCGGAAGCCCGCGAGGCGGACTACGAGCGCTTGCGCTGGTTCGCCGAAGGAAACCATGCGGCAGTGATCGACTCCATGCCGGAATACCTCCGCCACGCGCCCGAGGCGCGCTTCGGCCATTACCTGATGATGGCTGCCGCTTGCGGCGGGCGCGACTGGACGGCCAAGGGGCGCCAGTTCTCCGACTACGAGAACGCGACCGGCACCAGCCAGGTGCATGTCTGGTTCGACATGCCCGGGGCCTGAGCCCCGGGGCCGTCCGGCCTTACCTGGCGATAAGTCCAGCTTCGCCAGCGCCCAGCACGCGGGCTTCGATCCACGCCAGGATTTCGCCGCGCCGCCGCCGGTCGTCGAGCACGTCGCTGTCGATCCCGAGTTGCCAGGCGAGGCCGGCGTTAGACGGATCGGCGGCCAGGACGGCGATCTTGTCGCGATAGGCGGTGAGATCCTCTTCATTCGCGAAGAAGCCCTGGGCGATCATGTCCCGGGCATAGAGCGTGTAGAGCTGGACAAGCTGTTCCAGATCGAATTCATTCGATGCGAGCAGCACGGCGCCTTCGGGAAGACGGACGACCTCGTCGTAGTGGATGCAAGGCGCATCGAACACGCGGCTCTTGCCAGAGAACATCGGATGACGGCGGCCTGCCTCGTTCAGCAGGATCTTGCGGGCGAAGCCCACTTCGCGGCCTTTGGGGTTGTAGGCAACTTCGCCGCCGGCAGCCATCACGGCAATCTGCAGCCCCCAACACGAACCGAAGATCGGCAGCCCGTGTCCGGCCGCTTCCTTCACCAGAGCAATCTGGTTGGTGACCGCGAATTCCCGGTCGTAGGCATGAAGGGAGGAGCCAGTAACCACCAGGCCGGCATAATCGCTCCAGCATCGGCCCCCGGGCATGACTTCGTCCGGATCGCCCCCGTTCAGCACGTCGAGTTCGAGTTCGGGGAAATGGGCCGAGATCGCTTCGGCATAGATTTCGCTGGAACTGCGAACGCCCAGTTCGCGTCCCCTGGTGCGTTTTTCCGCAGTGTTGCCTTCAAGCAGCAAGAGTCGTTTCATCATGAAATCGGTCCGGTATTCTGGGTTCGGGAGGATCAGTGGACGGTGCCGCCCAGCCTGACGCGGTAGGCCTGCGGCGAAATGCCGCTCCAGCGGTGGAAGGCCCGTGTAAAGTTGCTGTGTTCGGCATAGCCCAGACGCAGCGCGATCTGGGCAATCGACAGGTCCGGCCGGGTCCGGAACTCGAACACGGCCTGGCGCAGCCGGCACTCATCCAGCACCTGCTGGAATGAACTGCCTTCCTCCGCCAGCTTGCGACGCATGGTCCGGCTGGACATGCCCATTTCGCGGGCGATCCGTTCCTGGTCGATCGTGACCGCGTTCAGGTCGCGGAACACCAGCGCCGAAAGGCGCTCGATCAGAGGCGTCTGGCGGCGGCGATCGACGATCATGGTGCTCAGGTGCCGGGTGTCGCAGATCCCGGCCTTGCCGGGCAGCGCAAGGTCCAGCATCGCTTCGGGAAACCTTAACTGGTTGCTGTCCGCGCCGAACGAGCATGGGGCGTGCAGAACCTTGGCAATGTCTCCGCGCATTTCGGTCTGTTCCGCTTCGAACGCGAACTCGACCTTGTCCCAGCCGCCCTGGACGCCGCGCCGCAGGATCTGCGCGACAATACCCAGGCTGAACATCGCGTCATGGTGGCGCGGCCAGATGTCGGGATGCAAAATCCGGTAGCTGACACAAGCCATGCCATCTTCGTGGTCGAGACTGATGTCGGTGCAATCCTGAAGGAGAGAGAAGAACTCGACAAACCGCTTCAGGGCGACGCCTACCTTGCTTGCGGATTTGATGCTGCTGCCGAGAGGTCCCAGCATGGAAAGATCATAGTGGACCCCTGCAAGCCACGGGATCGAAACGTCGCGCGTCGTTTCTACCACGTGTTCCGAAAAACGAACAAAATCGGCAAGCGGAATGCTGCTGGAAGTTCCATCATCCCCGCCCATACAATCGCGAATTGCTGATGTTTGCAGCCCCCGTTCGGCAAGAAGACCATCCCAGCCGCCAAGGGCAGCCGCCTGGACTGTAGCACGCATAACAATTCTCCCCGGTGTCGATTCCGACTATTTTTCGATTTGAAAGCTATCGATTCGCCCCAGGGGTGTATTGATCTTTAAGATCACATTTGATCTAATTGATCGCCCTTGTCTTGGAGGCGCTTTTCGCATTGTCCGGTACGGCCAAGCGAATGCGGCGGGACAATGCAAGAGATCGTAGCCTCTACATCAGGGGCTGAATGAATGCCGGTGACAGACAGTTTCGAGCGCGAAGTCGATGTAAACGGTTGGCCCGCGATCCTGAGCGCCGTTGTGCTCGGTACGATCGGGGTTATTTCCTTCATAATCCAGCCGGGCATCGTCCAGGGTTTCGTGACGCAGCTGGGCGTCGGCGAGGGGGAAGCGGTCAATCTCGCCGGCTTCGAGATGCTGGGCGTTGCCATGGCGACTGTGGCGCTGGCCGCCTGGGGAAACCGCATCGGTTGGAGGACGGTCGTGGCGGGCGGTCTGGCCCTCGCCATCGCGGGTGACCTTGGCTCCGCGCTGTTCACCGCGTCTCCCCTGTTCGCGTGGTTCCGTTTCCTGGCCGGGCTGGGCGAGGGGACGATCATCTCGATCAGTTTCACGTTTGTTGGCACTACCGTGCATGCGGAGCGCAACCTGGCCCTTTATCTGGTCATGCTTCTGACCTACGGCGCATTCGGCCTTTGGTATCTTCCCGAATTTCTCGCGGCGTTCGGTCTTCCGGCCATGTTCTACACCTTTGCCGCGCTTTCGGCCTTGGCACTGGTCACCGTCCGGTTCGTGCCGCACGCGTTCTCGTCGGACGAGATGGTCAATCCCGAGGCCCGGCAGCTTTCGCGCATATTCCTGTTGAGCGCGCTGGCCGGCGTGCTTGCCTACAACCTGGCGCAGGGTATCGCGTGGGCCATTCTGTTCCTGGTCGGGGTTGGCGCCGGGATCGATCAGCAACGCGTTGCCGATGCGCTGTTCCTGTCGCAGATTCTGGCGGTCGCGGGTGCGCTTTCCTCGGTATTCCTGGCGGACAGGCTCAATCGCAACGCGGCGATTGCGGTTGGCATCCTTGCCGGCGCGGCCAGCATCGCGCTGCTTTTGGGCAGGCCGACGTTCGCGCTGTTCACGATCGGGGTTTGCGGTTTCAACGTTCTGTGGAACTTCGTGCTTCCCTTCATTCTCGGGCGCATCTGCGATTTCGATGAAAGCGGGCGGATGATGTCGTTCGCGGTGGCGACGCAGATGACCGGCCTGGGGGCCGGGCCGTTGATCGCGGCGCGATTGCTCGGCGGCTCGGGTTATCGGACTGTCGAACTCGTCTGCATCGCCATGTTCGTCGCGAGCTACTTCCTGCTGCTCATCCCTATCCGCCGCCACGCGATGCTTCTGTCGGCGCCGGCCGGCGCCATCTGAACTTCCAGCAGAGCGAAATACGATGTTGCTTGAACGCTTGACGTCAGGCGAAGGCCTGGACGTCGCCAATCCCGCAACGGGCGATGTCATCGGATCGGTTCGCGCCTATTCCCGGGGCGAAGTGGAAGGCCTGATCGCGAAGGCCGATGCCGCGCGCGGGGAATGGGCGGAGCTTACCGCCAAGGAACGCTCCGCCATCCTTGCGGGCTGGTTCGACCTGGTGATGGCACGCCAGGACGACCTGGCGGCCATTGTGACGGCGGAGTGCGGAAAGCCTCTGGCGGAAGCGCGCGGCGAGGTGGCTTACGGCGCCTCCTTCATCCAGTGGTTCGCGGAAGAAGCCAAGCGCGCCTATGGCGAAACGATTCCCGCTTTCGCCCGTGGCAAGCGGCTGCTCACGATCCGCCAGCCGATCGGCAATTGCGCGGCGATCACGCCGTGGAACTTCCCGATTGCGATGATTACCCGCAAGGCGGCGCCGGCGCTGGCGGCGGGCTGCACCATGCTGGTCAAGCCGGCGGAAGCCACCCCGCTTTCGGCCCTGGCGCTGGAGACGCTCGCGCACGAGGCGGGCGTGCCGCGCGACGTGTTCCGTGTGGTGCCGACGATGGACCCGTCCGGCGTGGGGGAACTGTTCTGCGAAAGCCCGCTGATCCGCAAATTGAGTTTCACCGGCTCGACGCGCGTCGGCAAGCTGTTGATGGCGCAGGCCGCCGCGACGGTGACCAAGGTCAGCCTGGAATTGGGCGGCAACGCGCCTTTCATCGTTTTCGACGACGCCGATCTCGATCAGGCGGTGGAAGGGGCGATCGCGTCCAAGTTCCGCAATGCGGGCCAGACCTGCGTCTGCGCGAACCGCATTCTGGTGCAGGACGGCGTGCATGACGAATTCGTTGCCCGCCTTGTCGGCAAGGTGGCCAGCTTCACGATCGGCGACGGTGCCTTGCCAGGTACGGAGATCGGCCCGCTGATCCATGCGGACGCGGTGGGGAAGGTCGCCAAGCTGGTCGCCGATGCGGTCGACGCCGGCGCGAGCGTCGTGGTTGGCGGGCAGCGCTCGAGCGCGGGCGCGAATTTCTATGCGCCGACCGTCCTGACCGGCGTGACGGCGCAGATGGCGATCACCGCTTCGGAAATCTTCGGGCCGGTCGCCCCCGTCATCCGCTTCCAGGATGAAGCCGAAGCGATCCGGATCGCCAACGATACACCCTACGGGCTCGCCGCCTACTTCTACGCGCGCGACATGGGGCGCATCTGGCGGGTCATGGAGGAGCTCGAATACGGGATGGTGGGTGTCAACGACGGCATCATTTCAACCGAAGTCGCGCCGTTCGGCGGCATCAAGGAATCGGGCATCGGCCGCGAAGGGTCGCGGCACGGCCTCGATGAATATCTCGAACTCAAATACTGCCTGATGGGAGGCATTGACCGATGACCAGCAATTCGCAGCTCTGGGAACGGCGCGAGGCGGCCGTGCCGCGCGGCGTCAGTTCCATGCACCAGCGCTTCTTCGCCCGCGGCGCGAATGCCGAGGTGTTTGACGCCGAGGGAAACCGCTATATCGACATGGCCACCGGCATCGCCGTGTGCAACACCGGTCATGGCGATCCGCGTATTCTCAAGGCCGTGAAGCATCAGCTCGATCTGTTTTCGCACTGCTCTTTCCAGGTCACACCGTACGAAAGCTATATCGCGCTGGCGGAGCAGCTCGGCGAGCTTGCCCCGATTGACGGCCCGGTAAAGTCGATCTTCTTCACCACGGGCGCGGAAGCTCTGGAAAACGCGGTCAAGATCGCGCGGGCCCGTACCGGTCGTCGCGGCGTGATCACCTTTCAGGGCGGCTATCACGGACGAACCCTGCTGACGCTGGCGATGACCGGCAAGGTCATGCCCTACAAGGCGAAGTTCGGTCCGATGCCGGGCGACGTGTTCCACACGCGTTTCCCGATCCCCTACCACGGCTTTTCGGAAGAGCAGGCCATCGCCGGTCTGGAAGCGCTTTTTGCCGCGTCGATCGAACCGTCGGCGGTCGCGGCGATCGTCCTTGAGCCGGTGCTGGGCGAAGGCGGCTTCTACACCGCCTCGTACAAGTTCTTCGGTGCCCTGCGCGAAATCTGCGATCGCCACGGCATCCTGCTGATCGCCGATGAGGTCCAGGCAGGCTTTGCGCGTACCGGCCGCCTCTTCGCCATGGACTGGGTGAAAGAGGCGACCGGCGTCACGCCTGACATCATGACCATCGCCAAGGCCATGGCGGGCGGTTTCCCGATCTCCGGCGTGATGGGCAAGGCCGAGATCATGGATGCGCCCGATCCGGGCGGTCTTGGCGGCACTTATGGCGGTTCGCCGCTTGGCTGCGTCGCCGGGCTGGAGGTGCTCAAGATCATTGCGCAGGACGGGCTTTGCCGGCGCGCCGAGGCAATCGGCAACCATATCAAGGGCACTCTGCGCGATTTGCAGCGGAGCGGTATGCGATCGATCGGCGACGTGCGCGGACCGGGGGCAATGATCGCGCTCGAACTTGTCCATGACGGCGATCCCGACCGCCCCGATCCGGCCCTGACCCGCGCCATCGTGCAGGAAGGGGCGAAAGAGGGACTGCTACTGCTTTCCTGCGGGCTGCGCGGCAACGTCGTGCGCTTCCTGCCGGCTCTCACCATGTCCGATGCGGTACTGGACGAGGCGATGGATCGTCTGACCGGCCTGCTGGAACGGCTTTGCCCCGCCTGATTGTCCGGAATTGGCAAGAACAGGGACGATCCGCCGCGCACAATCCCCGCAACAATCTTGGAAAAATGGCGCTCATCCTGACGTGTCTGGCCTGACGGGTCTGGTGGGTCGTCAATAAACGGGGGGAAAGTATGCGGCGATCCATAACATCACTCGTCTCGGCGTCGGCTCTCGCTCTTGCCATCGCTGCCTCTCCGGCCATGGCGCAGGACGCTCAGGCAGGTCAGGGCGGCAGTGATTCCACGAGCACGGCCTTCGGCGACATCGTCGTCACGGCCAACAAGCGCGACGAAAATGTCCAGAAGGTACCGATCTCGGTAACCGCGTACTCCGGCGATCAGCTCAAGGCGCTGGGCGTCACCGAGGCAACCCAGATCACGCAGCATATTCCCGGCTTGCAATTGAACGCATGGTCCCCGAATCTCACGATCTTCAACTTGCGCGGCATTTCGCAGAACAACTTTACCGATTACCTCGAAGCGCCGATCGCGGTCTATGTCGATGATGCCTACATGGGCTCCATGAACGGCCTGAGCGGTCAGTTGTTCGACATCAAGCGTGTTGAGGTGCTGCGAGGTCCGCAGGGCACGCTGTTCGGCCGCAACGCGACTGGCGGTCTGATCCAATACGTCAGCAACGATGCCGGCAAGGATGCGTTCAACGGCTACGTCACCGGCAGCTACGAGCGGTTCGATCGGCGTGCTCTGGAAGGCGCGGTGGGCGGCCAGATCGTCCCGGGCATTCGTTTCCGAACCGCCGCCCGGGTCGTCAAGGCGGATGGGTACATCAAGTCGAGAGCGGCTCTGCCGGGTGTGTTCGAGGCCGATGGACAGGATCTTGGCGGGGAAAACGGCTGGGCCGCGCGCGGCACGATCCAGGCGGACCTTGGAACCCAGGGAACGCTCGATCTGTGGTACAAGCATGCCGAGGACAATCATGTCGCGACCGGCGGCTATGTCTTCGACAATTGCCAACTGGAGGACAACGGATATTGCGGTGTCGATTCCGCCGGCCTCGATAATGGCACAAGCGGCGTGATCAACGGCATCACCGGTGAAAAGGCCAGCCCGTACAGCAACTTCTCTGGCACACCGGGCTATTTCAACCGGAATACCAACATCTACCAGGCCAAGCTGGATTATAAGCTGGGCGGTGTGGATGTGACCTCGATCACAAACTACACGCATCTTACCAAGTCATATCGGGAAGACGGCGATGCCCTTCCAGTGGAAGTCATCGTTTTCCGCACGGCTGCCAACTATAAGCAGTTCAGCGAAGAACTGCGCCTTTCGGGTCGCCTCGATCGTTTCCGCTGGCAAATCGGCGGCTATTACCTCGACATGAAGATCGATGGCACACAGACGACGGTCGGCGCGCCCTCGATCGGGGCGGCGCTGGCGGTCGGCCTGCCCGGCGTGAACCCCGCCGTCGACGAGCAGTACAACCTGGGCTCGAAGAACTGGTCGCTTTTCGGGCAGACCGAATATGATCTTACCGACAAGCTCACCTTGGTCACGGGTCTGCGCTATTCCAAAGACACCAAGTCGGTCGATTACCTATCGAACGTGACCGAAGGGGGCAGCTCGGTCGAATTGGGCTCGTCCACTGGTTTTGATGCGGTGCTGCCGGGTGCAAGCCATATCTCGCATGGGGACATCGCTGCCCGGGTGACGCTGAATTACAACGCCAATGCCGATACCCTGCTGTTCGCCTCGTGGAATCGCGGTATCAAAGGGGGGAATTTCACGCTCAACCCGAATGTGACGGCCAGCACCTTCCAGCATAAACCCGAAACACTCAATTCGTTCGAAGGCGGCATCAAGTGGCCAGTCCGGATCACACGATCCGCGCGAACGCAACGATCTATCACTACATCTATAACGACTATCAGACCTTCGCGCTGATTGGCGGCGTGCCTCAGGTCGGCAACAGCAATGCCCATGCGACCGGCGCCGAACTTGAAACCTTCTTCCAACCCAACGATCACATCAACATCAATCTGGGCGGGACCTGGGAAACGTCACACGTCGATGAAGTGCAGGCCGCCGGGTCGCAGTTCCTCTCGGTGCAGGTGCCGGGCGCCTCGGTGCCGCAGTACTGCACCGACCAGGGCGACGGGAACTACTTCTGCCAATACCCGACCAAGACGATCACGGGCGCGAAGTTCCCGAATGCCCCGCGCTTCAGCTTCAACTATGTGTTCCGCTATAATTTCGACGCGCTGGGCGGCAACATTGCGGCGCAGGTCGATGGCGCCTGGTACGGTAAACAGTACCTTGAAGTCACCAATGGGCGGGCCTCGCTGCAGCCGGCCTACAACGTGTCGAACGCCTCGCTCGCCTGGACCAGTGCCAACGACAGGTTCACGCTGCAGGTTTTTGGCCGCAACATTTTCGACAAGGCCTACCGTGCGTACACGCTCAACCTCGGTCCGCTCGGCACGACTTCGGTCTATGCCAGACCGGCCACTTATGGGGTGAGCGCGACCGTCAGCTGGTAATTGCAGCGGCGCGCGGAAACGGCAGCCAAACCTTGTTCATTACCCTGACTCTGGCCGCCGTTCTCGATGGGAGCGGCGGCCATTTTTCAAAGCTTCCCGCGAAACTGTTGGCGGCGCTGACAATTTTTCGTGAACGTCGGCCCCGCAGCAGCGTCACGGGTCCGTTCCGTGCTCTTTCGTTGGCGCTTCACCCTGCCTGTATCTCAGGGGTGTAATCCCGAAATAGCCGCGAAAGGCACGCGTGAAACTGGCGCTTTCGGCGAAGCCGGTCGCCAGCGCGATGTCCGAGATTTGCCGCTGGCTTTCGCGAAGCAGCCGTCCGGCCGCCATCATCCTGTTGGCACTGACGATCGCGTGCCATGTGAGGCCTTCGGCGCGCAATTTTCGGTTCAGGGTGGGAACCGACAGCCCCAGGGACTTCGCGACGGATGCGATCGAGGGCTTGTTGCCGAGCGGGCGAGCCTCGATTGCCCGCCGGACTTTCGCGCCGACAGTGGCGCGATGCTGCTGCTCGTGCGGTTTGCGCCGCAAGTGATCCTCCAGGATCGGATGCAGGGCCGGACTGAGGGCGCGGCCGCAATGGTCCAGATACCGGACATCGAAGCTGAATGAATTGCTGTCCTGCTCGAACCAGACATCGCAGCCGAAGTAGTCGCGATAATGGGTATACTCCCCGACCAGTTCATGTTCGAAACGGACTTCCTCGATCGCGAAATCGCCGCCGAGATATTGCCGCGTCAGGTTGTAGGTCGCCGCGATGGAATATTCGGCGTCCTGCCGGCGTCTGGAAAGCGACTGGTCCAGCACGGCATATTCGAATGTTGCCCTGCCGGAATGCTCCTGGATCGCGTCCCGCGAAGCCTCCTGCATGCGGTCCAGATAGCGGGTGAAGCTTGCAAAGGCCTCGCGCAGCGTCGGTGCGCTCAGGAAAAGGAAGCTCAACGGGCCAAGACTGTCGGACCCGACGAGGCGGCCGACGTGCAATCCGAAATAGGGGTTACGGGCAAGCGCGGCCGCTTCTTCAAAGAAGAGCAGGAAATCGGCAAGGCGGATGACCCCCTCGGGATCATCCAGCTCGGCGCGGGATAATCCAATGCTGTGCAGCAGGGGCGCGGCCGGGCGGCCCGTCAGTTCAAGGCAATTGGCAATGTGCCGGATGAACTGGGCCGAGACGACCGGATCGGACATGATGGACAATCTAGCGCTCCGGCATGCCCAATCAACCGGTCCGTGCCTTATTCCTCCGGTGCGATGGTGATGGCCGATCCTTCGGGCATGTTGCCCACCGTGATCTGGCAAGACAGCCGGGAGGTCGCCTCGCGGTAAGACGAACTGTCGAGCAGGTCGCTTTCATCGTCGGGAATGGCACCAAGCGCCGCGAACGCCTCGTCCGCAAGGATCACATGACACGTCGCGCATGAGCAGCAGCCGCCGCACAGCGCGGCGATCTCGTCGATACCGGCGTTGCGGATCGCTTCCATCACGGTGGTTGCCTGATCGGCCTGGATTTCGCGGCTTTCGCCGTTGCGCAGCCGTATGACGAGTTTGGTCATCGCAAATATCCCCCTTGTGGCGGCCGGCTTACGCCCCGCCGAATATGGATTTGATTTCCAGAAATTCCTCCAGCCCGAACACGCCCCATTCGCGTCCGTTGCCTGACATCTTGTAGCCGCCGAACGGTGCCGCGCTGTCAAGCGATGCGCCGTTGACGTGGACCATGCCGGTCCGCAGTTCCCGGGCAACAGCGCGGGCCTTCTCCAGATCGCCACCCCAGACGTACCCCGAAAGGCCGTAGGGGCTGTCGTTGGCGATCCCGATCGCTTCCTCGGCAGTGCCATAGGCCATGATCGACAGGACCGGACCGAAGACTTCCTCGCGCGCGATCGTCATGTCCGGTGTGACGTCGCGGAAGATCGTCGGGCGAACAAAGAACCCGTCCTTCACGTTTTCCGGTAGCGCCAACCCGCCGGTGAGCAGGACGGCGCCTTCATCGATGGCCTGGCCGATCATGCCGCGCACGCGGGCGTATTGCGGCTCGTTGGCGATCGGCCCCAGATCCGGGTTCTGCTGCGGCAGGCCCACCGTCATGCTCTCCGCCACGTCACGGGCAATTGCGCAGGCTTCCTCCAGCCGTTCGCGCGCAACAAGCAGCCGGGTACCGGCATTGCAGCTCTGGCCGCTGTTGAGCATGCATCCGCGCACGCTGGCCGGAATCGCCACCGCCAGATCCGCGTCCGGCAGAATGATATTGGCGGATTTGCCGCCAAGCTCCAACGCGACGCGCTTGATCGTCGGCGCGGCATTGGTGGCGATGGCGACCCCTGCCCGGGTCGAACCGGTGAAGGAGACCATATCGACATCGGGATGCCCCGTCAGTGCATTGCCGATGTCGGGACCGGCCCCGTGCACCAGATTGAAGACACCGGCGGGCAGGCCGGCCTTGTCGATAATATCCGCGAGGATCGCCGCATCGAGCGGTGCGACCTCGCTGGGCTTGAGCACCATGGTGCATCCGGCCGCGAGGGCGGGAGCGACCTTGGTCGCCACCTGGTTCATCGGCCAGTTCCACGGCGTGACAAGAACGCACACACCGATCGGCTCGCGCCGCAGCAGGGTGGAGCCCAGCGGCGTTTCGAAGGCGTAGTCCTCCAGAATCCGGATGATTTCGCCGAAGTGCTGCGGCCCCGATCCGGCTTGCGCGGAGCGGGCGAGCGTTTGCGGCGCACCCATTTCCGCCATGATCGCGTCGCCGATCTCATCCTGCCGGGCGATCAGCGCGGCATTGATGGCCTTCAGATAGTCCAGCCGTTCGCGCCGCGTGGTGCGCGACCAGGCGGGGAAGGCCCTGCGGGCCGCTGCAATCGCCGCCTCGGCATCCTCCGGCGCGCCGAGCGCCACTTCGCCGACGATCGAGCGATCGGCAGGGTTGACGATGGGAGTGCGGGCCGTGCCTTTCGGTTTGGTCCATTTCCCGTCGATATAGAAACGCGTCGCGTCGGCCATGGCGCGGATCATTTCTCGTCCAGCCTGGACTCGTAAAACTGGGCGCCCTGGCCACGTGCGGCGCGAATGCCCCGGAATTCCCAGTCCCCGCCCATGGCCGTGGAAAGCACTTCCTCCGATTCGGTCGGCTGCGCGCCGCAGTCCTCGCGAATGGGCGTGGGGCCATGGACGATCGTGTTGGACAGCCGGCCAAGGCCTTCGACCTCGACGTCAACGACATCGCCGGGCTGCACCGGGCGGCTGTTCGCGGGCGTGCCGGACAGCAGGACATCGCCCGGCTCCAGCGTAATGGTGCGCGCGATGTCCGCCACCAGATAGTGCATGTCCCACTCCATGTTGCTGGTGGTATCCTCCTGCTTGAGGACGCCGTTCACATAAGTGCGGATCGTCTTGCCGCGGAAATCCCAGCCGGTAACGAGACCTGGGCCGATCGGGCACAGCGTGTCGGAACCCTTCACGCGCAGCATCGAGCCGGAGTCGGTATCGCGGAAGTCGTGCAGGCCGTAATCGTTGGAAACGGCGTAGCCGAGGATGTAATCGCCGGCTTCGTCCGGGGAAATGTTGCGGCAGGTCCTGCCGATGACAATGGCGATTTCACCTTCGTAGTTGAGCCATTTGCAACGCCCGGGGCGCACGACGTGGCCCTTGTGGGTGTTCAGCGCGGTGATAGGTTTGTGGAAATAGGTCGGCGCGGCGGGCAGTTTGGTAATGAACTCGTCAACGCGGCTGTGGTAATTCAGATGAACGCAGACGATCTTGGCGGGATTGCACGGGGGAAGGTGTACAGCCTCATCCACGCCGATGCTGCGTCCGTCGCGCGTCACCAGTTCGTCACCATGGCGGGTAGTCAGGATGGGATAGCCATCGAGCAGGATGCGGCGGTATTCGGTCGTCATTCTCGTTTCCTCCGGAGTTGGCCTTTCTTAGCCCGCGCGGGCGCGGGCGGCTTTGGCCGTTGTGGCCAAGCTGTGCCGGGGCGGCCTGGGTTAGAACGCCGGGAAAATCCAATCGAGGTGAACATGAGCGAACTGAAGGGGCTGTTCTATCCCCGCACCCCCACCGGCACGGCCAGCATCGTGCCGCCAGTGCCATGGCATTATTCGGGCGAACTGATCACGCTGGAATACCGGACCGATCCGGCCAAAGTCGCGGCCTTGCTGCCCGCGGGCTTCGAGATCGCCGATGAAGATCCGGGCGCGGTCGCCGCGATCTGGGCCGACTGGCAGAGCGTCAGCGACGTGCCCGGCCATATCCTCGATCCCGTGCGCGTGCAGTACAAGGAGATGTTCTTCGTTGTGCGCTGCAAGTTCCAGGGCAAGCTCTATTCGCGTTGCATCTACATCTGGGTGGACAAGGAATTCGCCGTCTTGCGCGGCCAGCACCAGGGCTACCCCAAAAAGCTGGGCTCGATCCACATGAGCCGCCCCGTCAACGTCGGCAAGGCCGGCCCCCGGCTCGAACCCGGCGGAACCTTCGGTGTTACGCTCGCGGCCTTCGATCGCCGGCTGGCCGAAGGACGCTTCACCATCACTGGCGAGGCAGAGGCCCCGGGTTTCGTCAACGCCCTGCCGATGGCGCACAACCGCTGGATGCCGGCGATGGAAACCGACGGGACGGACAGCCTCAACGAAGTCGTGACTTTCGGGGGCTTCGATGTCGAAAAGGGCCGCTGCTTCAAGGGCGACTTTGACTTGACCTTGCTCGATTCTCCCGTCGAGGAACTGCTCGACATCGCTCCCCGGGAAAAGATCGCGGGCTACTGGCACGAGATCGGCGTGTCGTGGAAGGGCGGCACGACCCTTTGGCGGGGCAATCTGGCCTGACGCTTTCGGATCGGCACGGCTCTGGCCCGAGGGAGGAACATCGAACTCCCTCTTTCTGGAATTGGCCGATCGGGAGGACCAGCTCAAACCGATTCGGTTTGAACTTGAGGGGCTGGGATCATGAGCGCCCATCGCCTCACCATCGGGTTGGATGAAACCGAACGAGCCGCATTGAAACGGAAAGCAGGCAACCGCCCGCTTGCTGCCTATGCGCGGGAAAAGCTTTTGGGCACGCATTCAGCGACGGCAATGCGATACTTGAAGCGGGAATGGCAGGTTGCGCCCTCCCGCAACTTCCGACGTGGCTGGTGCAGGAACACCTCGACGCCGGATCGCTGCTCCGCGTGCTTCCTGAATTCGAAGGGGCCGAAATCGCCCTCTGGCCGCGCCCGCGCTTTCTCCTGCCCAGGCCGCGCATCGTGATCGGTTCTCTGGTTGCGGCAGCCGCTGAAGCCGGATCGGGGTACCAGATGTCATCCGTGCATCTGGCATGCCGGAGCCCGGACAGAGCGGGGTCTACTCGCTCCTGCCCCCTTTCAAGGCACGCCGTCGGCCTGCTCCGCATCCCCGGCGGTACGGGTCCCCACCGGCCTCCATGGCTGACCGATCCGTTTCTCCAGCCGGTCCCGCAACGTCCAGAGCCAGCCTACGCGGCGCTCCGCTATGCCGGGCAAACTGAGCAGGTCTCCGCCCAGCCAGGGCAGATACGGGTTGCGGCGCGCGTATGACCAGATCTCCACCCGCTCTCCCGGCTTTGCCGAGGCGCCACGGGCATGGAAACCCACGGTGTCGGCGACAACCAGAGTATTGCCCGGCAAGGCCAGAGCCTCCGGCTGGGAAAGCTTCATCCCGGCAAGGGCGGCCTCGGTGACCCGGGGAGAGCCCCGGGCGGAAAGCCGGTCAATCGCTCGCGGATCGTTGAGGCTCCGCCGCCATTCCCAGTCGAGCCGTTCCGGTGTGAAGCGGTGCGATCCGCGCACATAGGTAAACGGCCCTTCGTCTTCGGCCACGGGATTGAGGAACAGCCAGGCTTTCAGCGAGGAATGAAAGCTGTCGGCATGCAAGACCTCCTGCGGGTCGGGCTCATTGCTCCCGCTATGGCTGACAATCGTCTGGATGTAGTGAAGCGGCGTGGTGCGAAAGCTCGCCACGTAACGGAACAGTGCCACAAGATCCTTGCGCGCAAGCAATGAACGCAGGGCCGGAATGGCAGACAGCATATCGGGATCGATCGCCATTCTTCGGGTAATGGCATCACCCTGCCGCATTTCGCGCGCCGGCCCCCGATAGGAGAGAATCGCTTCGCGCAGGGCCGGAAACAGCGCCGGCGGCACGACATCGCGGATCACCACGAAACCGTCGCGATCGAATGCTTCGCGCCAGTCGGGCCGGACCTCGTGCGCGAGCTTCCGCCGGCGCCACCGGCACAGAGCCGCGGCGATCTTTACCCGTGCCACATGCAGACCCAGACGATTGAACCGGCCCGAGCCGATGACCGGATTGTCGAGAAAACTCTTGGCTCCGGTGGCAAGCTGGAGCACCCAGACCGGGGCCATAAGCACCCGGGTGATCCGTAAAGGCATCTAAATTTCCATCTTCGCCGAAAATTAAGACGGGACGCCGGGCTAAGCGCCCTTTACCAGCGCGTCAATCGCCATCAGCTTCTCCAGCAACGGTTCGAAATCGGCGAGCGGCAAAGCGTTGGGACCATCCGAAAGCGCCCGGTCGGGATCGGGATGCGTTTCCATGAACACGCCCGAAACACCGGCAGCCACAGCCGCACGGGCCAGCAACGGCACGAACTCGCGCTGACCGCCCGACCGTTCGCCCAATCCCCCCGGCTGCTGCACCGAATGCGTGGCATCGAACACGACGGGACAGCCCGTCTCGGCCATGATGGCAAGACCCCGCATGTCGGAAACGAGCGTGTTGTAACCGAACGAGACCCCGCGTTCGCACAGCATGAAAGCGTCGGGATCATGGCCCGCCGCGATCGCCGCGTTACGCGCTTTGGAGACGACCTGCTTCATATCGCCCGGCGCCATGAACTGGGCCTTCTTGATATTTACCGGCTTGCCCGAAGCTGCGACCGCAGCGATGAAATCGGTCTGCCGCGCCAGAAAAGCAGGTGTCTGCAACACGTCCGCCACTTGCGCAACGGCAGCGACCTGGCCCGGTTCATGCACGTCGGTCAGCACGGGCAGACCCGTTTCGGCACGCACTTTTTCAAGGATGCGCAACCCCGCATCCATACCGGGACCGCGGAACGATTTGTCCGAACTACGGTTCGCCTTATCGAATGAGCTCTTGAAAATAAGCAATAAGCCGAGCCTTGCTGCGATCTTCGCCAAAGTTTCGGCTACGCCAAGGACAAGGTGTTCGCTTGATGGAGCATCAAGACTATGGAGCCAGTCTGACCCACCCCATGGCGGCAAAGATAGCGCCTAGCAATCCCTTGAATTCTATAATAATCCCGTACCTTGATAGAGATTTCGGTCAAATTGAACATGCACAACGCCAAAGTCGAAGCCAAAGTCGAATTAGATATAGGGGCATTTGAAGGGCCCTACACGGCATCCGCTCTCAAGACGATCGATATCGAACTGCAAGCCCTGGAAGCGCTGCGTTCATCGATGCTGACACCGGAATTGCGCTGGTCGATTGACTCTGCCATCCAGGCGATGGCCTTCACGCGCGGCCGTGTAATTGTCAGCGGTATGGGCAAAAGTGGCCATATCGGACGCAAGATCGCGGCAACGCTGCGCTCCACCGGCACGCCCGCGCTGTTTTTGCACCCCGGCGAAGCCAGCCATGGTGACCTGGGCCTTATCACTGAAGACGATGTCGTTCTGGCGATCACCTGGTCAGGCGAAACCAGCGAGCTGACGGACATCTTCCACTATTGCCGCCGTTTCGGCGTGAAACTGATCGTAGCGACGGCCCGCCCGGAAAGCACCGCGGGGCGCGCGGCGGATATCTGCCTGCAACTGCCGCAAGTACGCGAAGCCTGCCCGCACGAACTGGCCCCCACTTCCTCGACAACGCTCCAGCTTGTCCTGGGCGATGCGCTGGCTGTGGCGCTTATCGAGGCCCGCGGCTTCACGCCGTCGGATTTCCATGTCTTCCATCCCGGCGGCAAGCTCGGCGCACAGCTTTCGACCGTGGCCGAAGTCATGGGCACCGGCGAGGCAATCCCGCAAGTCTACCGCGATGCCACCCTTGTCAATGCAACGATCGAGATGAGTCGCAAGCGTTACGGCTGCACCGCTGTGGTTGACGCGCAAGGCCTGCTGGTAGGCGCCTTTACCGACGGGGACTTGCGCCGGTGCATCACCATCCACGATCTGAACGACGAAATCGGTCTGCACATGTCGCCCAACCCGGTTGCAGTAAGCCCCAACGTCCTGTCTTCCGAAGCCTTGCAGATCATGAACGCAAATGCGGTTTCGGTGCTGTTCGTCGTGGAAGACGGCAGGCTGACAGGCATCGTGCACATGCACGATATCGTCAGGACCGGCGTTGCCTGACGCGGCCGATTTCAGGAAGGTCAGGCGGGAAAGCGATGAGGAAGGCTGTAGCGATCGCGACACAGCCCTGATCGTTATACCCGCACGCTTCGGCTCGACCCGCCTGCCGGGCAAGCCTCTTCTGAAAATCGCCGGACGGACACTGCTGGAGCGTGTCGCCGCCGTGGCCCGCACCGCCGCGGCGGAGGCGGAAAGCTGTGAGGTAGTCGTCGCGACCGATGACGAGCGCATCGCCGCCCATGCAGCAGACCTGGGTTTGAATGCGGTCCTGACACCCGCTGCACTCGATTCCGGTTCCGCACGCGCCTTCGCGGCTGCCCGGCAGCGCAGCGTGGCGCCGGCATATGTTATCAATCTGCAAGGCGATGCCCCGTTCATTCCGCCTTCCGTCGTCACCGGCCTGATCGCCACTTTACGGCGCGGCGGTGCGGATGTGGCAACGCCTGTCTACCGGCTGGACTGGGCCCGGCTAGACCGGCTGCGCAAGCACAAGGCGGAAGCCCCGTTCAGCGGAACGACGTGCGTGCGCGCCGCTGACGGACGGGCCCTGTGGTTTTCCAAGACCATCCTGCCAGCCATCCGGAACGAAGCAGCCCTTAGGAGCGCGCCGCTGTCTCCCGTCTGGCAGCACCTTGGCCTTTACGGGTACACCATGGCGGCGCTGGAATGGTTCGCCTCCACCGCCCCCACGCCCTACGAGCAGCTCGAAGGGCTGGAACAGCTTCGTTTCCTCGAAAACGGGCGGACCATCGCCACAGTGGAAACCGCCCCGCCGGGACATGCCTTGTCCGGGATCGACACCCCGGCCGACCTTGCCCTCGCCGAAGAGGCGATTGCACGGCTAGGCGATCCCTTCCCGGGCTGATACCGCGCGGGCATGTTCGTTATCGTTCGCCACGGCAATACTTTTGCCACGGGGGAAACCCCGCGCCGGATCGGTGCCCGCACCGATCTTCCGCTGACCACGCAAGGCGAAGCCCAGGCGCAAGCCCTGGGAAGGCACTTTGCCGCACTGGGATGGCATTTTGACCGCGTGCTCGTTTCCCCCCTGCAGCGCACGCAGCAGACAGCACGGGCCATCCTGGCCGGACAGAAAGACGCCGCCCGGCCCGAGCCTGCCGATTTCCTCCGCGAGATCGATCACGGCCCGGACGAGAACCAGCCGGAGGACATGGTACTCGCACGCATCGGCCAGGCTGCCTTGTCCGCCTGGGACGCGCACGGCACGCCGCCGCCGGGCTGGCAGGTGGATGCCGAGAATCGAAAAACGGCCTGGGCCGCACTGTTCACAGCATCAGGCCAGAATACCGCCACGCTGCTTGTCACGAGCAATGGCGCTGCGCGCATCGCCCTGCAGGCCGATGCTGCACTGAAGGCTGCGATTCGGGAACTTCCGGGCCTGAAGCTGCCGACCGGCGGCTACGGCGTTATCCGCCGTAGCGCGGATGGCGCGCTGGAGGTGCCGGTCTGGGGCAAGCGCCCGTGACGGCAACCCCGGCGACAGTGCCTTTCCTGCTGCGCGCGCCTCCCTTCCCGGGGACGGATGCTACCGTTTCATGCCCTTTGCCATCGGGAGAGGCTCGTGCGTTTCCCGATGAAGCCATCCCTGCGCTTTTCACGCGCATCCGGACCGCACGTGTGGGCGGCGCATTCTGGGATGAACCCGCTGCACCGGCTGCTCCTGCGACTGTGGTTCTGCGTCCACGCGATATCCCCGAAATGAAAGCGCTGGCCGCAGCCCTGGCACCAGACGAGCGCAGGTCCGCACTGTGGATCGGCGGCGAGAACCGGGCCTTGTGCCGCGCCCTTCCCACACTCATCGCGGTACACGGGGGAAACTGGTACGGGCAGGCGGATCCCTGGTCGGCGCTGGCAGAAGTCGGCATGCTGGCCGCGCACGGCGACGATGAATGGATTGCCATCGCACGCATTACCGGAATGGCCGTTCGCGTGCTTTCTCCCGGCCGCTTCGGTGCGCCGGGGGACGATGCCGCCACGCTGGACCGCCATGCCGCCCGCACCCTTGCCTCGGCGCTCTACCGCGATCCTTTCAGCGGCGAGAGCACATCGATCGAGGCCACGATCGACCTGCTCGGCGAATGGCGCCGCATCATCGATGCCAACCGCCCGATCGCGGCTGCCTGCGGCATGGCCTGGTGGAAGCGCGATGAAATCCGCCGCTTCCTCTGGTCACCCGGGCGAAAGCTGCGCATGGTCTCTCGCCCTTCACGCGCGCTGGCCATGGCCAGACGCGACGCCGGCGCCGTTGCGATCTGGCCTTCACGGGTAACGGCCGCGCTGCTGAACAAGGCAAAGGCAGAAGGTGTGCCGCTGGTACGGGTGGAGGACGGATTCGTCCGTTCTGTCGGACTCGGCAGCAATCTCGTACCGCCCTCTTCCGTAGTGGTGGACAGGCTCGGCATCCATTTCGATCCCTCCGGCCCGAGCGACCTTGAAGCTATCCTTGCTTCGACGACGTTTTCCCCCGAACTGATCGAACGCGCGCGCGCCCTTCGCGAAACCATCGTCTCGGCCGGTATCAGCAAGTATTCAGCAGGGGCCGCCACGCCTGTGCCCGCACGCGAACCCGGCCGCCGTCTGGTGCTGGTGCCCGCGCAAGTGGAAGACGACATGTCGGTGCTGGCGGGAGGCGGCGGCCTTGCCTCCAACCTCGAACTGCTGCGCCGTGCCCGCGCACGGGAACCCGACGCCGAAATATGGTTCCGCCCCCACCCGGACGTCGATGCCGGACACCGCAAAGGGGCAGTGCCCGATGACGCGGTGCTGGCCTATGCGGACCGGATCGTTCGGGGGGGCGGCATGGCGCCGCTCCTCGATGCGGTCGACGCGGTGCATGTGCTGACCTCGCTGACCGGCTTCGAAGCGCTGCTGCGCGGAAAGGAGGTAATCTGCCACGGCACGCCGTTCTACGCCGGCTGGCGCCTGACCCATGATCTCGGCACTGTGCCGGAGCGCCGCGGACGAGCCCTTTCGTTGGATGAGCTGGTAGCGGGCGTGCTGATCCTCTACCCCCGCTATCTCGATCCCGTGTCCGGTCTGCCCTGCCCGCCCGAAGTGCTGGTGAAACGCATGGCATCGGACCATGCCCCCAACCGCCTGGGCTGGATCGCACGCGGGCTGCTGCAACGCTATGGCGAAGCGCTGGCCTTCGCCGCAGTACATCCCGCCGGGCGCTACGGCCGGTTGAAGCGCAAGGCCGCGATCGCTTATCTCGACGAGCTGGAGCAGCGCTGGGCGTGCGCGGACGGGAGCCCGCGCCAGCGCTCGCTGCCGTCCGTCATGCCCTGGCTGGCCGCCTTGTGGCCCGCCTCGGCCAGACCGGGTACGCCAGGCGCCGTCTACGTACAGGCGTCACCGCACCACCTCACCCGGCAAGGGCAGGTACGCCGGATTCTCGCGCGCGAGAACGCACGTTTCCTGTGCCTGATCCACGACCTGATCCCCATCGAATTTCCCGAATATGCCCGCCCTTCCGGCGCGGCATTACACCGCAACCGCATGGAAACAGTAGCAGCACTGGCTGACGGCGTGATCGTCAATTCCACAGCGACCGGCCGCTCTTTCCAACCCTGGATCCAAAACAGCGGACGCAAGATCGCGCTGCATGTAGCGCTCCTGGGCACCGAGCCGCTGGCCACCACGCCGCCTCCGCCGCAATCGGACAAACGCCCCTATTTCGTGTGCCTCGGCACCATTGAGCCGCGCAAGAACCATCTGCTGCTACTGCACTTGTGGCGACACATGGCGGAAACCCTGCCACCTGCCGAGACTCCCCGCCTGATCATCATCGGCCGGCGCGGCTGGGAGAACGAACAGGTGATCGACATGCTGGAGCGCTGCCCGGCACTCAAGGGCCATGTCGAGGAGCTCAACGGCTGTTCCGATGCGCGTATGGCGGGTTTGCTGCACGGAGCGCGCGCGCTGCTGATGCCCTCCTTCGCAGAAGGCTACGGAATGCCGGTGGCCGAAGCGCTCTCTGTCGGCGTGCCGGCCATATGCAGCGATCTTGCCGCCCTGCGCGAAGTGGGCGGGGACGTGCCCGACTACCTCGATCCTCTGGACGGACCGGGCTGGAAAGCCGCGATTCTAGACTTTGCCGGCACAGGTCCTGCTCATGCCGCCCAGATGCAACGCCTGCCCGGCTGGCACGCGCCGACGTGGGACAAGCACATGGATATCGTCGCGCACGCCATCGAAGGACTGCGCCGCAGCGTCTGACCGGATGGCAGACCGGGCCGCTACTGCCGAAGCGAACCAACCCTGCTGCCGAACACGCGGTCCCAGAAGATAACGGTGATTGCATAGTTGCGATGCTCGTCGATGAAATGATGGCGCATGTGATGCCGCTTGAGCATGCAGCCCAGACGTCCGCGCATCGGCCATTGGTGGCAGGCATAATGCGTTACGTCATAAGCAACGTAACCTGTTATATAGCCCAGGAACAGCCAGGTCCCCGCTGCACCGATCAACTCCACGCAAAAGCCCCAGACGAGCCCGGCGATCGGCAAGCTCACGATAGGCGGCATCAGATTGCGCAAACGATCGTCGGGAACATCGTGATGGTTGCCATGCATGACGAACACCAGCATCCGCGCCGGTTTCCAGTCAGACTGCCAATGGAACAGGTAGCGATGCATCACATATTCGAACAGCGTCCAGAAGAAGAGCCCGGTCGCGAATAACCCCAGGGCCGCAAGCGGCGCTGCAGTGCCCCAGCCGATCCAGACGATCAGCGGGAGCACCACCGCCCACAGCGCAAAAAACGCTGTGGGCGATACGACGGAGAGCTTTTCAAGCCGTTCGTTATTGAACAGTTTGACGCGTTGCGAACTGGTAGGTGTTCCGGCCATTCTTCCAATATCTGGACCGAAGCGGCCCGTTTATGTCAAGCTTGATGCGATCAAGCGATAGGCTATACAACGATCAAAATTATGAAATCATCAATATAATTAAAAATATATGTAAATTGTGCGTTGCAAAAAACACACACTATCGAGGCCAAGGCACTCCATCACCTACAGGCTCCCCCAGAAGCATGTCGAGCACGGTGTGGTGCAGTCCTGCCGGTGAAAGGTCGACGGGCTGCCCCTCCCCGCGCACCACTTGCCCCGAGGCATCCAGGCGCATGATGACATACGGTGTGTGGCGCGGCCCGTCCGGCATGGTGACGCCCGGAATGCTGGGGCGGTGATCGCCAAAGAAAACCAGAACGGAAGGACGTTTCAACGCAGCCAGTTCCTTCCGAAGCCTGCTCAGCATGGCATCGCTGTTGCGCACGAAGCGCAAGTAACTGGCCAAGAGATCGCCTTCTCCGTCTCCAGGCGCCCAGGGACCATGATTCTCGATCGTCACTGCATAAAGCAAAGTCGGTTGGGTCGCATTATGTGCGAGCGCACCGATCTGTTCGGCCATGGCGGCATCGGTAACATAGCGTCCCTCGCCCTGTGCCGGCGGAACGAAACTCTCCTCGCCGACAAGATTCGTAAAGCCGCCGGCCGGCATGATCCGGTCGCGCCCGTAGAAACGCATGTCATGGGGATGGAGGAAAAGGCTGCACCAACCATCATGCTTCAGCCGGTTCGGCAAAGCGTGTGAAGCTTCGCCGAGCGCGGTGAGAAAGGGATCATAGCGGCGGAAGCCCAGTTCCTCCTCGTCACGCCCGAACAACACACCGTATTCCGTACGCATGGTATAGGCACCGAAACCGCTGACCTGAAGCTGCCCCCATTGCCAGGCATCGGCACGAGCGGTGCCAAGCGCCGGAAGGGCCAGCGCGGCCTTGCCGAAAAGGTCCACCGGATCGGCGAAAGACTCGCACTGGACGATGACCGCCAGCTCTGCAGCGTTGCCGTCCGCCGGTTGCGGCTTGCGCGCAACCGGCGGACAAGACGGCGGATCTCTGCTTTCCCGCCAGCGCAGCCAGTACAGCAGCAGCACAGGCAAGAGGCCGTGACGGTGCACATCCTCCTGCGCCGCGGGCTTTTGTGCCAGAGCCCTGAACGATCCGCAGCGAAGCGTTATGGCGAGTGCTGAAAGGCCACCTCCCAGCCAAGCCACCCCGATCAGGTGCGGGACCGGCGCAGGCACAAACAGCCAGGCCAGCACCGCTGCCAGCGCGACGGCGACAAGACCGGCCACTGCTCGCTGCCAGAAGCGGATTGCCGAAAGGTAGAACTGCGGATGACGAAAGACAGCGCTGATCAACGCCAGATCCGAAAATAGCAACGGCTCGCCGAGCATGGCACTCTTGGCATTGGAAACCAGAACCAGTAGCGCCATCACAGCCAGCACCAGCGCGACCGAGACCGTGGCATTGCCGCACAGACCCAGGAAAAATCCGAAAAGGGCCGTCATCATGAGCGCCTGCAGCCAGATCCCCCTCGGGCTGCGCGCGATACGCCCGGATGGCAGCGCACAGGGTCGCGGGCGTACAGTTGCATCGAGCAACAGGACTCCCACCTGCATGGCCAGTAGCGTCAGCACTTTATGTCATTCACCGTTTTGCAGCATTGCCGCGCCAGCCCTCGTTCCACCCCTTGGATCGGAGCGCGGCTTCATAACTGCGACGGACGATATTGTCATTATCTGTCAGCCTGTTCACAGGCACATAAATGCCCATGCTTGCAGCAGAGAGAAGGGATGACTAACAGCCCGACGGAGATACCGAATACTTCCCCGGCATGCACCGCGACGGGATGTTGCGAATACCTGTTTCAGAAAGCTTCCCTTGATGCGTAAAGTCACCGCGGCCGGCAACAAGCGCAGCGTGCTGCTGTTGCAGGGCCTGATGGGGCCCCTGTTCAGGCGCCTTGGGCAGGGGCTGATCCGCTCGGGACACACCGTACACAAGGTCAACTTCAATGGCGGCGACCGTGCTTTCTGGCGCCTGCCTGGCGGCATAGACTATCGTGGCGCTCTGGAAGAATGGC
>JARROF010000044.1:15615-16431 GCA_037384205.1 Novosphingobium sp. | reverse complement strand
AGGGCGGCGCGATGCTGTCCCAGGCCGATGTCGAACAGATCAGCGTAAGCAGCGGCCGGGCGAGCGGCGTTGTCCTTGCCGACGGGCGCAAGTTTTACGCGCGCAAGGGCGTATTCTGCTCTGTCACGCCCGATGCGCTTTATAACCGGATGCTGCCTGAAGACGCCGTGCCAGCGTCGCACCGCAAGAAGGCGCAGGAATTCCGCTTCGGCCGGGCCGACATGCAGATTCACCTCGCACTGGACCGCCCCGCACCCTGGCCCAACGAGAAGCTGGCCCGGACCGCGATGGTTCACGTGTCCAACGGGATCGACGAAGTTGCCCGCGCGGTCACACTCGCCAACTCCGGGATGCTGCCGGACCGGCCCACCATCGTCGTTGGCCAGCCGGCCGTGAACGATCCTTCGCGCATGCCCGATGGCAAGGGCCTGCTATGGCTGCAATTGCAGGAGCTGCCCCGTCATGTGAAAGGCGATGCCGCAGGCGTGATCGACGTCCCCGCCAATGGCGTGTGGACCCGCGAACTGGCCGAGGCCTACGCCGACCGCGTGATCGACCGGCTGGACGCACTCGCCCCCGGAATAAAGACCGCCATCGTCAAGCGGGTGGTGCTCTCGCCCCTCGATATCGAAGCGATGAACTGCAATCTCGTCGGCGGCGATCCCTATGCCGGGGACTGCGCGCTGGACCAGTCGTTCCTGTGGCGACCGATCAAGACCAGCAAGACCCACCGCACGCCGGTAAAGAACCTGTTTCACATCGGCGCATCGACCCACCCGGGGCCGGGACTTGGCGGAATTTCGGGCGTTATCGCCG
>JARROF010000044.1:0-15568 GCA_037384205.1 Novosphingobium sp. | reverse complement strand
CGGCGGCTGCCGCCTTCCTTTCGGTCCTGGCGATCATCGCGGCAACGCGATCTTCGCCAAGGTGATCGGCCCAGAACATCGGCCCGCCTTTTGCGGCGGGAAAGCCGTATCCGTTGAGCAGCACCGCATCGACCTCGATCGGGCGAGAGACGATGCCTTCGGCCAGGATCGCGCGCCCTTCGCGGATCATCACGGCCAACAGGCGGTCGCGGATCTCGTCCTCGCCGATGTCGCGCTGCGTGATCCCGGCGTCTTGCGCGCTTTGCGCAACAAGGGCGGTAACGGCATCGTCGGCAAGCGCATCGCGCCCTTCGTATCGATACCAGCCCATCCCGCTCTTGCGCCCCATGCGACCGGCTTCGTACAGGCGGTCAGAGATGTCGGAATACCGCTGCCTGGACCTGCGGGTGGCATCTTCGCGCCGGCGATTGTGCCAGCCGATGTCGAGCCCGGCCAGATCGCAGACCTCAAGCGGGCCCATCGGGAAACCAAAATCGCGCATGACCGCATCGACCGTGGCGACGTCGGCCCCTTCCTGCACCAGGAATTCGGCCTCTTCCTTGTATTTCTTGAAAATCCTGTTGCCGACGAAACCGTCGCAGACCCGCGCCAGAACGCAGACCTTGCCCATTTTCCGCCCGACGGCGAGCGCCGTGGCCAGCGCCTGCGGCGAGCTGGCATCGGCGCGGATCACTTCCAGCAGCTTCATCACGTCGGCCGGATTGAAGAAATGCATGCCCACCAGGCGTGACGGATCGGCCAGCCCCGCGCCCATGGCGTCGATATCGAGGTAGGAGGTATTCGTCGCCAGCACCGCCTTCGGCCCGACGACCTTTTCCAGCGCGCCGAAAATCTCGCGCTTGATCTCCATCTTCTCGATCGCGGCCTCGATAACCAGATCGGCCCCGGCCATGGCATCGATCGAGGTTACCGCGCGCAGCCGTTCGAGCATGGCGTTACCGCCCTCTTGCGACAGCCGCTGTTTGGCGACGCGCCGTGCGATCCCGTCACGGATGCGCTCCACACCGGGCTCCACGGCGTGCTTGTCGTAGAGCAGCACGTCATATCCGGCGTCCAGCAGAGCAAGGGCGATCCCCGAACCCATCTGCCCTGCCCCGACGATGCCGACATGCTGGACGTCAAAGGGGGGCATGCCTTCCAGTTCGGGGTTCTTCGCCAGCCCGCTCTTCATCTTGAAGGCATGGCGCAGCGCCTTGTGCTCGAAACCCTGTTTCAGCTCGGCGAAGATGCGTCTCTCTTCCGCCAGTCCTTCGGCCAGCGGCAGCGTCACCGCCAAGCCCACCGCCTCTACCGCCCTGGCAGGGGCACGCCGCCCGCGCGCCTTTGCCGTGACGGAGCGGGAAAACTCGGCCAGCCATGCTTCACCGGCAGTACCGGGAGCGGCACGGACCGGCTTGCCGGTCGCCTCCAGCCCTTTCGCAAAGACAATCGCGCCATCGATCGGATCACCAGCGGCCAGAGAGTCGACAAGGCCCCATTGGAGAGCGGTTTTGCTGTCGACAGGCTTCCCGGTGGCGATCATCTCGGCGGCCCGTTCGATCCCGACGATCCGCGGCAAACGCTGCGTCCCGCCAGCACCGGGGATCAGGCCCAGGTCAACCTCGGGCAGCGCAAACGAGGCGTTCGCAGTTGCCAATCGGTAGTCGCAAGCCAGCGCCACTTCGCAACCGCCGCCCAGCGCCTTACCCGCAACGACAGCGACCGTCGGGACGCGGCAAGCGGCGAGACGGTCCAGCACATCGGGTAGGAACGGCTCCACCGGGGGATGCGCGAATTCGCCGATGTCCGCCCCGGCGCTGAAGATCGGAAGGTCCGACGCGATCAAGAGCACGCTGATGGCCGGATCGTCCTCCACCCGGTCCAGCGCCGCCATCAACGCTTGGCGCACGGACGCCGACAAGGCATTGACGGGCGAATGACAGAGCATGGCAACCAGCGCGCTGCCGCGCATTTCGAGACGGATTGTCATGAGCGTAGCCAATCCTCACTGGCGCGAAAAACGGATGAATCGTTTTAACTATAAAATATTTTTGCGAGGACTTGTCAAGGTTTGCGGTGGGCGCTCAGTCGTCGAACCGCGCGTACGGGATGAGATCCGCCATTTTGTGAATGCCCGTCAATCTGGATATTCCCCAGCCTTTCCAGCGCCTTCGCGCGGACTTCCTTGCCGTTCCAGGCATTACTGTCATTACGCAATCGCGGCCCTGATAGAGGCCGTATGCCCCGATGCTTGATGCATGATCACCACGACAAAAGCAAAACCCGCTATGGAAGGCCGCTTCTACCATGAGAAGGGTCGACCTGGCCTGTCGACGCGACTGATGGCGGGGCTGCATCTGCTCAAGCATATGGAAAGCCTGTCGGATGAAGCGGTCTGCGCGCGCTGGGTGGAAAACCCGTACGACCCGTATTTCTGCGGCGAACAGTACTTCCGGCACAAGCTGCCGCTGGACCGGACAACGATGACGCGGTGGCGTGGGCGGACCGGCGTCGCCATCGAGCGGGCCTATGTCGATCGTGGCGACAAGGGGCACAAGCATGGTGGCCAGGCTCGCTCGAAGGCAAAAGACTACATCGCCCATACCCCCAGCATCGCCTCACCTACGATCAGACGCGAGCTGCGGCAACGAAACGCCATCGCGCCGATCACCGGCTACACCAGATCCGATGGCCTGCTGGAACGCAATCACCTTGCCGGTGCTACCGGCGATGCCATCAACGCCATCCTGGTGACCGCCGGACACAACCTGAGGCTGCTCGTCGCATGGCTGACCGTGCTTTTGCGCGCCTCGTTCGCGCTCTGGCTACTGGCCGCCTCTCGGAAAATGCTCCAGGCCTAACGCTAGACCACAGGCTGAATGCACCTGAGACCGCTTACCTGCCAGGTCAGACCCCGCACAAAGCGAACATCGCATTCTTCACGGACGACCAGCTACAACAGCGGCGGCGCAGACGTTTACAGCCGTGGATCGATAAGCTGCGCGACCTGCCGTTTCAGGTCTCTACCCACCGCGCCGGTGATCGCCCCCTTCAGCAGGTGGCCGCCCGTACCGCGCCTGAAATGCGCGACGGCAGCAACGGCCACCACATTGCTGTGACGGAACCAATATTCAATCGTCGCGGCCATGGCCGCCAGCGCATGCTCCGGCGGCATCGTCAGGCATAGAGCGGGCCCCCGGGCCCCTTGCAGAAGGGCCGGCAAGCCCACGACGACGCTCGGGCTTGCTCCTGCAAACCGCAGGGGAGAAACATGCCCCCGGGCCGCCGCACGCGAAATCTCGCGGATCGTGGCCAGACTGCACTCGTCGCTGGCCACGATCATGCCCGTACGGTGTGGATCGATTTCACCATTCTCACGGACGAGCATTTCCACGAAATCCGCAACGGCCCACGCCACCGGCGTTGCGAAGAACGACGGCTTGTTCCGCGATTGGATCTCGTCGTACACTACCGCTTTCACAGTCATGCGCCCGTCCGGTTCGGCCATATGATACGGCACGTCATCCATCATGCGGCGCGCGCGATCAGCGCGGTGTTGAAGCCTCCGAAACCCAGCGTGACACTGACACCGCAGGGACCGCCGAGCGTCCGCCCTTCCGCTGCGGCGCATCGTCCGGCCATGCCCTCCATGGGATCGATCAGACCGGCGGTCGCCGGCACCCGCTTCCGGTTCAGCATCTGGAGCAGCAGAATGAACTCGACCAGTCCGCAGACACCCAGGGCATGCCCCAGAGCGCCCTTCGTTCCGACGACGGCAAGCCCCGCGTTGCCCGCAAAGACATCTCCGATGACTTTCGCCTCGACCTCGTCATTCAGCCGCGTCCCGGTGCCATGGGCAAAATACAGCGCCAGATCGCCATGCATCAGCCCCGCCGCCTGCAAGGCCCTGTCCAGCGCGAGCCGGACCGACAGGCCCGATGGATCGGGCGCGGTCAATCCGAAGGCATCGTTCGCAGCCCCCACCCCGATCAGTTCCCCCATACGTACCGGACAATCGCCGCTCCGCATCAAGGCAACCGCAGCCGCGGCCTCCCCGGGCAGCATTCCGCTCCGGTTGATATCGAAAGGCCGCAGACTGTCGGCCGCCATGGTTCCCAGCGCGGAATGGGCAAGCCGCTTGGCCTCGGTCGCGATATCGACCGCCACGACAATCGCCATGTCCACCGCTTCGCTGTCCAGCAGGGCCGCAGCGACACCAAGCGCATCCGATCCCGACGAGCACCCGGATCCGACCACAACCGGGTGCAGATCGTATCCCGCCGCCAGAACGCAGTCCCGGGCCCAGGTGGACATCGTATCCTCCCCCGGATCATCGAGCAGATGGCCGAAACTGGTGGCAAACACGAAAGCGCAGCGGTCTGCCCGGATGGCGACTTCCGGCGGAAGTGCATCCAGAATCCCGCGTGTGACATATGTTCCCAGATAGCGCTGCCACTGGCCGTCCCGCTCCGCCTCCCGGGGACGTCCCGGCATGGCCGCCACAAGATCGTTTCGCAGCTTTCCGGCCGATGCCCGGGGTGACAGGGCCGAGCGTCCCTCGAACAGCGCATCGATCGTCGCCTCGCCTTCGCCCAGCGGCGTAACCATGAACCAGGCTGCGACGGCGAGAGGTGTCACGTCAATTTCTCGTGCTCCGGCACCAGGTCGGCCGTTAGCTGATGGAACGCCTCGATATGCTCCGCGATGCGTTCGGGCTGATCCAGAATAAAGTAGTGCTGCCCTTCCAGCCATTCGATGGCCAGCATGCCCGATGTGTAATGGCGCCAGTCCTCAAGGCCTGCAGCGCTCGTCATCGTGTCGTCGCGGCCGGCGAGCGCGAGTATCGGCACGCCGATTCTGGTTTCGCCGGGACTGTAATCGGCGAACATGGCCTGATCATTGCGAATGACCGTCAGGAAATGGCGCGCCATGGCGAAGCTCAGCCCCCTGGGCACTCCGCCCAGATCCTGCAGTTCCGCGAACAGCGCGCGATCGTCCAGTTCCCCGATCCGGCGCAGCCAGCCGTTCATATGCCCCGGCGCATTGCGGCCGGAGGCAACCATGAAGCGCGGCAGCGGGCCACCGCTCGCCTCGATCGTCTTGATGGCTTCAAAAGCCAGCAGCGCGCCCATGCAATGGCCGTGCAGGATATAGTCCCCGCCCATCGCATCGACTTGCGCCAGCATACGGGCCGCGCATTCCGTGGCAGACGCGGCGAAGGCCTCGTCCGACCGCGTGCCGTGCCCGGGTATCTCCAGCGATACGACACACCCGGCATCCTCCGGAAAGCGTCTGCTGTAGGACCGGAAGCTGGAAGCGCCGCCGCCGCCATAGGGAAACAGGAATATACGTCTCATTGCCGGACCCCTTTTTCGGCACGCACCAGCCTGGGCGGGACAGCCGGCGCCTTCGGCCTTGCCGAAAGTGCTTCACTTATGGAAAACGTCACCGCCTTGCTGAACGAGTTTATCGGGAACTTCATGCAATCTCAGGTTTGACTTCATGAAAACCCGGATCTGATCCAGGTCGAGAGTCCTGCCATCCTTCGCCCAGAGACGAGTCACCAGCGAATTGGCTTCCCCTTCCATGGTGCGCGCGAATTCCACATCGGGATGCAGCTCCGCGATCATGTCTATGCTCCGGGTGTTCAACTTCTCCCCCTTCACGATCAGGATATCCGCCTTCCTCCCGACGTAACGGAGATAGCCGGACGCATCCCTGGTAAAGAGGTCTCCCGTCTTCAGGAATCCGTCAGGTGTGAAAGGCTGCTCTACAACGTTCGGCCCGACTTTCCGGCGGCAGGCCGATGGCGTGCGGACCAGCAGCTGGCCGCCACCGCTGCCGTCAGGCGTGTCTATCCGGGTTTCGATACCGTCAAACGCCTTGCCGACGGAATCGTAGGTCCCGGTCGGCGCATCGTGCGCGGCCAGCACGGAAACGCGCGGCCCCGCCTCGGTCAGGCCATAAGTGATGTAAAGCTCGTTGATGAACGGCTTGCCCAGCAGCCTCGCCACTTCTTCGGGAGACACGCAATCGCCGCCGATGCTCACCGACCGCAGGGACGGCAAGACCGTATCCCGTTCGAGCAGGTCCCGGGCAATCGTGGGCGTAATGCCGCATATCGATATGCGTTCCTGGCCGATCAGTCCGGCGAAGCGCCGCGCGTTGAACGGCGGCCCGTCAATCCTGAGTTCGCAGCCGCTGATGATCGAGCCGATGCTTTGGGTGACCAGCCCGTAGGTATGATACATCGGCAGGACGACCAATTGCCGGTCGGCAGAGGTTATACCGAGCGTCGTATTGGTCCGGCCCGCATTCCACACGAGCGACGCGATGCTGTGAACGCACGCCGTTTGCGACCCTGAGGTCCCGGTCGTCAGGATCAGCACATCGTACGGTTCGTAAAGCGGGGAAATGCGCTCCCGCACGACCACATCGAAGGTACCGATCCGGGCATAGTGCCGCCCCTCAAGGCGCGGTTGATCCCGTTTCGGCCCGGCAACGGCGGCCATGCCCAGCGACATGCACAGAGCGGACACGAGCGACGTTTTCGACGACGGGGCAATCGCGCAAGGGACGTACCCGTTTGCGAGAACGGCGATCCAGTGGAAGAGAAATTCCACGCTGTTGGGGGCCAGAAGCAGCACGGCCGAGCCCGGCTCCAACCCCAGACGGGCATAGCCTTCGAACAGGGTATCATATTCGGGAGACGCGCCTTCGAAATCGGACACGCGCCGGGAGAGGTCCCCGACACTGTCGATGATCATGCTCGCCGCCGCGTTCATTCCGCAGCCTCTGCCCGATCGCCGCCCATCGGCACAAAGGCCCCTAAACCGCGCTGCGGCACTGTTCGATGAAGCCCGTGAGAGACGCGATTGTCGAGAAGTTTTCCGGCGTGAAATCGTCGTCCCCGATGGCAATGCCGAATATCTCCTCGATCCGGGATTTCAGCTCGACGAAACCGAGCGAATCCACCCCCAGATCCTGCCGGAACGAGTCCGTCGTCAGAATGCTGCTCTTCTCTTTCTCGACAAAGAGATCCTCGATCAGAATATCGCGCAGAGTATCCTCGATACTGCTCATTGCCATTTCTCCTTTACGAACACGAAGACCGCCGCGCGAACGAGGGGCTTCCCTCACACATGCGCCGGCTTGATCCCCACCGCGACCAGCGCCTGACGGGGAATGTGAGCCGTGTATCGATGCTGTTCCCGCTGAACGGTTATGGGACCGAGCGTGTCCGCGATGTGCCGTTCCAGGCGAGGCGCGATATCGCCTGTGAAATCCGCGACCTTGATCAGGTCATACATGTCATACATGTGCATGATGGCCTTGTGCCTCGCGGCTTCGGGCGAACTTCCGTGCAGGGTGAACGGATCGTCCATGGCGAATACCCTGACGTCGCTGAACCCCGCTTCCGCGAAGAGAGAGAACATTTCCTGACGCGAGAAATGCGGATGGGGATGCCCGGTGCGCGAATAGGGATGCACGACATCGTCGAACCATCGCACACTTCTGCCCCCGATCTCGAAATCATGCAGCACGAGGCGGCCGCCCGTTTTCAGCGTGCGGCAGGCTTCTTGAACGGCCAGATTCCTCTCCTCGCCGTCAAGGTGATGGCTGCCATAGGCAATGAGAACGCCGTCCAGCACATCGTCGCGAAACAGGCTTCTGGTTGCCGGCTGGCGAATACATGGCAACGCCTGCGCCTGACAGGCATCGATCATGAATTTCGAGATATCCGCCGTATAAATCGTCGGCGCACGCCGTCCCAGCCCCTGGCAAAATCGCGCCAGCGTCCCGTCTCCGCCGAGCACGTCCAGAATCCTGTAATCACCGCCCGGAATCTCGAAAGACGGCGAAAAGCATTTGAGAAGCGTCGTCATCCCGACCTTGCGATTGTCTCCGCTCTTCTGTGCGGCATTATAGGCCAGACCGCGACCGCCGGTCTCCTCGCCCTCGAATTCCCACGAAAGCGCATCCATCGCCATGATCTGGCGTTCGGCATCGCGGCACCGCTCGCGACTCAAAAGGTCATACAACTCGGCCGGGACTGCTTGGAAGGGATCCGGATACTCATCCAAATGGCAACCTTTAAAGTATAAATCGCCATTCATCTTTTTCTCCGATACGACCTACATCAAATGCCTTCACACATGGAGGCATACGAGAAACTACGGAAGAAATTGTAGGGAACATCCGGAAGCAAAACCTCTCCGTAATTGCGGACATCCCGCACCATATCATGCCGAAAGCAATGTGTTACATCTTATAATTACTCCACAATGTTCTTGCCGCGCTTGCCCAATCGAGCAATCGGAGAGAAGTCCCGAAGGCAGGTTCGCATTACCCTTTGCCTCAAGGTCCGGTCCAAGACTTCGTGACCGCAAACCCGGCCGGCCGAACCGCCGGCCCCGTTCCCCGGGCCTGAATGCGATGTGGATCAGCAAGAAACGCAGTGTTCGAGTTCTGTCCGGCGGCAGTATATGGTGCGCATGCCTGGTTTCCGGCACGGCCGTGCTCACCGCGGCGCTGATGATGCCCCTGGATGCCGACGCGGATCTGGATACCACCCCGCTCGTGTCACCCCACGCCATCGAAGATGTGCCTTCGATCCGGGCGGACAGGGACGTGTTCCCGCTGCTGGACAATTTCGCCTGGCGCGCCTTCATTGCGCTCAACTGGCCATCGCGGACCGATCCTGCCCATCGCGGCCAGCCGGACCTCGGCAAGACGCTCGGCGATCCCGGCCCGCGTGTCTGGGAGACGTTCAAGGCCCGCTACGAACTGTTTCAGGTCGATTCGAAAGGCCGCCCCGCCGCTCCTCCGCCCTGGGCGACATATGATGCCAGGAACCCGTGCGGCCCCGAT
Source organism: Novosphingobium sp. (assembly GCA_037384205.1). Taxonomy (GTDB): domain Bacteria; phylum Pseudomonadota; class Alphaproteobacteria; order Sphingomonadales; family Sphingomonadaceae; genus Novosphingobium. The sequence continues at coordinate 6,697 of JARROF010000044.1, read as the reverse complement.
GCCGACAATCGCACGAAAACACTCGCGACTTTCGCCCCCTTCATGGACTTCAATCAGCCGGTCTTCAGCCCGGGGGCGATCGGCAACCCGCTGGTCGCGCAGAACGGCACTTACACGCGCTACGAAACGCGCATCAACGAGACGGAATACCTGGCCCTGGGCCTCAGCGGCTGGAGTCAGGGCATAAACCTGCCCGACCGGGACCATCCCGCCAGAATCCCGGCCGGCTCGATCTCGGTCAAGGCCGCGTGGCGCATACTGACGGCGGCGGACACCCCGGCCGTGCGGGCCCGCTATTATGTAGTCAACGATGCCCATGTCGTCGATGTCGAAAAGACGCGCGCGGCCGGGCACGTGGTCTGTTCCCGAACAGCCGTCGCGCTGGTGGGCTTTCACATCGTCATGAGGACGGAACACCGCCCGCAGGGTATCTGGAGCACGTTCGAGCACATCGACAATGTTCCCCCGGTCGGCGAAGGGGAAGCCCGTGAGCCGGACGCCAGGGATGCGGGCATGCCCTATTCCTATTTCGATGCGTCGAAACCCGAACTCGGCCTCTGGCCCAGGTACGGCGCGCCCGAAACCTATCCCGTCAATATCGGCAATCCGCCCGAGATTGCGCCCAGCCCCATGCAGGTCGTGCGCCGCTATCCGATCCATCCTTCCACCATGTCCACCAACCGGACTTATTGGGCGATGCCGGAAATCAAGGGAACGGTCTGGGAGAATTACATGCTGGTGGCCAACCAATGGCCGACGATCGTCCAGCCTGTCGATCCTCGGAACGACGGCATTTTCTTCCCCTCGTCCCGCAAGGAAAACCTCGTCAACACGACGATGGAAACCTACTTTCAGGACCCTCCATCAAGCTGCATGTCGTGCCATCATGCCGTCTCCAATGTCTACGGCCGCGACTTTGTCGGTATTCTGGGCAGCTTCCGCTGATCTGCGTTTTGCAAACCGAAACAAGTGCAGCCCCGCAGCCTCATGACATCCCAGACCCCTGTCAGGATGGCAGTACAGATTTCATGGAAAAGTTACCGGCCCCTGAATAGAGCCCTGCTCACCCGCCCTTCGATCGCTTCTCCAGCCAGAGCCGCATATGCAGGCCCCCTAAAGGCCGAGATCGTGGGGAAAGGGCAACAGTTCGGTAAAGCTGAAGACCGGGCAGAATTTGTCGCCCGGCCCGAATGACGCAAGGCTGTGGCGCCGGACCCGGCCCTCCTCATCCTTGTAAAGCGTGGTCATTCCCGGCCATGGACTGGCATCCGGGGCCTCGAAGCCCATGTCGCGGAACAGCGACGTGCCCTTTGCCGACAGCATTCTGAATTTCCAGCCGCGCCGCGCCGCGCCGGCTTTCTGTGCTTCGATATCGTCCGGGCTCACAATGACGAATGCCGCCACCCTCTCAAGATAAGGGAGCAGCCCCGCGAAACCATCCGCCCACATCGTGCAATAGGAGCAATTCATGCCCATGTTATGGACAAGAATGAGCTGATCCTTTTCGCCGAACAGCGCAGACAACGGCGTGAGAGACCCGTCCCACGCCGTCAGTTCATAGTCCTTGACGATCGTGCCCCGGATGGCCCTTTGCCGAAGGTCATCCAGCTTCGACTGCAAGTCGATGATCTCCTGCTCCAGGCTGAAGATCTCCTGGTTTGGTTCCGGCAAGTCGCTCAACGGCCGCTCCCGATCAGTTTAACCAGTGTACGCCATCCCGAATCGATCGGCATCCCAGAGAAGGATACCCCGGCCGGAGCGATGTGTCCCTACCTGCTCACCCGGCCGAGGTTTATCCGAAACGTCTCGTACCAAGCCTGTGAGATGCTGGCGCACCAGACTTGGAAATGCTGAGACGCCGCACGGCCTTTGACCAAGGCCCGATAAGCCAAGCGCATCAAGCCCTGATATCAGGCAACTTCCTTGCCCGCAGCATCAAACACCTTGCCCACGCCGCCCTGCGACACGTGCCAGTGCACGAATTTCCAGCCGTCCTCCGTCTTGGCCAGCGCCGAAGTCCCGCGGTGCGGCAGCACGCTGTGCGAACCGTCGGCATGCCGCTCGATCAGGTCGCACTCTTCGGTGCAGATCGCAAAAGTCGAGGTTGCCCGAACCTGATGCGAGCGCTTTGGCGACGCCTCGGTCTGCGAGCCGCTGTCACGCATATCGTCAACCAGCTTCTCGACAAACGCGACCAATTCCTCGCGTGAATTGAGCACCACCGGCTTTTCATCACCGGTAAGTTCAAAAGTGCCGACGAAACCTTCGCTCGTAACGGCGCCCTTGATGAATTCGACATCGCCATCGTTCCAGGCATGATGCATGTGGTGGAGCAGTGCCATCACTTCATCCGCCGCCTGCGCGTCCCACTGGACGGTCTCGGCCGGATTCACAGGGGCTGCAACTGCTGTCTTGCCGGCAAATACGGCAGATGCAACCGCAGCACCTATACCAAAGACGTGGCGGCGGGGAAAGCTGACATTCATTTTGTCACTCCTGCACGTTTTCGAGTTTAGCCCCTTGCCGCAACAGATGTAATGACCTCAGGAAAGTAATATTAGAAATACTGTCCCAAAAGTACTTTCACATTCCATTGCCACCTGGTTCCATTGAACGCCATCATAGTGCTTCAACGGCTCCCAGCTATCCTCTCTCCGGTTGCTAACTTGGGATCGTCTTCCTGCATCCTGTCCGAAGCACCGGCCCCGAACACATAAGACCGGGCACAGACATGCCTGAAACCGGTCTTTTCCGGAGAACACCGCGATACACGGTCACAGTTCGGCGCCCGACCACGGCTCATACCAATCCCGCCCGCAGGGTTGGTATCACTCGCCGGGCGGGATGGCGCGTATCCACGCGATGACAGCGTTGAGGTCCTGCCCGGTCATTTGGCTGTAAATGCCCTGCCTTGCCATCGGCAGTTTCAGCCGACGGCCATCGTGACCGATCCCCCCGGTCAGCGCGCGCTTGAGCGCGGCATCACTCAAGCCGCCGACACCCTTTTTCCGGCTTGCGGTAATGTTGGAAACCACGACGGAACCGAATGTTCCTTCCATCCTGAAACCGCCTTTTCCCCACCAGTTCCTGAGATCCACAACGCCGTCAGGCCGTCGCGAATGGCACGCCATGCAGTAGGCAAGCGAGGCCAGATAGGAACCGCGTGAAAGCGTATCGCCTGGAGTCGGAATAGTCGCCGCAGCATCCGGCTCTCCCGGCGGACCGGCATATTGCGCGGTCTTGTAGAACGGCGGCGGCATAGCGTTGCGTACCGGTTTCATCGTTTGAAGATAGCTTGCAACGGCGTCGAGATCGTCGGGCGTGAGAACGCTGTATAACCGATAGGGCATCTTTGCCGCGACGCGCACGCCGTCAGGACGTATGCCGCGCGTCAGCAACCGCTTGATATCGTCCTTGCTCCAGGTTCCGATTCCGGTCTCGCGATCAGGGGTGATGTTGGCCCCCCGCACGACATAGTCCTCGGTCTCCCAGACCTCGTCGCCTCCGGAAAAGCGACGGCTCATATCGAGTCCGTTCGGACCGCGCGGCGTATGGCAATTGTCGCAGCCCATGACGGCATTGACCAGATAGGCACCGCGCTCGATCCGCGCTTCCTCAGCAGAGTCCGCGGCGGCCCGCTCCTTGAGCACAGCACCCACCGCAACAAGGCCTATGACAACCGCGGAAGCCCGCAGCAACGAAGCCTTCCATTTTCCCATCAGGACTCGTCTATGCACTATACCCCCTTGTCAGATCCGGCGAACGGTTTCGCGAGCAGCACGGCGCGTGACACAGCAAGAGCTGGAGACCGCACAAAGCGGTCCCCAGCCTCCGTTTTTCCTGTCCTGCGAACCCGCCCGGCATTGTTCATCCGGTTCAGCCGCTTGCAGGACAGCAAGCCTGCTCAGTGCCAGTCGTCGGGGCGGACCGGATCCGGTGCCATCGAGCCGTCACCATCGTAGTCGAGACGTCCCTTCTCATCGCAGTGGACATCGCGGGCATTGGTGACGAGCCTGCCCTCATCGTCGGTATCGGTGAGCTTGCCGTAGAACGTACCGTAATACGAAGTATTGGCTGGTTCGCCGGTCGCCGGATTGTGCGAAGACGAGATCTGGAAATCGCCGACACCGATACGACCGCCCCGGGCCAGCAGCACCCGCGGTTCGATATGACCGAAGCCGAAGAAGATGCCGCGGACGCTTTCCGGGATGGGCATGTCGTTGACCCGGTACATCGATGGCGCAGATGTGATCGCCATGCGGAAGAAAGTCATCGGTACATCGCGCAGTACCGGATGCTTCTCGTCCACCACTTCGGCGGTTCCCGAGGTGTAGAAGGGGCGGCGAATCTCCGACCAGTAGTTATGCAGGAACAGATTGCCCCCGAGCCCGGTCGTTTCGCCCGTGAACGGGAAATGCTCAAAATGCATGCTGCCGTCCGCATGCAGGCCCTCGACCTGCTTCTCCAGAATGATCTGGGACAGGAACGTCTCGCCCCGGACAAGCGCCATGGCGTTGCCGAAAATCTGGCTGAACCACTGCGGAGAGATCACCGTGCGCACAGTCGCCGAAGCAATCCGGGTGACGGCAATGCATTCGAAATGCAGCGGCATGGTCACGTCGAAACGATGGGACGGGTTGTGCGCCCAGGGCCGCTGCGCCACCGCTTCGCCCAGTACGTGCGTTCCCAGGCCGGTTTCGTATTCGATTTCCTGAAGCCCGAGCGCAGCCCACTCCGCCATGTCGCGGCGGGTCTGATCATCGGCCACCGACTTCAGGAACGAACTCGCGCGATCAAGATCATGATGCGCGAGCTTGCGCAGCGCCAGCAGCGCCGACAGTTCGGCGTGATGCGTCTTCGCCGTCTCGAACGAGCGGATGACGATGTTGAGATTGTCGCTTCCGGAATCCACGACCGACCAAAGCGCCTGATCGCGCGCAACCGGATCGGTGGACGCGACACAATCCCGCTCATCGCGCGAGAAGATACGGCTGATGTTCACGCCGGTCTTCTTGACGAAGAGCTGCCGCATGCGCGCGATCGCCGCGTCGATTTCCGAGCGGGTCTCAGGCCTGAAACGCTGACGAATAGCATCGTCGAGAGTATATGTGTTCAGGCCCGCAAGCATACGGGTGGGTATATCACGGCTGCTGACGCTGCCGTCCGCTACATATTTAGCAATACCTTCCAAGGCATTCATTTGACTTCCCCCGATGGCGATTGCGGGACTGTGAAGAATATTTCATCACATCGACGTTGGATTGAAATCCACTGCGTTCATCGAAATTCTGAAACCGCGAATGATGATACTCAAACTGAACAAACAAAAATGTTGTAAAGTTCAATCAAAAGAGAACCAACAATTACGCGACTTCTACGAATCTTGGTAACATCGCCCTCTGAAACGAACTCCTCTAGGATTGCTCATTTCGCATCCAGCTTTCTGAAATTCAGAAATCGAGAGGACATCGGAGGTGCTTCTATATTGCGATGCTCACGGCGCCGTTGCAGTGATCTGGACATAACCGAGTTCACCCGAAACGAAGGCTGACAAGTACCGTTCGGACAAAAGCTTCCATTCCTCGATTTTCTCGCGAGGAACATCGTGCCAGTCAGTGCTTTGCCTCACGCTTTGATGGATATGGGTAAACACGCGCACAGCCTCATCGGCAAGGGAGGTGATCTCGACATTCGTGAAACCGGCCGCCTCGATCACGGTCCGCAGGTGATCTGCCGTCACAAGCGTAATCGCGCCGTCTTCGGCCAGAGCGAAAGCGCGCATCTCGTCGCTCAGCGTTGCACCGGCGACCACTTCGGCCACCGCCAGACGGCCCCCGGGGCGCAGCGCTGCCCGGCAGGTTTCGAACAGCCCCGGCAAATCCGCTATGAGCGTCAATGAATCGAGAGCAAAGACGAGATCGTATGGCCGGTCCGGACGCCACAGGCCGACATCGGCCTGCATGAAGCGGCACTGCTCCGTTCCATCGGCACGCACCCTTGCACGCTCGACCTGACTTTCATTGAGATCGAGCCCGGTAACCGCGCTGCCGAAATGCCTGGCCAGATAGCAGGCTGCCGCGCCCGATCCGCAGCACAGATCCAGCACCTGGCTTTCCGGCCCGAGGCAGGCATCCACGCCGATGAAATCCAGAAACCTGCGCCCGCCGATATTGGCGAAATGCCAGCCGTCATGCGCCGGTTGATAGACCGCACGCTGCCAGATCGCATCGTCCGCGTGATCGTATATTTCCCGGTTTTTATCCAATGCGGTGTCGATCTGCATATCGATCCTCATGCGATACCGCGGCGATCAGGCCGCGGCTTCCTGTGCCCTGGAAGGCGCGGCGGCCTGCGGCCACCCGGCGTCATCCGGTTTACGGCCATAACGGGCGACCAGAGCAGCGGAGACAGCCATGGGAACGGCAAGGACCAACGCCGCCGCGGAGGCGGCCGGAACGATCCCGGCCAGACCAGCGACCTGCGCGCCGATGCCGCCGAACTTGCTGGCCCCGGTGGCAAAGCCCGTCGCCTGTCCGCGAATGACCGACGGATAACTTTCCGCACAGTAAGGCAGCAGCACGGCTATCAGCCCATTACTGCCGATCATCACGAGGGCGAACAGCGGCAGCGGATCGGACCAGAGCACGAACCCCGCCTGATCCGGCGCACCCAGCGCGCACAAAGCCAACACCGTGAC
>JARROF010000043.1:0-24234 GCA_037384205.1 Novosphingobium sp. | reverse complement strand
CCTGCCAGGCGAGTTCGCCCCAACAGGCGGGGCAAGCGTCGCGCGGGGGATAGGTGGCCTGGCCGCAGTCCGCGCAGACCTGCAGCACGAAGCGTCCCTGTGCGGCGCGCGCTGACATGGCGTGCATCGCGCGGCTGCGGGCCGCAGGCGAGACATGGCGGGCCTTCTTGCGCGCCAGCGGATCGCGCGCTTCGCGGGGCGGGCGGGCGGTCATCGCAAAGCTTTCAGCGCGGCCGCGCCGGTGCAGACGCCGCGATCGTAATTGACCAGTCCGAAGCCCGATACGAGCGCGATCTCGGCATCGGGCACCTGCGCGCCAAGCGGCTGCCGGGTGATCTGGCGTAGCGCCTCGGTCATGTTCTGGAAGCCCCCGGCCGCACCCGCCTGGCCCGCCGAGAGCTGGCCGCCATTGGTGTTGAGCGGCAGATCGCCGGCAATGTCGAAGCTGGTCCGGCGAATGAAATCGGCGACCTTGCCCTTCGGGCAGAAGCCGAGATCCTGAATCTGCATGGCAACGATCACCGGATAGTCGTCATAGACTTGCAGGGTATCGACATCGGAAGGAGAAATCCCGGCTGTTTCCCAGAACTGCTCAATATCCATCTCCCAGCCGCCGCGCAGTTGCACCGGGTCTTCGGGGAACGCGTTGTGGCGTTCGATCGTCGCCAGCACATGCGCGGCAGGCAGGCCGCGTGCTGCGGCGATTTCGGGCGTGGTCACGACAAACGCTTCCGCGCCGGCGCATGGCATTACGCAGTCGAAGAGATGCACGGGATCGGCGATTGGCCTGCCTGCCATGTAGGCTTCGAGCGTAAGGGCGCGGCGCTGCAGCGCCAATGGGTTCGATCCGGCGTTGGCGCGCTGGGCCACGCAGAGCTTGCCGAAGTCTTCGCGCGTGATGTTGAAGGCGTGCATGAAAGCCTCGGTGATCAGCGCGAACGTGGCATTGGGTCCGCCGAAACCGTAAGGATAGACGGCATCCTGCGAAAAGCGTGAGAAATTGGCCAGACTGTGGCGGAAACTGTCGATCTGGTTCGTATCGGCCGCCAGGCACACGACGGTTTCGGCATCGCCGCATTGCACGGCGCGGGCCGCGCGGCGCAGCGCCATCACGCCGCTGGCCCCGCCCGTGGGCAAATGATCGAGCCAGCGCGGCGTCAGGCCCAGATGCTGGGTCAGGCCGACGGCGGTGTCGGGGCCGGCGGAAAAGCTGGAAAAGCAGAAGCCGTCGATGTCCTGCGGGCCAAGACCGGTTACGCCGGCCAACTGGCGTAGCGCCTTGCCGGCCCACCAGTGCGCAGTCTCCGGAGAGAAGCGCACATAAGGCACGGTTACGGGCGCGCAGACCGCTACACCGTCGTAGAGGGCAGGGGAGCGGCTCATCCGCTTCGCTTCTTGAAGGCGCGGGTATCGTGCAGCGCGCCGGCGGCCATCCGTTCGGCGACAAGGTCCTTCAATGCGGCGCGCAGGATCTTTTCAGTGGGGGTGCGTGGCAGCTCCTCGACAAAACCGATCCAGCCGGGAACCTTGTAATAGGCCATCTCGTCCAGCCCCCAACGGGCGATATCGGCGGCGACGTCCGCGCCCGGCGCAGCCTCATCGGTGACGACCAGTGCCGCCACTTCATCGCCCCGAACCGGATCGGGCGTGGCGGCCACTGCCACCTGGCGAATGGCCGGATGCTTGGCGAGGATGGTTTCCACTTCGACCGCAGCGATGTTCTCACCCGAACGGCGGATGACGTTCTTCTTGCGGTCGACGAAGTGCAGATCGCCGTCGGCGTCGCGCGCAACGATATCGCCGGTATGGAACCAGCCGTCCTGCCACGCTTCGCGGGTGGCCTCGGGGTTCTTGAGGTATTCGCGAAAGAAGCCGTAGCGCGGATTGTCTCCCGCCCGCCGGACCAGCAGCTCGCCGGGCTGATCGACCGCAACATCCTGCCCGGCCTCATCGACGATGCGGACTTCGACATCGGCGGTCGGACGGCCGAAGCAGCTGGTGCCGATCTTGCGCGGTTCGCGGTGCGCGCTGATCACGCCGCCGCTTCCGGTTTCGGTCATCGCCCAGGCCTCGATGAGCGGGAAACCGAACCGTTCCTCAAACGGACCGTGCAGTTCCGCAGGAGACCCGGCACCGAAACCGAAACGCACCGCATGATTGCGGTCGTCCGGGCCCGGCGCGGCTTTCATCAGCATGGCCGGCATGACTCCCAGATAGTGCAGGCAAGTGGCCTTGCTGCGCCGCACCGAGTCCCACCATGTGGACGGATGGAACCGATCCAGCAGCGTCAGGCAGCCCCCCATCGTCATCATCGCGATAACGGATACGGCCATGGCATTCATGTGAAACACAGGAAGAGGGGTCAACATCCGCTCTTCGCCCGGCCGAAGGCTGATCAGGCCGCCGACATCGCGGTACCAGTCACCGGAATGGAGAAAATATTCGTTGGTCAGGACACAGCCCTTCGGCCGGCCCGTGGTGCCGGACGTATAGAGCAGCGCCGCTTCGCGGTTCCCCGCGTCGCTTGAAGGGGGCGTTCCTTTCCGCAGCAGCGGCCGGATGGGCTGATCCGGTGTAATGGGGACCATCGCGCTTCCGACCGCGAGGGCAGCCTCCGCGACATCGGCCAAGCGATCCGGCAGGACGTAAGCCGCCGCCATTTCAGAATGGTCGATCAGGTATTCCAGCTCGCTGCGGCGCAGATCCGGATTGATCGGCACCACCGACGCGCCAAGCCCGTTCGCCGCAAGCCAGATCTCGATGAATTCGGGCCTGTTCTGGAGCAGCAGGCCCACCCGGACCCCTTCGCCGAAGCCGGCGGCCGCGAGCGCATCCTGACGTTCCAGAACACGCCGCAGCATTTCGGCATAGGTGATCTCACCCGCGGAAATTCCATAAACATCGGCTGTTTCGGGCAGCACGTTAAGGAAGGGCTGGTTCGGCCAAAGCGCTGCGCTTGCGCGGAAGCGTCCGAGGATCGTCTTGTCATTCATGAGGATTCACCAGCCAAATATTCGCAGGCACTCTGGATGTTGGCAATAATATGCATACACATATGTTTATGGATAAAATAAATCCTGTCAATCCGCCGTTGCGAATCGTCTCGGTTTGGTGATCAGGGGGTCAGGCGGTTCAGATTGGCAAGCATCCGGGTCAGCACCATGCGGCAAGCGTCACGCTGCGCGTCGGTGGTCCCTTCGGCCAGCATGGTAAAATGATGGTCCATCGCCGGCCAGCTTTGCACGAGCTGTTCGCGCCCGCGATCGGTCAGCACGATTTCGCGCCGGCGCTGGTCCTGCGCCGGGATGCGTCGTTCGACGAGGCCCTGGGCGACCATGGTGTCGATCGCGCGGCTGGCCGAAGATTGTTCAGTGAACGCGCGCTCGGCGATCTCATTAACGGTCAGCCCGTCTTCGATATGCAGGATCGACAGTGCGCGCATCGTCAGCAGGCTGATGCCGCTCTTTTCCAGCATTCGTTTTTGCGCCGCCTGGCCAAGCACTGCCAGCCGATTGATGAGGTAAGGGAGGTAGCGCTCCAACTCGTCATAGCTGCTGGGCGGCTTCGGGAGGTTCAAGAGGGTTCTCCTTGCCGTGATCGGGGCACGGTGCGAGACAGCCGATTCAGGATTGCCTTGAGATTGTCCAGTTCCGACGCGCTGACGGGCTCAAGCCAGGACTGCAGCAATTCGTCATGGCGGGCCCGCGCGGCCAGATAGAGCGAAGACCCCGCGGGGGTGAGACGGACGATGAAGGCCCGGCGATCGGTAGCGGACATCTTGCGGTCGATCAGACCGTCGGCGACCAGTCGCCGCGTCAATCCGGTCACGTTGCCGCCGGTAACCTTGAGCTGGCGCGAGAGCATACCCTGGGTCATGCCGCCGGGGGGGCGATACAGCTGGGCCAGCACGTCGAACTTGGCCAGCGTGATGGAAAACTCTCGCATAAGGGTGCGATTGAGGCGGCTGAACAGTTCGCCGTGAATGTCCAGCACGGTAAGCCAGGCCTGCGTTTCGATGTTGCGTCCGCCGGCAGTCGCTGCCGCGGCAGGCTGCGTCGGATCGTTCAGTACCATCGGTTCCCCATCGGCCGTGGCCACCCCGGCCAAGTCGTTGCCGGCTGGTAATGCGATGGGCCCGGGCAGGACGCAAGACCCATTCATGCGAACGTTTCGATCGTCTTGATCAGGCCATCAAGGTCGCCGCCTTCACCATCGCGGATCGCGGTTTCGCGCAAGCGGCGAGCCCAGTCGGCCGCATCATCACGGCCGGCGATCCGCTCGATTTGCCCTGTCACCTTGGCGAATTTGGAAACGCCGCGCGCGTGGGTATCGGAATAGCCCTTGATCAGGCGCTGGCATTTCAGCACCTCGACCCCAAGGGCATAGTTGCTGGCGGCGAGGCGCGAGGCGAGGGCCAGCCAGCCGTCGCGGTGGGCGGCCTCTTCGGCATGACGCAGCGAACCGCGGCGCAAGCGCCGCATACCGGCGACGAGATAGAGAGCGATAAACCACCCGGGAGAATACGTCCGCACCCGGCGGCCCTTGCTGACCCGCCGATCAAGCCAGCCATAGATACGGTCGTGCCGCTTCAGCCAGCGTCCGAGCCCGGCCGGAACCAGCCCGACGATTTCCTCCATTCGCGGGTGCATGTACTCCGTGGTTTCAAACACCTGGTCGGGCCGGACCCCGATTTCCTCGCCGATCCGCCGCTTGCGCGCCGCGCGCGTCTTCAGATCGGCGACCCGCACCACATCGTCATAGGTCATCGCATTGGCGAGGTATTTTGCGGCATTGAGGCTGAATGCAAAGTCTTCGTTCGCACCGCCAAGGGCGAGATCATGCTGGTAGATGATTTCGAGCGCGGCCAGATATTCCCCGCCGTATTCGAGGTCCTGATAATCGATTACCTTGGCGAGCCCGGCCCTGGCCATAGGCGCGACTTGCGCGGGCAAGCCTTGTTGCAGCCGGTTCAGTAACGCGGCGGCGCGCGGCGGGACGGGCGCGCGGGTTTCCTGCACAGGTGGAGCGGGCGGCGCTGCTGGCGATGCCTCGCTCTTGTCGGGGGCGGTCAAGGCCCGGGCAAAGGCGGCGTCGAAGGTCCGGGTGCTGGCCGCAACGCCCTTGCCGTCGTTGGCGATCACCGCATGGTAAGCCTCTGTCGGGAATGGCAGAACGTCCGCTGCGGCCAGAGCGCCGAACATCGCCGAGGAGATAACGCTGCCGTGCGAGGTGGCCAGCGCATTCATGTCGAAGACGATGCTACGCCGGGCCGTGACCCCGATCGCCTCGGTCACGGCGTCGGCATCGGCGAACCCTTCGCCGGGGGCGATCTTCTCGGCGATCGCGAAGGACCGGTGGCTCGATGCGATCAGCGTCGTTCTATCGGGCGTGACGATCCCGCGCAGGATCGATCGACCCGATTCGATGAATTCCGAGGCGATCACCACGTCGACATCGCCGGGCGTGGGCATTTGCGCCAGGATCGGCGCTTGTCCGTCACGCGGGCTCATCATCTCGACGTAATAGATCGTCGCTCCGGTGCGCTGGGCCACGCCCGGAACCGAGGTTGACTGAGCCACCCAGCCGGCATTCTCGGCCAGCTTGACGATCCAGCCCGTCAGCACCCCGCCGCCCTGACCGCCCATGGCGACAACCGCAATGGAAATCGGGCGTTCGGTTGCGTCACCCGCCGGAGCGAGCTGCAATTTGACCGTTTCGTCCCGCATCATGCCGCCTCCAGCACGATCCGACGGCGCTCGCGGCGGTCCTGCAGAAAGCCGATCAGCGCCATGGCGGTCCGCCGTTTGAACCGGTCCCACCAGGTGGGGTTATGGATGATGTCGGCGCGGTAGAACGAGGGACACAGCACCGCCGCTTCGGACACTTCGCCGCAGTTGCCGCAGCCCACGCAGGAATTGTCGATCGCGGCGACAGGGTCGTCGCGCAGCGGATCGTCAAGTTGCTTGACCGAGAGCGAAGGACAGCCCGACAGGCGGATGCAGGCGTGATCTCCGGTGCAGATGTCCTCGTCCACGCCGAAGCGCTGCTTGACCACACGCTTGCCATCCTTGACGGCCCTGGCCTCGATCGGACGAACGCGGCGCTGCTTGTTGAGCATGCATTCGGATGAGGCGATGATGATCTTGGGGCCTTCTTCCCTGGTCGTCAGCGCTTCGGTCAGCACGCGCTTCATCTGGCCCACGTCGTAAGTGCGATCGACCTCGCGAACCCAGGTCGCGCCCACGCCGCGCACTGCCTTTTCAATGGGATTGTTGGTCTTGCGGGTCTTGTTGTGCGCCCGGGACGACAGGATATCCTGCCCGCCGGTGGCGGAGGAATAGAAGTTGTCGACGATCAGGAAGACGCCGTCATGCTTGTTGTAGACGGCATTGCCGATCCCGCTGGTCAGGCCGTTGTGCCAGAACCCGCCATCGCCCATCACCGCGATCGACCGCTTGCCCGTGCTTTGGCTGAAGGCCGAGGTCGAGGCCGCGCCCAGGCCAAAGCCCATCGTCGTCGTACCGATGTTGAACGGCGGCAGGATCGAGAACAGGTGGCAGCCGATATCGGCTGACACATGGTGATCGCCAATGTCCTGCTGGACCAGCTTCATGGCCGCGAAGATCGGCCGTTCGGGACAACCGGTGCAAAGCCCCGGCGGGCGGGCCGGGACAGCACTTTTGAGCCGCTCCACTTCCGGCAAGGCCAGAACCGGCCGGGCATCGGGGCGGGGCGGGCGATTGCCGAGCAGGTGGGGGTCGGTCTGTTCGATGAAGGTTTCGAACCCTTCCAGCAAGGCCTGGACCGAATAGTCGCCGCCCATCGGCAGCACGTCCTTGCCGTAAATGCGGGCGGTTGCGCCGCTGCGGCGCAGCACGGTGTTGAGCGCCTGTTCGAGGTATTCGGGCTGGCCTTCCTCCACCATCAGCACCGCGTCCTTGCCGCGGGCGAACTCGGCAACCTCGCTGTCGATCATCGGATAGGTGACGTTCATGACGTAAAGCGGTATCCGGGTGTTTCCGTAAGCGTCGGACAGGCCAAGGTATTGCAGCGCGCGAATAACGTTGTTGTACATCCCCCCTTGCAGGATGATGCCGACCTTGCCTTCGTCCGGACCGAACCACTCGTTCAGGCGATTGGCCTTGATGAACTCGATCGCCGCGGGCAGGCGGTGCCGGATCTTTTCCTGTTCCTGCTCGTATGCGGCCGGGGGCAGGACGATCCGGCTCAGATCGCGGCGCGGGTTGGTGAGCGCGTCGTTGAGGGTAAAGGCAGGGCTGACGTTGTCCTTGCATACGAAGCTGCCATGCATGTGGCAGGTGCGCACCCGCACTTCGAGCATGACCGGGGTGTTGGAGGCTTCCGACAACTGGAAACCTTTTTCGATCAGGTCGACGATCCGGCTGTGATCCGGGCGCGGATCGAGCAGCCACATCTGCGATTTCATGGCAAAGGCGTGAGTCCGCTCCTGCATGATCGAGGAGCCTTCGCCATAGTCCTCGCCGATGATCACCATGGCTCCGCCGGTGACGCCGCCCGATGCAAGGTTGGCCAGAGCGTCGGAAGCCACGTTGGTGCCGACGGTCGATTTCCAGGCCACCGCGCCGCGCAGCGGGTACATGACCGAGGCCGAGAGCATGGCCGCTGCCGTCGCCTCGTTCGCCGAACTCTGGAAGTTGACCCCCAATTCGCCGAGGATCTCCTGCGCGTCGGACAGCACGTCCATCAGGTGCGAGATCGGCGATCTCTCCCTTGAATACCTCACCATCGCCCAGGCGAAGATGCTCAACTTCCTTGGCGAAAGATCGTTCTGCCATAACTCACCCCATATATCTATGCATTTACATATATTCATAGATAAAGTGAGTCAAGGCAGCGCGATGTCAGCGCAGCGTGAGGTCGATGCGTTGGGCGTTCATCGAAAATCCCGGCATGTAGCGGCGCATGATGGCAGCCTCGATCGTTGTGCGCTCGCGGGCATCATGGACCTTGCTCAATTCCGCATCGATCCGCGCTTCGTCGCGTCCAAATTCGCGGATGCCGGCAAGATCGGCCCAGACCAGCCAGAACGACTTGCCGTCAGGCGCGATCCAGCCCGGCGCGATTTGCGGTGCATAGGCGCGGGCGGAAGCAATGCCGCCCGGCGTCCAGGCGGTGTCTTCGTGGATCTGGCGCCACGGCCCCCAAGGCTGGTCGGCGACCCACAACCCGAGATAGCTGGCCTTGCCGAATTCGGAGCCATCCGGCGCGCAGCCGATTCCCGCGCTGGCCATCATGTAAAGCCCAAGCGCTTCGTTCCAGACCACGCTGGGCAGCCAGGATTCGACGACCAGATCGCCTGGAAACAGATTGGTGTAATTAACCCAACCGCGCGGGAAAGTGTGGAGCGGCTGGCGATCTGCGATGTCGGCCGACCACTCAGCGCTGCCGTCGTGCCGTCGCCCTGCGAAAAAGCGATAGGCCGACCGGTCCAGTACCCGGTTCCGGCGCACCCGGAACATCACGAGCTGGTTCATCAGCCCGTCGACGCTGCCGTTCAGCCCATAGACGTAGACGTAGCCATCACGGTTGGCGGCATAGGCCCGGCCTTCCTGCAGGAAGGTCAGCAACGAGAAGCAACCGTCAGGCTCGTTGAAAAAGGTCAGGCGAGCCGGCGATTGCTCCTTCCAGTCTTCCCACACGACAGGGGTGGTGCCATCGCCGTTGTGCCATGTCGCGCCATTGTCGTTTGAATAGATCAGCTTGGCTCCGGCCCAGCGGCGCGGGTGGTCGGCGGCCCGATCGGGCGTTGACAGGAACTGGTAGAGACGGTCGCCGATGGCGATCACCCCGTGCCCGTAATAGGTCGGCGCGTCCTCCGCGCGCGCCGCGCGGTCGAGGATCGGATAGCCGTCAAACTGGGCGAAGCGGGCCTGCGTCGGCGGACCGTCCACTGTCCACAGCCGTGTACCGAAGAATGTCGCCGGCGGCGGCGCCCAGCCCTGGCCGTCGTTGACCACCACGAGCTGCCGTCCATCGGCGACGGCGGTCATCTTATAGCCATCACCCTGACCGCCGAGGCGCAGAATCGTGCTGTCGATGCGTCGCGCCCCGTCCACTACCGCCGCGCCGCGTGGGCGCGGCGCGGCGGCGATAGCCGGACAAAGCGAACCGTTGAAACCTGCTGTCAGGCCAAGCACTAACGACCCGGTCAGGAAATCACGTCTGCGGCTCATAACGGTCCCTTCTTCTTCGGCTGCCTTGCGGCGTCTGGACGCAGGCATGGGCGAAGCGATTACTTGATTTCAGAGCCAGTCTTCATTTCGACCGTGCCGTCATCGCCGACCTTGAACAGCGGATCGTCGCGATCGCAGTAATATTCCTCAATTTCGTAGTTCGGGTTGCGCTTGTAGCCGTAAGTGAACCGGTAGGGTTCGAGCAGAACCTTGGGATCGTCGATCGTGATGGCATCTTCCATCAGGTCGGGACCGGTCAGCCGGATACGTTCGGTGACGACCATGTCCAGGCTGTGCGGAATCTCGAAGAACTGGACGTCTTCCTTTACACCCCTGGTGGTCACGACGAGAGTGTCACCTTCCCACTTGCCGACGGAGTACCCGAAGAAATTCGGGTTCAGATCGTCGAGCGGCTTCATCGGGCGATTGAGGTAGATGCGTCGGACCTGAGTGAGGAACTCGGCCAGCACTGTCACTCGGCCCGGGGTTTGCAGGAATTCGAGAGGAAAGATCGCGCCCATGATCGCAGGCATGCCTTCGGGCTGGCATTTTGTGCTGGGATCGACCAGCGGGGTGCCGGCCTTCAGCATGGCATCGCGCTTGGCCCGCTTGTTTTTCCATTCGGTGGCATAGGGCTCTCTGAGCTTGGGGCCATCGCCGGGGACTTGCAGTTCGGCAAAGGTGTTCTCGTCGCCGGCGAAGGGATCGGGATAGATTTCCCAAACGCCGGAAATGTTCGGCTCGCTTTCCTGTGACGCGCTTGTGGCAGGTGTGGCTGCCGGTGCCGGAGACTTGGCCTGGGCCGCCATCCCGGGAATAAGCGAGGCTGTCGCTACCCAAAGCAGCGCAAGTTTTGCTTTATGCATTCTATTTTGTCTCCCTCATGGCCGGCCCGTCCGACCAGGTTTTACGGCATTGTTAATATGCCGCGGTTCGATCACCAGCCCTTGAGGACGCGGCCGTCGGAAAGCTTGATGGTCTTGAGCATCCCGCCCGGCTTGCCATTGCGCAGCGGGTAGAAGGTGACGTTGACCTTGTCCCCGGCCTTGAGCGTGTTGAACTTCCAGCCACCCTTGCTCATCATGTTGACGCTGCTGCATTCAAAGACGTAGCGCGTGACCGTTCCGCCGTCCTTGACGTTCAGAACCACGAACGAGTGGGGATTGGTAAAGCGGAATTCGGCGACCGTGGCATTGTCCTTCTCGTTGACCTTGGTCTGATCGAACATAGCGAAGGAATGGTGCGCCAGCGCGGGGCTGGAAAATGCGGCTCCGAGTGTGCAGCCGACTGCGGCTATGGTGGCAATTTTGCAAATGCGATTCATTTTACTACTCCCATCGAGCGCCGGCGATAAGGCCTGATGCGCCATCACGGTTCGGCGCTGAACTGTTCGGCAACGCCGGTGTGTTTCACCACTCTACACTTATGCCGATCTTCCGCTGACACGAAGTCGATTACAGTTGTGAAACAGTTACGATACGATAATCAAGATATTGAAATTAATGTTTTTTGTCTTGCATCCGCGTCCGGCCAGGCCTGCTGCTGTCGATAGCCTCGATGGGCATCCAAGATCGGTCGTGGCGAATGGCGGGTGTTGCGCATGTGTTGTTTTGTTGTTGCCATTTATGGCGATTGTTGCATTTTTGAATGATGGATGAAAATGGCGAACCAGCGAACTCGGTTCGGCTGGACAATGAGCGCGCTCGCCTTCTGGCTGCAGCCGATGTGGCGCGGGGGGCCCTCGAAGGAAGCCGGTCCGACCGTCTGCTAAGGCTGTTCGATTATCTGCTGGACAAGACGCTGGCCGGCGAGGCGCCTTCGGAACGGCAGATCGGGCTCGAAGCCTTCAACGACGGTGGTGCTTGCGAAGGGGGGCAGGACGCCAACGTCCGGGTCTATGTTCATCGTCTGCGCAAGGTCATTGACACCGCGTTCGCGGATTCCGCAGGGCCGAAGTTGAATATTCCCGTGGGCGAATACTGCATTCGACTGATCGACGACGATGGCGCAGACGGAGATGGTGATGACGAATCCGGCCCTGACGCGGACAGGCCATTTGCGTCATGGCGGCGATATTGGCGTGTTGTGGCGCTGGTGTCGGTCCTATTTGCAGTCGCGGTCACGGGTTGGCTTTGGCTGAGCAGTGCCCCGCCTCCGTTGAGTCAGACACTGACATGGCGATCTTTCACTGAAAGCCATCGGCCACTGATCCTCGTCGTTGGCGATTACTACCTCTATGCCAAGCTCGATGCGTCCACTGCGGATGCGGGCGCTGCTCCGGAATTGGTATGGGACAAGACCGTGCCGACGCGCGAGGACCTGACGATCCTGCAAATGCTCGATCCTGCCAGGGCGCCGACCCTGGTGGATTACAACCAGCAATTCGTTTCCAGCGGCACGATCGAAGCCTTGTCGACGCTCAGAGCCGGCTTTGCGCAGTTACCCTCGCTTCTGCGCCGTGGGCCGAAGCTGGTCGCCGCGTCTCAGTTGACTCCGGAAATGCTCAAGTCCTCGGACATCATCTACATCGGGCAATTCAGCGGTATGCCAGTTCTGTTGCGCGATCCGCTGGAGCAAGGATCGGGCTTCCGGATCGATCCCGGTTTCGACGGGTTGACCGCCAAGGCGGGTTCGAAGCGTTATCAGTCCGACGGTATGGTCTTGACCGATGAACGGATCGCGCGGCGTGATTTTGCCTATCTGGCCGGCGTTCCCGGCCCGGCCGGAAATCAACTTCTGGTCGTTGCCGGGGTGGGCGACGCCGGTGTCAAGGAAGCGGCGAATCTTGCCGTAAACCTTGCGCAGATGAAGCATCTCGGGCTGGATTCGGCCAAGCTGAAAAATGGGTTCGAAGCGTTGTACCGGGTGCGTACGATCGAGAACGTCAACGTCGGTTCGACGCAGATCCTCGACCGGCCGCTCCATTCGGGCGGCATCTGGGACAGTTCGGGCAACGTCCCTGTCTACCGCCCGCTTGATGCCAAAGCGGAGGCAACGGACGGACCGTAATGCGAAGCACGCGTGATTCCGCCGGTGTCCGCGAGTCGAAATAATCTGGCCGTTTTGGCAATTTCTGAGCGGCCGCATGCTCGCCACATTTCGGGCATGAACCGCTCGAAATCCGCGTGCCTGCTTCTCGCCCTGTCTGCTCTGGCTCCGGTGGCCGCGTGGGCCGATCCGGTGGCCGATCTGGTCCAGGCGGAAATGGTGCGAAGCAAGACGCCCGGCGTTGCCGTCGCGGTGATCGATCAGGGCCGGATCACGCGGATACAGGGCTTTGGCGAGGCCAATATCGAACACCACGTTCCTGTCCATCCCGATACGCTGTTCAAGACCGGGGCGACCGGGATGCAATTGACCGCAGCGGCGGTCATGTTGCTGGTCGAGGACGGCAAGATCGATCTTGATGCGCCGGTGACGCGCTATCTCGCCAAGGCGCCGGCAAAATGGGGCAAGGTGACGATCCGGCAATTGCTCGACCATACCTCGGGCCTGCCAGCGACACCCAACGGCGATTTCCGTACCGATTACACCAATGACCAGCTTCTCGGCATTATTGCCGCGCAGGACCTGAACTTCCCGGCCGGATCGCGCTGGCGGTTCAGCTACGCCGATTACATCGTGCTGGGCTTCGTCATCGAAGAGGTGACTGGTGAACACTGGACCCGGTTCATGGCGCACCGGATCTTCGCGCCGCTGGGCATGCACACCGCGCGCGGGATCGACGAGCTGGCGATCGTCCCCAACCGCGCGGCGGGATACGAACTGCGCGGCGGAGCCCTGCGCAATGCGGAGTGGGTTTCGCCTACGGCCAATTCCACCGCCGATGGCTCGCTCTACCTGTCGGCGCTCGATTTCGCCGCATGGGCGCAGGCCATGTCGCAGCACCGGCTGCTGAGCAAGGCATCCTGGGAGACGCTGTCGCAGCCGGCACGGCTCGGGAACGGTGCGTCTTGCACTTACGTGCCGGGGTGGTCGATCGATCCGGCCGGCAAAGCCCCGGCGTGGGGGCAATCGGGGAGCTGGCAGGGGTTCCAGACTTATACCTTGCGCTATCCGTCGCAGGATCTGACAGTGGCGATCTATGCCAATGGCGAAAATGCCGATGCCGGGCATCTGGCACGGGCCATTGCCGGCCTGACCGAACCAGCGCTGGCCGGTGAACCGGCCCATGCGCTCGCAGACGCCGATCCGCGCATGACCGCCCGGGCCAGGGCCTTGATCGGCGATATTGCCGCAGGGCGATCCAGGCCGTCGGATTTCGTCGATTTCGCGAAGCTCGATTTTACCGAACTGACCGCGCAATACGCGGGGATGCTGGCAAGCCTGGGGCCGCTCGCCGATTTCGCGCTGTTCGAACGCCCGGAGCAGTGCGGTGAAACGGACTATCGCTATCGCGCGCGTTACGCGAAAGGCATGGTGGAGATTCGCCTGGGCCTGAACGCCGGGGGCAAGATCGCCAACCTGCAGATCGACCCGCTCAGCGACTGGAACGAACCGCTTTAATCGGCACGCGCGCTCCACTCCGAGTATGCCGGGCGGCGAAGCTGGAGCAGGTCGTTGCACCGGGTATAGAAGCCGGCACCGTGCATTCGCGCGATCAGGCCCATGGCCAGGGTATCAACGTGCAGCCGCTCCGGATCGACCAGATCGTCGCGGATATGGAAGTGCAGCACTTCCCCCAGGGCAACGGTGGTCCGGCCGGCATCGACATGTTGCAGCAAGCGGCATTCCATCGACACCGGGGCGCTGGCAATGCGGGGCGGCGCGACGACGGTTGAGGGCACTGTGGCAATATCGCCCTGTTCCAGTTCATCGAAATCGGGCGGCGCGTCGATGCAGGTGAAGTTCATGGCTGCGGCATCGGCTTCCGCGACCAGATTGACCACGAATTCGCCGGTGGTCAGGATGTTGTGCGCGCTATCCTTGTAACTGCCGTCGGCGCGCCGCATCAGCCCGATCGCGACCAGCGGCGGCTCTGACCCCATCATGTTGAAGAAGCTGTAGGGGGCCGCATTGCGCGCGCCTTCGGGGGAAAGGGTTGTCAGCCACGCAATCGGGCGCGGGGTGATCGCCGCGCTCATCAGCTTGTAGCGCTCTCCGGCTGAAAGCGCCTTGAAGTCGAATTCCATGTCAGCCTTCTCCGGTCCGTTGCACTGCGCGCTTGGGAGCCACGTCCACGCTCAGGTTGAAAACGTCTGGCCGGGCATAGTGGCCGGCCACGTCAAAATCGTACTTGCCGCGTACCACTTCGGCAGGGTCGATCCGCGCATAGAGGATCGTTTCACCGGAAAAATCGGGTCCGGCAAGCACTTCGCCAAGCGGGGCGACGATCATGCTGCCGCCGCGCAGCAATACGGTGTCGGGATCGTCTCCCAGCGCGCAGTCGTAATCATCCGGATAGGCGCCGCGCGTAATATGCTGGCAGGCGGACAGGACAAAGCAGCGCCCCTCCAGGGCGATGTGCCGCATCGATCCAGCCCATGCATCGCGATCATCGGCGGTCGGCGCGCAATAGAGCGTGATACCCTGATCGTACATCGCCATGCGCAGCATCGGCATGTAGTTCTCCCAGCAGATCACCGCACCGATCCGGCCAAGCGGCGTCTCGATCACGGGCAGCGTCGAACCATCACCGAACCCCCAGATCAACCGCTCCGCGCCGGTGGGCATCAACTTGCGGTGCTTGGCGACAAGCCCGCGCTCGCCGTCGAAAAAGAGCGCCGTGCAATAGACCGTGCCGCCATCCCTCTCGATCACGCCGATCACCACGAAAGCACCGGTCGCCGCGGTCGCTTCGCTTAACAGCGCCACTTCGGGGCCGTTCAGGTCGATCGCGGATGCATGGTACCGGCGGTAGTCTTCGCGGCCCTCCGGTCGGCGCAGCCCTACCGGGGTGCCGAACGAAGCCCCTTTGGGATAGCCGCCCAGGAAGGCTTCGGGAAACACGATGAGCCTGGCGCCTTTCGCAGCAGCCTCGGAAATCAGGCCTGCGGCCTTGGTGGCCGAGCCCATTGCATCGCAGGGAAGGGACGCTGCCTGAACAACGGCCGCGGTGAATGCCTCTGACATGGAACTCCTTATGCGGTTGCTCGGCGGCGCAGGGGCCGCACCGCCAGCATAGTTCTGTTTGACTTCAGTGCAATTTATTTTAAGCTTGTAACAAATTCGCAGGAGGGTGCAGTGTCTGAAGTCAGTTTCGATACCTATCGCGAGGATATGCTGGGCCGCGCCAATGTGGCCGATACGCCCGAGCGCGTGGCCTATTACAAGCGCCTGTCCGAACTCGGGACGGGCGCGTTGTGGACCGTGGCCAACAAGATCGAGCCGTGGGAACCGGCTTCCGAGTCGCGCCCGATGCTGTGGCGTTATCGCGATTTGCGCGAGGACGTATTGAGAGCGCTCGATATCGTCACGCCGGCAGAAGCGGGGCGCCGGGTCGTCTATCTGGAGAACCCGGGAAGAAGCGACGTCGTGGCCGCGGTCGGCTGGCTCTATTCGGGGCTGCAGGTGATGAAGCCGGGCGAATGCGCGTTTTCGCACCGCCACAGTGCTTCGGCGCTACGCTTCATCATGGAAGGTTCAGGGGCCTTCACCAATGTCGACGGGCACAAGATGACGCTTGGCGCGAACGACTTCGTGCTGACGCCCAACGGGACGTGGCACGAACACGGCGTGTCGGAAGATGGATCGATCTGTATCTGGCAGGACGGTCTCGACATTCCCTTGATGAATTCGCTCGATGCCAACTTTTATGAAGTTCATCCCGATCTCAGCCACGCGGTCCACTTTCCGGTAGACGATGCAGTGGCCACCTGGGGAAATCCGGGTCTGCGCCCATGGGGATCGACCTGGAACAAGCGCTATTCGCCGCTGCTGAAGTACGAATGGGCACCCACTTACGAAGCGCTGCAGAAGTATGCGCGCGTGACCGACGGATCGCCGTATGACGGCATATTGATGGAATACGTCAATCCCGATACCGGCGGGCCGGTGATGATGACGATGGGGGCGCAAATGCAGATGCTGCGGCCTGGCGAACGGACCAAGGCGCATCGGCAGACCGGCAGTTTCGTCTACCAGTGCTGCAAGGGCAAGGGGTGGTCGATCATCAACGGCCAGCGGTTCGACTGGCAAGAGCGAGACATCTTCGTGGTTCCATCCTGGATGCACCACGAACATGCCAATGCTTCGGACAGCGAGGACGCCTGCCTGTTCGCCTTTCACGACCTGCCGGTCTTGCGCGCGCTGGGGCTCTATCGCGAGGAAGCCTTCGGCGATAACGGGGGCCACCAGCCGATCCTGTCCTGATCTTTATCAAACCAAGGAATTGCAATGCGATTAGTTACATACCGCGCCTCGATCGAGGCGGAAGCCCGTCTGGGCGCCGTGGTTGGTGATGCGGTTGTCGATCTGGCGCGCTTCGGCGCGGCAAAGGGCTGCGAACTGCCGTCGACCATGCTCGGCTTTATCGATCTTGGCCCTGCAGCCGTGAGCCAGGTGTCAGCGTTGATTGCTGAAGCCAAGGGGGCTTTCCCGCTGGGCAGCGCTGTGCCGCTGAGCAATGTGAAGCTGCTCGCGCCGATCCCGCGGCCGCGCAAGAACGTGTTCGGCATCGGTCTCAACTATACCGAGCATGTAGCCGAGAGCGCCAAATCGCTCGACAGTTCGCCCGACCTGCCGCGCCAGCCGGTTATCTTCTCCAAACCGCCGACCACCGTCGTCGGTCCTGGCGAGCCGATCCTGCACGACAAGACGATTACCCAGCAGCTGGACTGGGAAGTCGAACTGGGCGCGATCATCGGCAGCCGCGCCAAGGGCGTTTCGCGCGAAGACGCTCTGCAATACGTTTTCGGCTACACGGTGTGCATCGACATGAGCGCGCGCGATTGCCGGCGGGCAGGGCAGTGGATCTATTCCAAGGGCCAGGATTCGTACTGCCCGATGGGGCCGGTCGTGGTGACGGCCGACGAGATTCCCGATCCGCAGACGCTCGATCTGTGGCTGACCGTCAATGGCGTGGAAAAGCAGCGCAGCAATACAGCGCATATGCTGTTCAAGGTGGACGAGCTGGTCGCCGATATCAGCAAGGGCATCACGCTGGAGCCGGGCGACATCATCGCGACGGGTACGCCGGCAGGTGTCGGCGCGGGCCGCGATCCGCAGGAATGGCTCTGGCCCGGCGATACGATCGTCGCCTGTGTCGAAGGAATCGGTACGCTTCGTCACCCGGTGGTGGCAGCCTGACCTTCAAGACCCGGTGGGGCGGCATCCGGCCGCTCCACCGGGACATTCGGCCGATCAATCGGCCGGCATCAGGTCGTCCAGCATCCGCATGCGGATGTCATCGGGCCACGGCACCGCCTTCATTGTCGTAAGATTCATGCAGACCAGCGTCGCGCTCGCCTTCAGCCGGTCGCGACCATTGGCGGTAAACACCGCGTCATAGGTGCAGCTGCTGCGCCCCACCCGGCGGGGGGTGATACGGACCGTCAGGTCGTCTCCCAGCATGCCGGGCGAGAGAAACTCTGCTTCCAGCTGCACCGTCGGAACACCGATCCCGCGCTCCTGGTGCATGTTCCGGAAGTCGGCGCCCAGGGCCCGTGCGAACCAGTCTTCCACGGCGCCGTTGAGCATTTCAAAATAGCGCGGGTAAAAGACGATGCCAGCGCCATCGACGTGGGCGAATCGGACCAGCGCGTTTGTTTCGAAGGCCATGGTCAGCGCGGCTCGGTCATGAGGGTGCGAAGATTGCCGAGCATGCGGACGAGGTCATCCTTGTCGGCATCGGAAACATCCGCGAAAATTTCGGAAATCCAGCGATGATGCGCTTCGGCCAGTTCAAGGAAGTGGCGCTTCCCGGCCGCGGTCAGAGAGACGATCGCCGAACGCGCGTCCTTCGGATTAACCTGCGATTTCACCAGGCCGCGTTCCTGCAATTGGCGGACGACCACGGTCACATTCCCGTTCGAAACCAGCAGCGAGCGCGACAGGGCGCTCATTCGCAAGCCTTCCGGAGCGCGATAAAGCGTCGCGAGCACATCGAACCGGGGCAGGGTGGTTTCATATTCATCGTCGAACCGGCGCCGCAACTGTTTCTCGCCGATCTTGGCGCAGGCGAGCAGGCGCACCCACATCCGCAGCTCACTGGAGCCAGCCCCGACAGGCATGTTCTCGTCGTCAGACGAATTCACTTTTGCCATGTCTCTTTTGCCATCTCTCTTTTCTGTTTCAAAATCGTATCCAGCGTGCTCATCGCGGGTCGAGGGTCCTTTTTGCAAGCCGGCGCACACTATCGACTAGTTCGGTAATGGTCTGATCGGAAAAGACCACACCCCAGCCAAGGGTTTCGTCGGCACGGTTGGTTTCGAAAAGGTGGATGCCATGCGCAGAACGGCGCAGCATCGCAAAGATTGCAAAGTAGAGTCTGGCAGGTCCGTCTCCCACGCAGGCAATGCGCATCGTGTTCTCCTTTGTTTTAAACTTAAAACAAAAGCGCGCGCGCGCCAAGGGCTAAGTGTGACAGCGGTCAGGGAAGGGCGTGAGCCGCTACCAGTCGCCGGCTCGCAGGGGCGCCGTTGCGGGACTGAACTGCAAACAGCGCTTCGAAATGCCTTGCGCCGCCAGCCTGCCGCCTCGCTAAAGCGATATCCTTCGGCTCGCTAAACAAGGCCGCCATGCTGGCGGTTCCGATGTCGCCCAACCCGGCGACCACGATCAGGCGATGCCCTTCAGAACTGTTTCGAACGGCCAGATAGCCATAGTCGATCTGCGCCGCGGATTTCCGTTCCGTATAAACCTGCCCCTTCAGCAAGGTGTTCTTGGCGGTATCAAGCAGGCGGTTGTAGGCTATCAACTTGAAGCGTGATTGCGCGAACACATCGGCCTGCAGAACGCCGAGTTGTGAAAGCCTGCCTGCGAAAATGATGTCATGAAACCCGATCTGGTCCTGGCTGATGGCCGAGGCGGGGATGATCGCCGGGCTGTCCCGGCCCTGTTCATGTGACCGCGCGATCTCGCTCTGTACTGTCCATGCGGCTTGGATCGAAGCAATCGGCGCAAAATGGAGATTGAAGTCGTAAAGCCGATAGAACGCTTCTGGGTGAGATTTGAGGTATGCCCCGAAATCGTTGCGCGTGCGGATGGCGGGCTTCAGTATCATACGCTGAATGCTGTGCTGGTCTCTGGTTTCGGCGAGTAGCATGCTATCGCCTACTACGATCAGGGGATTGAACGGTTTGGCCGATGCCCCCAGTAAAACCCGTTCGGCGCCGACAAGGCCGATCGCCCGCTGTTGCGGTGCAAGCCGAAAGTTCCAACCGGCGAAGGCCAGCGCGGCGCAGGCGAACAGCAGGAGTCCGGCGGAGAGAGCGGGGTTGATCGTCAGCAGCCGGTAGATTCGCGAAAGCCTGGTGGGCGGCGCGGCGGGGCGATCAACGTCCTCGAAGACGATGCGGTATTCCCCCTTCGGGATGGCCAGTCGGGGGCCGATTTTTCCCCTGTAGTATTCGTCGATACGCTTGCGCAGGCGATGTACGTAAACGCGCACCCCCGAATTGGATCCGGCCTCAAGGGCCTCGACATTCCCGAACAGGGCAATGGCGATTTCGATTTCCTTCGGCGATCGCTCATCGTTCGAACGCTCGACCAGCAGATCGAAGAGCGCCAGTTGATTGGCCGACCGGCCTTTCGCAAGGATTTCGCGAAATTGCGCGGTTTCTGCCTCGAAGTCCGATCCTGTCTGTTCGGGCAGTCGTGACTTCATAAATCCGATTTCCCCCCGCCTTATAATGCGTCGCGTTTGCTCTACCGGATATCGCTTAACCCGGGCCAGGACCGATCACATTGTTAGTCCCGTTACGCGATATGGCAACGCCTGTTGGATGGTCTCACCCCGCCATCACGGATAGGCCGTATGACAGGAGTGTAAGTTACCCTTGCATTTATTTCAATCTTAAAGCATCTATATGCATCGATCGAGTTCGAAGCTGGTTGGCATTCCATTGCCATCGCCTCGCCACGATCGCAGGGTGGAGGGCCAGGCAAGGCCCGCAGATCATGAATATCGCAAATGATTGAGGGAGATCGACGTTGAACGCCATTCATATTTCTGGCCGTGTGCTGAAGTACAAGGCATACCTGTTGTCGGGCGCGTTACTGGGGCTTTCGGCCGTGCCGGCCTACGCGCAGCAAACAAACGCCGCGTCCACACCGGTTAGCGAGGGTAATTCGATCGAGGCGGGTGAAATCGTCGTCACGGCAACCCGCAAGTCGGAGAGTCTGAGCAAGGTCCCGCTGAGCGTGGTGGCCAAGAGCCAGATCGAACTGGACAAGCAGGGCGTGCGGTCCATGACGGATATCGCCCATATCACGCCAGGCATCAGCTTTGGCCAGTCGTCGGTCCTCTATGGCACCGGTCAGAGCTCGATTGCCATTCGTGGTATCAGTTCGTCGTCGGGGATTCCGACCACCGGCGTCTATATAGACGACACGCCCGTGCAAACCCGCGTCGGGGTAAGCCCCTCGCTCAGCAACCCTTATCCGCAGGTGTTCGATCTTGAACGCGTTGAGGTTCTGCGGGGGCCGCAGGGCACGCTTTTCGGCAGTGGTTCCGTTGGCGGCGCGGTTCGGTTCATCATGCCCGAGCCCAATTACAGCGATGTCAGCATTTATGCCCGCAGCGAAGTCGCCGCGACCCAGCATGGCAGTGAGAGCTACGAGGCTGGCCTTGCCGGCGGTGCTCCGATCGTGCAGGATAAAGTCGGTTTCCGTGCCAGCGTCTGGTATCGCCACGACGGCGGCTATATCGACCGGCTTGACCGCGCCACCCACAAGCTGGCCAAAAAAGACACCAACAGTGAAAACAGTTTTACGGCGCGTCTTGCTGTAGGGGCCAAGCTGTCGGACAACTTCACGATCACGCCCTCGATCTTCTATCAGAATCAGGACATCAAGGACAGCTCGCGGTTCGAAGTCGCGACGTCGGACCTGTCTTCGGGTAACCTCAGAAATAGCTTGAACGCCGTTTCCGAGCCTCACAAGGACTGGTTCTATCTGCCTGCGGTGAAGATGAATCTTGACCTGGGCAGCATGACACTCATCTCCGACACGTCCTATTTCTATCGCAAGACGCGGACAAGGAGCGACGACACCACGCTCTCCTATGCGTTTGACGCGGGCATCATTGACGGGCCGTTCCCTCTTCCCGGTTTCGAGAATTACGTGCCGGGAACGCTGAGCCACACGAAGCAGCGCGCCTTCACGCAGGAACTGCGGTTGCAGAACAACAATGTGAACGACCGGTTCAACTGGATCGCCGGATTTTTCTATCAGCGGTCTCTTGTAAAGGACGAATATGCCGGTGACGATCCGCGGATCCTCGACCTCATAAACTATGCGCAGGAGCAGGCGGGCGGGGTTCCGTTCCCTTCTTTGACGGATGTATTCGGCACCGAGCTGTATCAAGGGAAGTATTCGCTGTTTCAGCGCAATACGCACAAGGACAGACAGGTGGCGTTCTATGGCCAGGCTGACTATGAAATTCTTCCCAGGCTCAAGCTGACGGCCGGGTTGCGCTACACCATCGCCAATTACAAGTTTGAAGGATTTACCGCAGGACCGGTCTATTCCACTGACGGCAGTCTTGTTGCCAAGAAGAACACCAACCGCACCCTGACGCCGAAGTTTGGCGTGTCGTTCCAGGCTGACCGCAACAACCTGTTTTACGTCAACGCGGCCAAGGGCGTGCGAGGGGCCGGCGTGTCGCCGCCGGTCGGCGCGAATTGCGTTGCCGACGCCCGGGCCATCGGGTTTGATCCTTATGCGACGCTCACGGTCAATCCGGACTCGATCTGGAGCTATGAAGTGGGCAGCAAGAATAAACTCTTCGGCGGGCGGCTCACCGTCGATGCTTCGGCCTATCATGTCGCCTGGAAGAACGTACAGACGCTGTTCGCGCTTCCCCAGTGCACACTCTACACAGCGCTCAATCTTGGTGATGCCAAGATCGACGGTTTTGATCTGTCATTCAATGCGTATCCCGTGGAAGGGCTCACGCTTGGTGCTTCGGTATCCTACACCCATGCCCGGTATACCACGTCGATTACCGGTTTGGTGAATAACGGTTCGGGCTCCGAACCCGGGGTGATCCGGCCGGCTGGGGAACCGTTCCCGGGCATTGCGCCCTGGACGATCCAGCTCAATGGCGAATATGATCGACCGATCGGCAATGCCGAACTCTATACGCGCGCGGACTTCAGCTATGCCAGCCATGATAAAACGCCGGTTTTCAATTCGCCACTGTATGATCCGGCGTATCCACGGACTCCGGCAACCTCGCAGTTGAACCTGCGGATTGGCGCGCGCCTTGATGGAATGGCGGACAAAGATCTGGATATCAGCCTTTTTGTCAACAACGTCACAAACGAACAGCCGTTGCTGAGCCTCTACCACGATACGCTTGGTGCGCAGAAGTTTCGGTCGGGCACATTCCGGCCGCGGACTTTCGGCGTGACGGTTTCGCTCAGGAAGTAATACGAAGGCGTGGGTGAGGGTGTCGTTTTGCTGACTCTACCTGTTAGCGTTGGTTTCGACACTCACCCTGGCCGTGCCAATCTGTGGGCCATGGACCTGACCGCAGCCGCATGGAGGAAGGCGGCTGCGGATTTGGGGTAGCCCCCCCGCGGTCCCCGTCCTCGGCGCGCAGCCGGGGACCGGGATCGGGAGGCATAACGATCAACCGGGCTACGAGGAGATCGCCCGATATCTCCACAATCGGCTTGAAGAGTTACGACGGGAAACGCTCGCCATCGATTGCCGGACCGACGAGGACGATCCGCGCGTTGTAACGCCGGCGGCGCACGCTTCACGGCCATCAGGCAATAGCAGGGGTGGTTCTCGGATTGCGGGTCCTGACCGAACATGCCCGGCGCCAGTTGACGGTACATCTGCGCAAGCTTGTGCCGGCACGTGCTCTCGCATGCACCGTCTATCTATGCGATTACCCTGCCTCCCGTCAGGGAAATGCGTGGCCTTCCCGTTCCGATGATAGAAATGCCTGTATGCGAATGGGTTGTGATCTGATGGTCAGCGGCAGGCTCGTGCGATCCAGCCTGCGCGAAGCCATGCCGATGCCGGCCTTTTGGCAAGGCCCGGGTGCATGTTTGCTGCACCTTTGAGGGGGAGGGTGGTGCGGGCGACCGGACTTGAACCGGCACGGGCAAAGCCCGACGGATTTTCTTACCAGCTACGGCTTTCGCCGCCGCCTTGGTTCAGGCGTTTGTGGTCTGGACTATCCCTTCACCCTGCCCCGAAGGGTTTAGGTGCTGCCCGTCTAGTCTCTACACCTTCCGTGAAGTGGCACCTCACGGCTTGGCTCGGGATCGCCAGATTAAAGGTTTCCCCGAATTTGAGCAGTTCTGCATCGCGGGTTTCCCCGTGAGCACTCAAGATTTGGTCTAAGTCCGTTGCGTCTACCGATTCCGCCACGCCCGCATGACCATGGCGGTCTATAGAGCGTCGCTGATTCCTAGCCAAGCACGATGTGCAGGATATCCATAATCAGTGCCGCCTTTCTACCTTTGGGGGGCGTGCCCGCTCGCGGGGTGGCGGTGTGAGATCTTTGACGAGCCTGTATAGGGCAGGGGGCGGTCATGTCGGGTAGACGATCAATCCAGCCATGCCGGAGAGCCGGTTTGTCACTGCGGAGTGTTTTCATCCGGCTGAATCGGTAGTCCTGGATCATTCCGGCAGTGACGTCCCGGATCGGTGTGTTACCGAATAGGGGAACGGGACATAGGTCCCCGGCGTCTGCCAGTCCGCCACGCCCGCACAAAAGGGCCAGCGCGCTCTGGCAGATCGCAGGCGACCGGGTAACTGGATATTCCCGGGAAGGGGTCTCGCTTACGTCACGTTGAGCCGTGCGCGCATTTCCTTGCCCGGCTTGAAATAGGGCACGCGCTTTTCGGGCACGTCCACTGCTTCGCCGGTGCGCGGGTTGCGGCCCTTGCGGCCTTCGCGG
>JARROF010000042.1:0-22848 GCA_037384205.1 Novosphingobium sp. | reverse complement strand
AAGCGGTTCTGCCAGAGAACCGATCAAACCCTAGGTGGCGACCGGTAGATTCTCGGGACTAGACGAGCTTTGCCATACAGGCGAGGCGCGGGGACTCTGCCGGGAGCGTGTCCGCCTGTACCAGTGCAACTGGGCCCTTCCATTTAACCGCTGGATCATTCGGTTTCGCAGATGAAATGCTGAACCGAACCACCGTTAAATGATCATAAGTGTGGGGAGAGATAACGCTCATCCCAAGAATAGGATTGATTTCAAAGCGATATTTTTCCGGTTCGATTCAATCCTTGCAGCTTTCTCTTCAAGCTGAGCCAGACGTAGCAGCCTGCCTGATCGGGGCGGCATTGCGGTCCTCGTGCTCTCCGACTAGATGAAGGCTATGCCTTCAGACATTCTCGATAATCAGGGCCGCGGCGAAGCATCGTGGCAATGGCCCTCCGTCCACAACGAAGGCCGCAAGTTCGGCGCGATTGCCGGCGGTATCGCGCTGATCGGCTGGCTGATTCTGGGCCCATGGGCCGGCTGGCCGCTGGCGGTGCTGACGCTGTGCGTGCTGGCTTTTTTTCGTAATCCTGTACGGGTTACCCCGCAGGATGATCGCTGTATTATCGCTCCGGCCGACGGACTGGTTACGCTGATCCAGAAAGTGCCGCCGCCGCGGGAACTGACGGCCGACGATGGCAGCGGCTTAACACCGATGCCGGGCGATCCCGTGACACGGATCTCGATCTTCATGTCGGTCTTCGATGTCCATATTAACCGTGCGCCGATCGCCGGCACGGTCAAGCGGGTGATTTATATACCCGGTAAATTCGTGAATGCCGATCTCGACAAGGCGAGCGAGGAGAACGAGCGCCAGCATATCCTGATCGAGCGAAGCGACGGCACGCAAATCTGCTTTACCCAGATTGCGGGGCTCGTCGCGCGGCGTATCGTGCCGTTCATCAAGCCCGGAGACATTATCGCTGCCGGACAACGCATAGGTCTGATTCGCTTCGGCAGCCGTGTCGACGTCTATCTGCCTGCCGGTACCGAGCCGCGCGTGCTTATGGGGCAGCGGATTGTCGCGGGCGAGACGGTGCTGGCCGAAATGGGCGCGGCACCGGTCATTGAGGGTGTGGCCCAGTGAGCGAAGAGGCGCCCGACGGATTTGTGGAAAGAGTGCCGGTCCGGCGCCGCCGCTTTGCACGCGGGCTGTCGATGCGGGCGATCGTGCCCAACGCGATTACCGCTGCAGCTCTGTGTTCGGGGCTGACCGGGATTCGTTTTGCGATCGGCGGGGATTTTGAACGGGCGGTTCAGGCGGTGATTCTCGCCGGTCTGCTCGACGGGATCGATGGACGTGCGGCGCGGTTGCTCCGGGCCCAGACCCGGTTCGGCGCGGAGCTCGACAGTCTGGCCGATGCCATCTCTTTCGGCGTCGGTCCGGCGCTGATCGTCTATCTGTGGACACTGCACCAGGTGCCGAGCGTGGGCTGGATTGCCGCGCTCGCTTTCGCCATCTGCTGCGTCCTGCGGCTGGCGCGTTTCAATGCGCGGCTCGACATGCTGGATCAGCCGCACAAGCAGGCGGGATTTCTGACCGGGGTTCCCGCACCGTTGGGGGCCGCACTGGCATTTCTGCCGATGTATCTGTGGATAGCCAGCGATCGTTCCGAATTCGCCAACCCGATCGTGGTGAGCGGGTGGATGGCGCTGATCGCGTTCCTGATGATTTCCAGCCTGCCGACGCTGGGCTGGTCGCGTCTGCGCCCGCCCAACAGTTTACGTCTCGGCATGATCGCCGTGGCCGGGCTTGTCGTCGCGGCCTTGCTGACCGAGCCGTGGTTCACGCTTGCCGCGATTACGATCGGCTATTTGCTGCTGATACCGGTGGGACTGGCGACTTACGCCAGAGTCAGGCGGCAAGCGCCGCACTCGGCCACTCCAGACCTGGTGCCTGAGCCGTTTGACGAGCATGGTGCTCCGCTGGGCCCTTCTTGAGCAGTGTGAGCGCGGGCTGCTGCCGGCGTTCATTTGATCTCCACAAAATCGCGATGCTTTCCGGGCAGGCCGCAAGCTGTGCCCGCAGCGCCAGTGCGTTCGAACCGTAGCGCCGCCAGGTCGCGGCCAAGGCCCAGACGGAAACCAGCGCGGCCAGCGCGAAGAGGCAAGCGGCAAGTGCAGTCATGACCGTTCCTTTCGAACCATGGTCCGGACCCTGTCGTCCGGGCAGTGGATAGCTTGTGGAAAACGCGAATCTGTTCTAATAATGTTCTTGCAGGACATTTGTTCTTCTTTTGTTCCATCACTGTCAAGCGTTTTCTCCGAAAAAGGTGTATTCCGGCGCCAGCACGTCGGCAGATGGAAATGGCGTTTTCCCGGCAGGGGTGGTTTGGGGCGCGGAGCGTCAGGGCATGACAAGTCTTGGATAGCGTTCCAGCCACCGTTTGGCATGAACCCGCTCTTCGAAAATTTTGCGACGGCTGCCGGAGAAAGGCTCGGTGGGCTTCAGATGGGCTTGATAGAGGTCTTCCAGCCCCAGTGGGGCGTTGATTTCCACTCTTCCGGCTCCTGTGAGCCGGACTGCGACGGCTGTGGCGGTTTCGGGCCAGTGCGTCATGGCGTCCGCAGTGTCGCGGTAGGGAGCGCCTCCATTGCGAAGATGCATGCGCGCCTGATTTTTGACCGACCAGTCCAGCCCCGGCAGAAGCGCGCGTAGCCGGGATTCCAGAGCACGATCGAAGACGCGGCCCGACCGGGCGGGATCAAACCAGATCACATCGATGTCGCCGGTGAGAAAGGAAAGGGCGCGGTCGTGGAGATGGTCCCACACCGCATCGCGGACGAAGCCCGCGCCGATCCAGCTATCGGGCAGTTCCAGTGTGTGCACTGCCGCCAATGCACGCATGCGGGGCGCGTCGGCTTCGATCAGCGATACAAGGTGGGTTCCCCGGTTCATGGCGTGAGCATACCGGTGCTGCTTAAGGTGGCAATTGACGGGTGCTGTAAATCGAGACTGGATTTTTCGGGAAAACGCGGCTAAGGGCGGCGCCGTCAGGAAAGGTTCGGCCGAATTCGCGGCTTTTCCGCTCCTGGCAAATCCACATGGAAAGCGCACATACCGGTGCCGCAGCGGGCTCAAAAGTCTTCGGACTCTACCGCACGGTTCCAGCTTTCCAGAGGCGTAACCGGAAAGGAATTACTTATGGCGGCTCCTGTCGTCACCATGCAGCAGCTTATCGAGGCCGGCGCTCACTTCGGTCACCAGACTCACCGCTGGAACCCGCGGATGAAGCCGTACATCTTCGGCGCCCGCAACGGCATCCACATCATCGATCTTTCGCAGACCGTGCCGCTGATGGCCCGCGCGCTGGAATTTATCTCGGCCACCGTGCAGGCTGGCGGCAAGGTGCTGTTCGTCGGCACCAAGCGCCAGGCTCAGGAGCCGATCGCGCAGGCGGCCCGCGCTTGTGGCCAGCACTTCGTCAACCACCGCTGGCTGGGCGGCATGCTCACCAACTGGAGGACCATTTCGCAGTCGATCAAGCGCTTCAAGGCTCTGGAAGAGCAGCTTGCCGGCGACACTCACGGTCTGACCAAGAAGGAAATCCTTCAGCTCACTCGTGAGCGTGACAAGCTGGAACTCTCGCTCGGCGGTATTCGCGACATGGGCGGCATTCCTGACGTGATGTTCGTGATCGATGCCAACAAGGAAGATCTGGCGATCAAGGAAGCCAACGTGCTGGGCATCCCGGTCGTTGCGATCCTTGACTCGAACGTCTCGCCCGATGGCATTGCGTTCCCGATCCCGGGCAACGACGACGCCAGCCGCGCCGTGCGCCTCTACTGCGATGCCGTCGCCCAGGCCGCAACCAAGGGTGGCCGCGAAGCCGTGATCGACAGTGGTGCCGACATCGGCGCCATGGATGAGCCGGTTGCCGAGGAAGCTGTGGCCGAGACCTCCGAGGCCTGACACGGGTCCGGCGACGACTCTTTCGTCATGGAATTGTCGCGCGCCGGGTCCAATGGGCCTGGCGCGCACTCGTATTTATGGCCGCATGTCCGGCCGAACCAAGCAAGAGGATTTTGAGCG
Organism: Novosphingobium sp.; assembly: GCA_037384205.1. Taxonomy (GTDB): domain Bacteria; phylum Pseudomonadota; class Alphaproteobacteria; order Sphingomonadales; family Sphingomonadaceae; genus Novosphingobium. Next base: position 18,776 of record JARROF010000042.1, on the reverse strand, counting down.
ATGGCCTACACCGCCGCTGACGTGAAGAACCTGCGCGAGCGCACTGGCGCCGGCATGATGGACTGCAAGAAGGCTCTCGACGAGACCAACGGCGATCTCGAAGCCGCTGTCGACGCGCTGCGCGCCAAGGGGCTGGCCGCCGCCGCCAAGAAATCGAGCCGCACGGCTGCTGAAGGCCTTGTCGGCGTGACCGTTTCGGGCACCAAGGGCGTGGCCGTCGAAGTCAACTCGGAAACCGACTTCGTCGCCAAGAACGACCAGTTCCAGGACTTCGTGCGCAAGGTTACCGAAGTCGCGCTGGGCGTGGCCGGTGACGACGTGGAAGCGCTCAAGGCCGCGGCTTACCCGACGGGCGGCACCGTCGCAGAAGCGCTGACCAACAACGTCGCGACCATCGGTGAGAACCAGCAGGTCCGCCGCATGAAGACGGTCGAGGTCGCCAGCGGCGTCGTCGTGCCCTACATGCACAATGCCGCTGCGCCGAACCTCGGCAAGATCGGCGTGCTCGTCGCGCTCGAATCGGAAGCCCCGGCCGACGTGCTCGAATCGCTGGGCAAGCAGATCGCGATGCACATCGCCGCTGCCTTCCCGCTGGCCCTGACCGCTGACGATCTCGACGCCGACCTGATCGCGCGCGAGCGCAAGGTCGCTGAGGAAAAGGCCGCCGAATCGGGTAAGCCCGAAAACGTGCAGCAGAAGATGGTTGAAGGCGCGATTGCCAAGTACGCCAAGGAAAACGCACTTCTCTCGCAGGTCTTCGTGATGGACAACAAGACCCCGATTCAGCAGGTCGTCGATGCGGCCGGCAAGGAAGCGGGTTCGAAGATCGTTCTCAAGGACTACGTGCGCTTCCAGCTTGGCGAAGGCATCGAGAAGGAAGAAAGCGACTTCGCGGCGGAAGTGGCCGCGGCGGTGGCGGGCTGATCTTTCAGCCGTATCTTTCAGGAAACGAAACAAGGCGGGCCGGGGAGCGATAGGCTTCCCGGCCCGTTTTGTTTGCCGGGGGCAGCTGAACATGCGAAAGATCGGTGCGTTTGGAACGAGGAGCAGGGATGCCCATGCAGGCGCACGGCGGCGGCCATTCTCGTCGCGTTCGGAGGGTGGCGAGCCTCATTCTTGCGGCTGCTATCACGTTGGGCAGTCTTTATGCTGCGGTGATGTACAGTATTTCCTGGCCTGAGCCTCGTGGCCTGTCTCCACGAGACTCTTACGATAGTGGGCTGGAAGGTCGGGTGTTTTCATACCTGACCGAGCAGGATGTAAATGAATCCAAAGGCGTTCCGCAGCTGAAGGTTCACCTGGGATGGAGTCAGAATGTCTGGATTGTGATCCTCGGTTTTCAGGACGGCACGTCAGGCGTAACGATGCTGGAAATGGCACCTGCCCGAAATGCCGGAAAGACGGCTGAAATGTTAAGAAGATTCAAACTTACCGCCCGCGAATCCCAGGCGTTCTTTCGCCGTTTTGATAAGCCTGCACTTGGTTTCCATGTAACAAGGAATGGCGGCTATGACGGTCGTGAAATCAGCTTTGAACGTCAGCGGGATGGGCGGGTCGTAAGCTATCGGGGCAATGCGTCGTTGAGCGCGCAGGACGCGAAAATGACTCGGGCGGTGGATCAACTGGTCATGCAGCACGGTGGCTATACGTATCTGGACGCTGAAACTTGGGGTATCTCGCCATCCTGAAAGAGGCGAGGGTGCAACATCGCGGCACATCCCGAGCCAACCCCTTGGCAATCATCATCGCTCCTCCTAAAGCCGCACCACCATTTTTCTGGAGATCCGAACGGCATGTCATCCTCCCCCTACAAACGCGTCTTGCTCAAGCTGTCGGGCGAAGTGCTGATGGGGAGCCAGCAGTTCGGGATCGATCCGGAATTCGTGGCCGAACTGGCCAAGGAAGTGAAAGCGGCCAAGGAGACCGGGCTGGAAATCTGCCTGGTCATCGGCGGCGGCAATATTTTCCGCGGTATGGCCGGGGCAGCCAAGGGCATGGACCGGGCGCAGGCCGACTACATGGGCATGCTGGCCACGGTCATGAACGCGCTGGCGATGCAGAACGCGCTGGAGCAGCTTGGCGTGGAAACGCGTGTGCAGTCGGCCGTGCAGATGGATCAGGTCTGCGAGCCGGTGATCCGCCGCCGTGCCGAGCGCCATCTGGAAAAAGGCCGCGTGGTGATTTTCGCCGCAGGTGTGGGCGCGCCCTATTTCACCACTGATTCCGGCGCTGCGCTGCGGGCAGCCGAAATGCGCTGCGATGCCTTGCTCAAGGGCACCAGCGTCGATGGCGTCTATGACTGCGATCCCAAGACGAATTCCAACGCAAAGCGTTACGAATCCGTCGATTACGACACCGTCCTTGCCGACAATCTGAAAGTGATGGACGCATCCGCCGTGGCGCTGTGCCGCGACAACGCTATTCCGATCGTTGTGTTCTCGATCCGCGAACAGGGCAACCTTGCCAAAGTGCTCGTGGGTGAGGGGACGCAGACGATCGTCCAGAAAGGAGCCTGAACCATGGCCAAGTACGACAAGGCCGATCTCGAACGCCGCATGAAGGGCGCGGTGGAATCGCTGAAAGGCGATCTGACCGGCCTGCGCACCGGCCGCGCCAGCACCCAGTTGCTGGATCCCGTGCAGGTGGAAGTCTATGGCGCGATGATGCCGCTCAACCAGGTGGCGACCGTGTCGGTGCCCGAACCGCGCATGATTTCGGTACAGGTCTGGGACAAATCGAACATCGGCCCGGTCGAAAAGGCGATCCGTTCGGCGGGACTTGGCCTCAATCCGATCAACGACGGCAACACCTTGCGCCTGCCGATCCCGGACCTGACCGAGGAGCGCCGCAAGGAACTCGCCAAGCTGGCGGGCCAGTATGCGGAAAAGGCCAAGGTGGCGATCCGCAACGTGCGCCGCGACGGCATGGAAGCGCTGAAGGCCGACGAGAACAAGAAGGAAATCTCCGAGGACGAGCGCAAGCGTGCCGAAGGCGATGTGCAGAAGCTGACCGACGATCAGATCAAGTCCGTCGACGAAGAGTTCGCGCGCAAGGAAAAGGAAATCCTGGGCAAGTGATCTCTCGCTTCTTAGGCAGGTTCCAGCGGACGGAGGCGCTATGACCGCAGCCCGCCACGTCGCGATTATCATGGACGGCAACGGGCGCTGGGCCAAGAAGCGCCACCTGCCGCGTGTCATGGGGCACCAGCGCGGCGTGGAAGCCGTGCGCCGTGTAGTGCGCGGTGCACGCGAGCTGGGTTTGGAGGCGCTGACGCTCTACGCCTTCTCGACCGAGAACTGGCGCAGGCCGGAGGAAGAAGTCTCCGATCTGATGAGCCTGATGAAGCGCTTCATTGTCTCGGATCTAGACGAGTTTGCCGAAGCCGGCGTGCGGCTGAAGGTCATCGGCGATTACAAGGCCTTCAAGCCCGATGTTATCAAACTGGTTGAAAAGGCCATGGCGCGCACGGCGGACAATACCGGCACGACTCTGGCCGTGGCTTTGAACTACGGTTCGCAGGACGAGATCGCTCGCGCCGCCGCCAGGGCTGCGGCGAAGGGGCCGATCACGCCGGAGACCATTTCTGCTGAACTCGATACAATGGACCTGCCGCCGCTCGACCTGCTGATCCGCACCTCGGGCGAAGTACGGCTGTCGAATTTTCTGCTCTGGCAGGCGGCCTATGCCGAAATGCTGTTTACCGATGTGCTCTGGCCGGACTTTACCGCTGAGCATCTCAAGGACGCGCTGGATGCTTTCGCGTCCCGCGACCGGCGCTATGGCGGGCGTTGAGCGATGAGTGGCAAGGCATCCGATCTGGGAGCGCGTGCCGCTTCTGCCGTGGTAATGATTGCCGTGGCAGCCGCCGCGCTATGGCTGGGCGGGGCGGTGTGGATCGCTTTCGTTTGCGCGGTCGCGGTTGTCGTGCTGTGGGAATGGGTGCGTCTGGCCCGCGCCGGCACCGGTAGTCCGGCCGAGCGCGGGCTGTGGAACTTCGGCGGCATGCTCTATGTCGGCATGGGCGCGGCGATGCTGCTGTTCCTGCGCAATCCCGCTTTCACGCTGGCGCCGCTGCTGACGGTGCTGGTGAGCGTGATCGCGGTCGATGTCGGCGCTTATTTCACCGGGCGTGCGCTGGGCGGGCCGAAGATCGCGCCGGCTGTCAGTCCGTCCAAGACCTGGTCGGGTTTACTGGGCGGCATTCTCGGCGCGACGCTGGCCCTGTTCGGCGCTGCCAAGCTCTGGCAGGAAGGCGTGATTGCGCTCACGCCTGGCGGTGCGGCGGCTGACAAGGCCGCGTGCTTCGGTATGCAGCCGTGCTGGTACCTTGAAGCGGGGGCGGTGCCGCTGTTCGCCACCTGCCTGCTGACGGGCATTCTTCTGGCCATCTGCGCGCAGGCTGGCGATTTCTTCGAAAGCTGGATGAAGCGCCGCGCGGGCGTGAAGGATTCCGGCCATCTCATTCCGGGACACGGCGGTTTCTTTGACCGTGTCGACGGGCTGCTGGCCGTGCTTTTCGTGCTGGCGCTCATGCTGTTGTTCCAGCCGCGATGACGGACGTGCGCACGCTATCGGTCCTCGGGGCCACGGGTTCGGTCGGTGCTTCGACGCTCGATCTGGTGCGCCGCCAGTCGGAGAACTGGCGGGTGGTGGCGCTGACCGCGCATTCCAACGCCATCGATCTTGCGCGGCTCGCGCATGAATTCTCCGCCGAAGTGGCTGTCATTGCCGACGAGGCCCGGCTGCCCGAACTGCGCGAGGCGCTGGCGGGGACCGGGATCGAGGCGGCGGGCGGCGGCGTTGCGCTGGTCGAAGCGGCTGCGCGCGGGGCGGATATAACAGTCGCCGCGATTGTCGGCTGTGCGGGGCTCGTTCCGACCATGGCCGCCATCGAACAGGGCGGGGTGATCGCGTTGGCCAACAAGGAAGCGCTGGTTTCCGCCGGTGACGTGATGATGGCGGCAGTTGCCCGGCACGGCGCAACGCTGCTGCCGGTCGATTCCGAGCACAATGCGATTTTCCAGTGCCTTCAGGGCAACGACCCGGCGCACGTGCGCCGGATTACGCTCACCGCCAGTGGCGGCCCGTTTCGCGACTGGTCGTGGGAGCAGCTCTGCGCCGCCACGCCTGCCCAGGCGATCAAGCATCCCAACTGGGACATGGGGGCCAAAATCAGCGTCGATTCCGCCACGATGTTCAACAAGGGGCTGGAACTGATCGAAGCGCATCACCTGTTCCCGGTCGGGCTCGACCGCTTGCGCATCATCGTTCACCCGCAGTCGATCGTTCATTCGATGGTGGAATACCGCGACGGTTCGACGCTCGCGCAGCTCGGCCCGTCCGATATGCGCGTGCCGATTGCCTCTGCGCTGGCATGGCCGCGGCGGATGGACACGCCGTGCGAACCGCTCGATCTGGCCGCCATCGGTGAACTGACGTTCCGGCATCCCGACGAAACGCGGTTTCCCGCCACCCGGCTGGCGCGCGAGGCGGCACAGGCCGGTGGCGGTATCCCTGCCGTGCTTAATGCGGCAAACGAAGTTGCGGTCGCGGCCTTTCTGGACGGTCAGATTGCGTTCACCCGTATTGCGGCACAGGTGGAACATGTGCTCAATGCTTTTACGCCGGTGCCGCCTGCCTGCCTGTCCGACGTGCTGGCCGTCGACAGCGAGGCAAGGGCGCGAACGCGGCAATTGATGGAGACTGCCTGACTTGACCGGATCACCCAACCTGCTGACGACGATCTTCGCATTCCTGCTGGTGCTGGGCCCTCTGGTCCTGATTCACGAGCTGGGGCACTATCTCGTCGGCCGCCTGTTCGGAGTGAAGGCCAATGCCTTCTCGATCGGTTTCGGCAAGGAAATCACAGGGTGGACTGACAAGCGCGGTACCCGCTGGAAACTCTCGGCGCTGCCGCTGGGCGGTTATGTGCAGTTTGCCGGAGATATGAACCCGGCCAGTGCGCCTTCGGCGGTTGACGACGGGCTGACGGCCGAAGAGCGCTCGCACACTTTCCACGTCAAGCCGCTGTGGCAGCGCGCGCTGATCGTATTGGCGGGCCCCGCGACCAATTTTCTGCTGTGCGTGGCGATCCTGACGGCGTTTGCCTATGTCAACGGTCGGCTGGTTGCCGATCCCGAAGTCGCGGAGTTCACCGAGAACTCGCCCGCGAAGGCAGCGGGTCTGGAGATCGGCGATCGCATTGTCGCGATCGACGGCAACAAGATCGACAGCGTTACCGACGTTCCCGAATACACGGCCTACTATGCGGGTAAGACCGTGCCGGTTGCAGTAGAACGGGACGGGCGCACTCTGGTTCTACCGGTGACGCTTGCCAACCGGGAAGTGAGCGACGAGTTCGGCAATACGGCCCGGATCGGGGATCTCGGCATTGACTTTGCCGCGCCGGTGATCGGCGGCTTTTTCGGAAACTCTCCGGCGAAAGCGGCGGGGCTGAAGGCCGGTGATCGTATCATTGCGATTGACGATGACGATGTGCATAGCTTCGGCGATATTCCGGGCCTGGTGCAGCCCTATCCGGGTGAAGAGGTTACGATCACGGCGTTGCGCGATGGGGAGGCCCGGGTCTTTACGGTGACGCTCGGGTCGGCGCGCGTCACGGAAGCGGACGGTCGCAGAAAAACCATCGGCCAGCTTGGCATTCGTGCCGGTTTCGGACATGTCGTGCCGGTCGGTCCTGTCGAGGCGGTGGAACTGGGCGTGTCGCGCAGCTTTTCCATCATGGGCACCATGGTAACCGGCATTCGCCAGATTTTCACAGGGGATCGCTCGGTGAAGGAACTGGGCGGGCCGATCAAGATTGCCAAGTATTCGGGCGAGCAGTTCAGCCTCGGCTGGGATGCCTTCGTGGGCTTTGCGGCTCTGATTTCGATTAACTTGGCATTCATCAACCTCCTGCCAATCCCTGGCCTCGATGGCGGGCACTTGGCTTTCTATGCGGCCGAACTGGTCCGTCGTAAGCCTCTGGACGCGCGCAGTCAGGAATGGGCGATCCGCACGGGCGTGGCACTGGTCCTCGCGCTCATGCTGTTCGTTACGGTCAATGATCTGGTGTCTCTCCCGGTTTTCGGGGGATAGCCTGGAGGTTTTGTTCAGCGATCACAGTCTTGCCGGGTTTGGCTGCTTGATTGGAGGGCGTCCATCGGGCAGATGGCTGCGATTGCTTGTCGGGTAGGCGTGATGCGTGCCGGGCCGATCGGGGTGATCGCGAAAGCGAAGACGGGATTTTGCGTAGAATGATGGGATGGGTAATGGTTCGCAGCAATGAAGCCCGCCGCGCGTCGCAGCTTGCGGCCGTGCTTCTGGGGACCACGGTGCTTGCGGGTGTGCCGGAAGCGGCGTTTGCCCAGGATACCGGGCCGGCTGCGCAGGCTTCTCCGGCCGAGCAGCAGACGATCCAGTCGATCGAGGTCACTGGCGCCGAGCGTCTCGAGCCGCAGACCGTGCTCTCCTATATCAAGCTGCGCATCGGCCAGCCTTACTCGAAGGCTGCAGCCGATCAGGCGCTCAAGGATCTCTATGAGACCGAGCTGTTCAAGAACGTGGAGATCACGAACGACGACGGCAATGTCACCATCGCGGTGCAGGAGAACCCCGTCGTCAACCGCATTATCCTGGAAGGCAACAAGCGCCTGAAGGACGACAAGATCATGCCGGAGATCAAGGTCGCACCGCGCCAGATCTTCACCCGTTCCAAGGTCCGTGCCGACGTTGCCCGCATCATCGAGCTCTACAAGCGGCAAGGGCGCTATGCGGCGACGGTCGAGCCGAAGATGGTCATGCTTGACCAGAACCGCGTCGATATCGTCTTCGAGATTACCGAAGGCGCCAAGTCCAAGGTCCGCCAGATCAACATCATCGGTAACGAACACTTCTCGGACGGGGAACTGCGCGGGCAGATGGTCACCAAGGAGGCTCGCTTTACGCGCATCTTCAGCTCTAACACGAGCTATGATCCCGATCGCATGGCCTTCGACCAGCAGAAGCTGCGCCAGTTCTACCTGACGCAGGGCTATGCCGATTTCCGCGTGGTCTCGGCCGTGGCCGAACTGACGCCGGACAAGAAGGACTTCATCATCACGTATGTGGTGGAGGAAGGAAAGCGCTACAAGTTCGGCGATGTGAAGGTCGAAAGCCAGCTGCGCGACTTCGACGGCGAGAAGCTGGCGAAGAACCTGCCGATGAAGAAGGGCGACTGGTACAACGCCAAGCAGGTCGAAGACACGATCGACAGCCTGAACGAGACCGCCGGCGCTTTCGGTTACGCTTTCGCCGATGTCCGTCCGCAGTACGATCGCGACAAGGACAACCTCACCATGGGGATCACGTTCGTGATCCAGGAGGCGCCGCGCGTCTATGTCGAGCGCATCGATGTCAACGGCAACACCCTGACCCAGGACAAGGTCGTCCGCCGCGAATTCCGTCTTGCCGAAGGCGATGCGTTCAACTCGCTGCAGGTCAAGCGTTCGACCAACCGCATCAAGTCGCTCGGTTACTTCCAGGAGAAATTCGAGGTTGAGCAGAAGCCGGGCAGCGCCGACGACCGCATCATCCTTGAAGCCAACGTCGAGGAAAAGCCGACCGGGCAGCACCAGCTTTCGGCGGGCTTCTCCAGCCTTGAAAGCTTCAATTTCCAGGCTTCGATCCAGCAGCGCAACTTTCGCGGGCGCGGCCAGACAATCGGCCTTTCGGGCAGCTATTCGCGCTATTCCAAGAGTGTGCAGGCGAGCTTCGTCGAGCCCTATCTGTTCGACAAGAACGTGTCGCTCGGTGTCGATATCTACCGGCGCGACTATAACAGCTTCAACTACATCAATTCGAACCGGAAGACGAATTACAAGCAGGCGACGACAGGTTTTCAGATCCGTGCCGGCGTCCCGCTGACTGAGTACCTCACGGCAGTGGGGCGCTATACGCTGAATTATGACGATATCAGCCTGGATAAGGCTACCTTCTATTCCGAACGTGAAAACCCTGGTGTATTGCAGTGCGATCCACTGTTGGGCAGCCGCTACTTATGCGAGGCCATTGGTAAGCGTCTGAGCTCGATCATCGGTCTCTCGCTGATCTATGATACGCTGGACAACCGTGTCCGTCCCTCGCGTGGCGTAACGGCTTCCATCAACGTGGATGCAGCGGGGCTTGGCGGTGATGTGAAATACCTGCGCCTTCGCGGTAATGCAGCCAAGTACTGGCCTCTGGGGCGTGGTTTCATCTTCTCGCTGTCAGGTGAGGGGGGCATTATCAAGGGCCTTGGTGGAGGCGGAGTACGCCTGACGGACCGCTTCTTCCTCGGCGAGCCGCAGATGCGAGGCTTTGGTATTCGCGGTGTTGGTCCGCGTATTTTGCGCAAGCGGCTTGTCGACACCAACGGCGATGGCACGTCGGACAGCCCTTCGACCAAGCGCAGCGATTGGACTGACGATGCTATTGGCGGCAAGTATTACTATATGGGCCGGGCAGAGCTGGAAATCCCGCTCGGATCCGGCGCTCGCGAAATGGGGCTTCGTCCGTCGATCTTCGCGGACGTCGGTGCCGTCTGGGGCGTCAAGAAGCCGGATTTGACGCAATGCAAACCGGGCTGCAATCAGCTTTATAAGGACGCGAACGGAAATACTACGACCAACGCGACTGATCCCACCTCGAAATTGCCCAATACCCCCTTTAATCCGGCTAGCTACCAATTCCAGTTCGCCGAGGAATTCGTTGGCGATACCTGGAAACCGCGCCTGGCGGTGGGTTTCGGGGTGAACTGGAACTCGCCGTTCGGCCCGTTCCGCATCGATATTTCCAAAGTTCTGCTCAAGCAGAACGGCGACGACACCAAAACCTTCACATTCAACGTGGGAACGCAATTCTGATGAAAACCATGATCAAGACCGTCGCACTGGGTTCGGCCCTGTCGCTGGCCACTCTCGTCGCGCAGCCGGCTTTGGCGGCGAAGGCCGCTCCGGCTGCCGCTTCCGAAAACGGCACTATCGTGCCCGGCCTCGGCATTGCCAATCTCGATGCCGTGATCGCCAATTCGAATGCCTACAAAGTTGCCGAGCAGCAGCGCGAAACGACGTACAAGGCCCAGTACGATCAGGCCAAGTCGCGCAACGATCAGCTGACCGCGCAGCTCAAGCCGATGGTCGACAAGTTCAATGCCGATCGCCAGGCCGCCAGTCCGAACCAGGCCTCGCTGCAGCAGCAGGCGGCGGCGATCCAGCAGTTGCAGGCAAAGGGCAAGGCTGAACTCCAGCAGATCCTCCAGCCGGTCGGCCTGTCGCAGGCCTATGTGCAGGAGCAGATCGAGGACAAGCTGAACGACGCGCTCAAGGCCGCGATGAAGAAGCGCAGCATCTCCATCGTGCTGTCGCCCGATGCCGTGATCGCGTTCAACGGCGGCGCCTACAATCTCAACCAGGACATTCTGAACGAGCTGAACACCGCCGTTCCTTCGGCGCAGCTCGTGCCGCCCGCTGGCTGGGAGCCGCGTCGGGTCCGCGAAGCGCGCGCGCAGCAGGCTGCCGCTCAGGGGGAGCCCCAGAGCACCGGCACGCAGCCGGCCGGTCGCTGATAGAGCGCGAGTACCGGGCATGAGCGAAGAGACGGAACTGGTCTACGACACCGCGAAGATTCTGGCGGCGCTGCCGCATCGTTATCCGATGCTGCTGGTCGACCGGGTGGTTTCCTTTACCGAAGAGGAGATCCACGCGGTCAAGGCGGTCAGCTTCAACGAGGATTTCTTTCAGGGCCATTTTCCCGGTCGTCCGATCATGCCCGGCGTTCTCCAGATCGAGGCGCTGGCGCAGGCCGCGGGCATCCTGGCGATCGAGAGCCTCGGGCTCGCCGGGAGCGGCAAGCTGGTCTATTTCATGGCGATCGAGGAGGCCAAGTTCCGCAATCCGGTGACGCCCGGTCACTTGCTCGATCTGCGTGCAGGCTTCGTCCAGAAGCGTTCGCGCGTATGCAAGTTCTGGGGCAAGGCTTCGATCGGCGACAAGGTGACGTGCGAGGTGAACTTCACCGCCATGATCGCGGATGCCTGACCGGGCCGAGGGCGGTTCCAGGCGACAGGCCAGGATAGCGCCCCGCCGGGTCTTCTCCCTTGCTTTTTGACGCTTGCAGCGCTATGGGCGCCGCTTTCCAAGGCAGGCCGGTCGGAACCGGCCCTATGCGAAAGAGATAAGACATGAAGGCCGATACCCATCCCGACTACCACATGATCACGGTGCAGATGACGGACGGCACCACTTTCCAGACCCGCTCGACCTGGGGCAGCGAAGGCGATACGCTGGTGCTCGACATCGATCCGACCTCGCACCCGGCCTGGACCGGCGGCAAGGCCCAGATTCAGGACGGCGGCCGCGTGGCGCAGTTCAACAAGCGTTTCGGTGGTCTCTCGCTTACCAAGAAGTAAGCGCGCAGCTTCATATCCAAAACGAAAAAGGCGGCCCGGAAAGGCCGCCTTTTGTGATTCCGGAAAGGAAGGGTTCGGATCAGCCGTCGAGACCGAAATCCATAAGGTCGTGCCAGGCCGTCTGATTCGCGGGAACGGGGCGCAGGAACTCCATGCCGGCCGCCTGGCCGCGCACCCAGCGCACGATTGCCGGGAGCATCGAGTCGTTGCCGAGGCCGATGGATACGAAGCCGCCCTGACGCAGTTCGTCGCTTTCGGTCTGCAGGCAGCATCCGTGCAGAGAGATGTCGGCGAGGAGTACCGGCAGACGGCGCCCCTGGGATGTTTCCAGTATCGCTTCGAAATGCGTGGTGTGTGCCCGCTATTGTCCGCCCTTAAACGTTAATGCGCGTTCACAGGATAACCTTGCTATTGTGCTAACCTCGTTTCCCGGCGGAAATGCGATTGCGTTTCGATTGCTTGAACCTAGTCTGCCCGCGGGGCCGCAATGGGGGAGCGCGACGATCGTCGAAAGCATGCCGGACTTGTGGAATTCCGGTGTCGGCGGCGTTGAGTCATCGAAAGAGCCCGGCAGGGCTCCGAACAGGAGAAGCGTAATGATCCGAACTGTCCGTATCGCCGCCGCATGTGCTCTCGCGCGGTCCGCCTCGACTGTCCTTGCGGACGATGCGCCGGCCGGTGGCAGCGGCAAGACGGTCCATGCCACCGTGATCGGTCTGGACGGCAATGCACTGGGCATGATCACGCTGGAGCAGGTGCCGACCGGTGTGCTTGTTTCCACCGATCTCAAAGGACTGCCGGAAGGCGAGCACGGTTTTCATTTCCACGAAAAGGGCCTGTGCGATCCGGCGGCCAAGTTCAAGACTTCGGGCGGGCACTTCGCCCCAGGAGGGCATAAGCACGGCCTGATGGTCATGGGCGGACCGCACGGGGGCGATATGCCCAACCAGTATGTCGGGCCGGACGGCGTACTCAAGACGCAGATTCTCAACACCGGCGTCACTCTGACGCCCGGTCCCAAGTCGCTGCTCGATGCGGACGGTTCGGCGCTGGTCATTCATTCCGGTGCGGACGATTACAAGAGCCAGCCATCGGGTGCCGCAGGCAGCCGCATTGCCTGTGCCGTGATCAGCGCCGGAGAATGACCGCCGTCCCGGCTTGGCGAAAGACGGTTCAGCCCCAGGGATGTTCGCGGTGCCACTGTGTGATGACGTACTTGCGTCCCTTGCGTACTTTCATCGCATGATGAAGCGTGGCGGCATTGGGGCTGCCGTCCGGGCGGCGGTTGTTCCAGGCCACCAGCTTGCCGCGTTCGGGCTGGATCGTTTTGCCGATCACCTTGAAGCGCGTGGCGCCGCCGGCTTCCACGTCGTTAAGGTAGATCATGAACGTCCAGGTCCGCTGCCCGGCAACCGCGCAGTAAGTGTCGTAGTCCGCACAGCCGGGTTCGAAATAGTCGGTATGGGCCTTGAACTCCTGACCCACTTCGTAGCGCTGGCCTTGCAGTGGCTCGGCATGGGCTTGGTCGATGCCGGAGAGGTGCGCGAGCTTCAGGGCCAGCGCGGCGACGGCGGGCGTTTCGGCAGGCAGGTCGCAAGTCGAACTGGTACGAAAGGCAGTATCGCCGTTACCGTCGGCGACGGTGGAGGGGCGGTGCTGCGCCTCGATCAGCGCTACAAGCGCGTCGCATTCGGTCTGCGAGAGAAAATCGCGCACGATGAACAGGTCGAGGCGCGAGGAGGGGAAGCGCTGCACCCCCGGGTTCGCAAGCAGATGAGCGGTCGATGATTCGCCAGGTCCGGACATGACGGCTCTCATAGCGATGGTCTTGCGGGAGGGAAAATTACATGAGTTGGGGGATGAGCCGATTTTTTGCTTTGCAAGATGCGTCACCTTGTGCAAAGGCGCCCTCCCGCACCGGTCGCAGCGTAGCGCGGCCCATGCGGACTTGGCGCACCCGGCGTAACCGGCCGGTGCGCCGTGTGGCGATCGTAGCTCAGCTGGTTAGAGCGCCGGTTTGTGGTACCGGAGGTCGTGGGTTCGAACCCCATCGATCGCCCCAGTTTCTTCCTGTCGAGGCCATGCGACCTGCATTTCTGCAGGGGACGCAATTTACAGGTGACAAGCGGCAGCCTTTGCTGTCGAAGCACTTGCTCCACTCGTGAGGGACTTTAGAAGCGCGCCTGTCATGCACGGTTTTGCCAATCCGGCCCGTTTTCTCCGTATCGCCCGTTGGCTGATGCCGCTTTGCATGGGCGCCGGAATCGTTGTCGCCGCAGCGGCCCTGGGCTGGGGCCTGTTCGAAGCGCCGGCAGAGCGCCTGCAGGGCGAGACGGTGCGAATCGTCTATCTGCACGTTCCCGCCGCCTGGCTCGGCATGGCCGGCTGGATGGGAATCGCCGCCGCCAGTTTTTCCGAACTCGTCTGGCGCCATCCGCTGGCCGGTATCGCCTCGCGCGCCTGTGCTGTGCCCGGCGCGCTGTTTACCGCCGTGTGTCTGGTCACGGGATCGCTCTGGGGCCGTCCGGCCTGGGGCACCTGGTGGGTGTGGGACGGGCGGCTGACCAGCATGCTGGTGCTGCTGTTCCTCTATTTTGGCTGGATGGCGCTGTCGCAGGCAAGCGAGGCGTCTGACGGAGGCCATAACAAGGCTCCGGCGATCTTCGGGCTGGTGGGCGCGGTCAACATCCCGATCATCCACTATTCGGTCACCTGGTGGAACAGCCTGCACCAGCCGCCCAGCATCACCATGGGCTCGTCGGCGATGTCCGCCGATTTCCTGGTGCCGCTGCTGTCGGCCATGCTGGGCTTCACATTGATCTTTGCAGGTGTGGTGCTGGCGCGGATGCGGGCCATTCTCGCCGATCAGCAGGCTGAGGCACGGCTGCGCCGCAAGGCCCTGAGCGAAGCGGAATTCTGATGAATGATGAGCGAAGCGGAATTTTGATGATGTGCGAAGCGGAATTCTGACTATGCGCGAAGCGATGGACCCTTGGACTTTCGTGATCGCGTCCTATGCCATCGGCGTGGGGGCAACGGCCGCGATGATCGCATGGTCCCTGTTATCCATGAAGCGCGCCGAGAAGCGCCGCGATGAAGCGAGAAAACGCTGATTATGGCAATCAAGGCAAAGCATCAGCGGCTCGTCCTGCTCGTGATCGCGCTGGTGGTGCTGATCGGCGCGGGGCTGCTGGCGGCCTGGGCGCTGCGCAATCAGGCGAGCTATTTCTACGTTCCCAGCGAGATTGCCGCCAATCCGCCGGCGCCGGACCGCGCGGTGCGGCTGGGCGGCATGGTGGAGAAAGGCTCGATCAGGACCGAGCCGGACGGGGTGACCATCGCTTTCGTGGTGCAGGATGGCAAGGCGAGCGTGCCGGTGGTGTTCAGGGGCATCGTGCCTTCGCTCTTCGTCGAGGGATCGGGCGTTGTGGCTGAGGGGAAAATGCGCGCGGACGGCACGTTCGTGGCCAGCAATCTTCTCGCCAAGCATGACGAGAACTACGTGCCGCGCGAAATGCAGAACATGACGGCCGATCAGGCCAAGCAAGTGGTGGCCGATACCAAATGATTGCCGAACTTGGTCTCGCCACTGGCGGCACTGCAGCTCATCGCAGGCACTTTCGGGCTGACGCCGCGCGGCGCGGCGCTGGGGGCCGTGGTGCGACCGGTGGCGGTGGTGCAGGGCTTGCTGGCGCTTATGGCGTTCCTGTGCCTGATATACGTCTTTGCCGTCACCGATCTCTCGGTGAAGCTGGTCGCGCTCAATTCGCATTCGATGAAGCCCCTGATCTTCAAGATCGCCGGTGCCTGGGGCAACCACGAAGGCTCCATGCTCCTGTGGGTCACGGTGATGGGCATGGCCGGCGGTTTCGTTGCGCTGGTGGAAAAGCGCCTGCCGGAGCCGACCATGCTGGCAACGCTTGCCGGGCAGGCTTTCGTCAGCCTCGGTTTCTATGCCTTTCTGCTGATCGCTTCTAATCCGTTCGAACGGCTGTCTCCGGTCCCAATTGAGGGTAACGGGCTCAACCCGCTGCTGCAGGATCTGGGGCTCGCGTTCCATCCGCCGACGCTCTACCTCGGCTACGTCGGTCTTTCGATTGCCTTCAGTTTCGCTATCGGCGCGCTGGTGACGCGTGAGATCGGTCCCGCTTTTGCCCGCGCGATGCGGCCCTGGGTGCTGGGGGCGTGGATTTTCCTGACCATCGGTATCACCGCCGGGTCTTACTGGGCCTATTACGAACTGGGATGGGGCGGCTGGTGGTTCTGGGACCCGGTCGAGAATGCCTCACTGATGCCCTGGCTGGCCGCGACCGCGCTGCTGCATTCGGTCAGCGTGCTGGCTTCGCGTAACGCGCTGCGCGCCTGGACGGTGATGCTGGGCGTGGTTGCCTTCTCCATGTCCATGATCGGCACTTTTCTGGTGCGTTCGGGCATTCTTACCAGTGTTCATGCCTTCGCCGTCGATCCCGAGCGCGGCACGTTCATCCTCGCGTTGCTGGCGATCAATATCGGCGGCGCGCTGACGCTTTTCGCTTTGCGCGCTTCGACCGTGACCGAAGGCGAGCGCTTCGCCGTGGTCAGCCGCGAAGGCGCGCTGGTGTTCAATAATGTGATGCTTTCGGCGATTCTGGGCATCGTGCTGTTCGGCACCCTCTACCCGCTTCTGGCGGAGGCGACGGGCGTCAAGGTTTCGGTGGGGCCGCCCTATTTCAACCCGATGAGTGCGCTGTTCGCCATGCCGATGCTGGTGGTGCTGGCCATCGGTCCGTTGCTGCGCTGGCGGCGGGACAAGTTCGAGCGCGTCGGCAAGGTGCTGGTGATTCCGGCGATGCTGACGGTGGCGGCGGGCATTGGCCTGCTGGCGACCGGCGGTGTCGGACTGCTGCCGTTCCTCGGCATGGCGCTGGCGGTCGGGCTCGCCTGGGCCAGCGTGCTGCCCCTGCGGGAGCGGAACTTGCGCCGGACGCCGTTGCCCATATGGGGCATGGTGATTGCCCACTTCGGCATTGCCGTCTCGCTGATGGGGATGAGCTGCGAAACCGCATTCAATGAGGAAAAGCTGGTCGCCGTGCGCGTGGGGGACGTCACGCAGGTCGGCCCCTGGGGCGTCAAGCTCGATGCGATCGAGCCTGTCGCCGGGCCCAACTGGACGGCGCTCGAAGCGCGGTTGCTGGTACGGTATGGTGCTGACGGCACAGTGAGGCGCATGGCGCCGCAGTCGCGCAGTTTCTGGGCACCGCCGCAGCAGACCAGCGAATCGGCGCTTTTAACGCGCTGGAACGGCCAGCTCTACACCGTGCTCGGCGGTGAGGGCGAGGACGGACGCTGGCAGCTCAGGCTGTGGTGGAAGCCCTTCGTGCCGCTGATCTGGATCGGCGGCCTGCTGATTGCGTTCGGCGGCGTTCTGGCGCTGCTCGGGCGCGTGAAAAGTGACCTGCGTCGCCACTTCGCGAAGGACAAGATCGCCTATCGCCACGAACGCAAGGCGCAGTTAGGAAAGCGGCCATGAGCAAGGCAAGCCGCGATATGGACACCGCCAGACCCCGGCGCTGGGCGATCTGGCTGCCGCTGGCGCTGTTCCTCGGCTTCGTCGTGCTGGTGCTGTTCGGCCTGCTGCGTCCGGCGGATCGGAATGTCGCGAGCCAGCTGGTCGGCCAGTCGATGCCCCGGTTCAGCCTGCCACCCGCATTGCCGGGGCGTCCCGGTCTCGACAGCGAACTGCTGGTGAACGGCAAACCGCATCTCGTGAACATCTTCGCCAGCTGGTGCGTGCCGTGCCGCGTGGAAGCGCCGCAGCTGGCTGCACTGGCCAGGGCGGGGATTCCGATCGAAGGCATTTCGGTGCGCGATACGACCGAGGCGCTGCAGGGCTTTCTGGAGCAAAACGGCGATCCTTATCAGCGAATCGGTGCGGATGACGATGGTCAGGTCCAGCTCGCGCTCGGATCGTCAGGGGTGCCGGAGACTTATGTGATCGATGGCAAGGGCAAGATTGTTTACCAGCACATCGGGGAGATCCGGCCCGGCCAGCTCGGCCTGATCCTCGACAAGCTGAAGGAGGCATCCGAGTGATCCGCCCGCCAGCACGACATTTGCCCGCTCTGTTGCTGATGGTCCTGGGGCTGGCCTTCGCCGGGCCCGCCATGGCGCAGGAAGAGCAATCCACCGCCCCCTATGCCTACCGTCAGCTCGACGATCCGGTGAAGGAGGAAAAGGCGCAGGCGCTGATGGAAACATTGCGCTGCCTGCAGTGCCAGGGGCAGTCGATCGCCGATTCGGATGCGCCGATCGCGGGTTCGATGCGCAGTCTCGTGCGCGAGAGGATCGCGTCCGGAGAGGATCCCGAGGCGATTCGGGCCTGGCTGATCGAGCGCTATGGCGACTATGTCAGCTATGCCCCGCGCATCACCAGTCTGACCTGGCCGCTCTTCGCAGTGCCGCTGGTGCTTCTGCTGCTGGCCTTTCTGTTGTTGCGTCGCCGCTTTGCCGGCAAGGCGGAACGGGGAGAGGGCGCATGATCTGGGTGCTTGTCGTGGCGCTGGCGTCAGCCGCTTTCGCGCTGATCGCTTTCGTGCTCAAGGCACCGCGCGGCACGTGGGAGGCGGTGATCGCCGCGCTGCTGCTCGGCCTTGCCGGATATATCACGCAAGGAACGCCCGGTGAGGCGAGCGCGCCGAAAGATGCCGAGGAGCCGGTTTCGAAAGATGCCGGTGCGCTTGTGGAGGCGCGCCTGAAAGTGACGAACAGGGGGATTCCGCCCAACAACAAATGGGTCGTTTTCGCCGATGGACTCGCTCGCAACGGCCACTATGCCGATGCCGCGCAGATCTTGCGCCGCGAGGTCGAGATTCACCCGAACAATTCGGAAGCCTGGCTGGCGATGGCCAATGCGATGATGGCGCATGCGGGCGGGATGCTGACGCCGGCTTCGCTTTATGCCTACCGCAAGGCCGCCACGACCGATCCCGATAATCCCGGGCCGCCGTTTTTCCTCGGGCTGGCGTTGCTGCAAAGCGGGCGGGCGAATGAAGCGCGCACGCTCTGGGCCGATCTGCTGGCCCGTGCGCCCGGGGATGCGCCCTGGCGCGCGGCACTGGCGCAGCAATTGCAGCGGCTGGATGCGGCGATATCGGGTCAGGGGCGGGGCGGATCGGATGCAGCCTCGCCGCAACCGTGATGCGCCGCAGCCGTTCGACATGTCCCGATAGTGAACCCTCAGTTAAGACAGAGTCTCGCTAACATTGCCTGCCCTTTCGCATACTGCTAACGGCCACTGCCTTGCCGCACCTGCGGGTGCGGTTTGCGAGTCCATTACGGGGCGCACGAATGAGTGATGCAACATCGGATAGGG
>JARROF010000041.1:0-21434 GCA_037384205.1 Novosphingobium sp. | reverse complement strand
CTCACCCGTCCTGCCGCAACGGCGCCGCATTCTCCCTTTGCGAGAAGCCAGGCATCTGCCACCTCCCACTGGGGGAAGATCTGGACAGTTCGGCCTATCGGCCTATCGGGGAAGGGTGCTTATGCCGAAGCGTGGCTGTCTGACAGACCGTACCAATCGATGAATGCACCGTACGGGTGGCAGGCGCCCAGGATGGTTCTTTCGCCATCGCCGGAACGAGAGCACCAGCTGGTCATGCACAGCATGACCTGAGTGCGTTCCCGGTTCCATTCCAGCCCCATTCGCGCCAGTGGCCGGTCCTGTGTCGCCCGGCGGCCCGCAGCGCGGATAGCATCACGCACGATGCCCATTTCCGCCTCGGGCAGATACTGCAAGACCATGGAATGCTGGACGACACGCATTGTGCCGGATGCCTGCGGCTGCGCGAGACGGTCCACAAGCCAGGGGACGGCGTCCGCCCGGTCGACGGACGGCGGGCCATCGCCCGCGAGAAGAATGGCCTGACGCAAACATTCGGAACGGTCCTCGTCCCCCGGCCAGACATAGGACATGAGACGCTCGCGCGTGTGCGGATCTTCCAGCCGCAAGGGCCGCAAGTCGGCACCCCGCGCGGAAGCGATGCGGACATCGGCCTGCGGCGGCGGCGGCCCCTGCCACTGCGGCGTCAATTGTAACGGCGAATCATGCCGGCCAAAGGGCACGCCGCCCAGATTGTGCCCGTAGCGATCGAGCAGGAGATTCAGGCCGGCACTGGCGCCGATTTCGAGCAGTTCGAAAGGCAGGCCGTAGTGCTCTGCAAGAACAGCAAGCGCCGCCATGAATGCGCTCGATCGTCGCACTTCATTGGTCTGGGTGGGATGGCGCATCCATACCAGCAAGGTGCGCTCACCCCGTTCCAGCGCTTCACCGACGGCGCGGTCGAAATCCTGGTGCTTGCCGGCATAGAGCGCGGAAAGGTCCGCGAAGGTCCCGCGCCGTGCAAGCGCGTGCAGTCCGGCGTTCAGGCGCAGGGGCATCGCGCTTGCGGCGGGATCGCCGGGCCAGCCGAAAATCACCGCTTCAAGCCCGGGCGCACGCGCAAGCTGGCGGCGGGCGGCGGCAAGGACATCCCCGACGAAAGCAGACCCCAGCGACCGCGCAATCTCGGACTGGCGCAGCAGATAGTCCCGTTTGTCCGTCAGCACGAAGTCTAGTGATACAGAGTCTAGTGATACGGGCCGGGGAGCAGGGTTTCGCGGTGTTCCAGCAGGAACCGGACAAGTTGCCGGAATGGCCGTGGACACGCTTGAAACCCTCGCAAATACATGGGGCAAATACCCGGATCGCCGGAGTTTTCCGGCAGACTTGTCAGAGTAAGGATATCTGGTTGATGCAATCGGGAAGGCCGAATAAGAGATTACCCCTAATTAAACCGCAAAAATGGCGGAAATGTTGGATGAAGTACTCTTTTCGTCATGCCGACCCGGATAACGGCTGCGTGCGATGCCTCGCATCCCTTTAATTACCGGTATGTTGACCGTCTTGTACTTGGCCAAACAGGGAATTTCCGAGGGGAAACCTGAAATGGCTTCAGCCAATCCGGCAGCGGGGTTGCCCTGCTGTGCGCTGAACAAGACTGGTTAACAATTTCAGGATGACGCGACATGGCATTCTACGACCCGGCCACGCCCCCACCCGCCGCCATCCCCAGCGAACGCCGCCAGCGACGCGAACAGGTCGAGATGATGGCCCGGTTTCGCCGCGATCTCGTCAGCAGCACGGTCATGCTCAAGGACCTGACCCGGTTCGGTGCACGAATCGAGGGAATCGGCCAGCTGGAAACCGACGAAGCGATCAGCCTCGCTCTGCCCGGCTGCCGCCCGGCCATGGCCTTCGTCGCCTGGGCAAACGAACATTGCGCCGGTCTCGAATTCGCCGAACCGCTTGAAAACGGTGTCTTCTCCGAGCTCGTCGCCCGCTACGGGCTGGGCGGCGATTCGGTCGAAGCGGCCTGACCCCGGAGGCGGTCAGCCCGGGCGGCTGTTGCATTTCTCACAAACGGGTGCGCAATTATCTGTGCTCGACGCCGCCCCTGCAAACCGGCATGGAAAGCCCATGACTGAAGAAGAAGAAAAGAACCTCTCCGAGCGCCGTTTCTACAAGGCCGAACAGGAAGTCGGCTTTGCCGACCAGCAGGGCGGGACGCTGCAGACCGAGCATCCGGCCTATACACTGGCCTTCCGCGACACCGACTTTCTGCTGCGTGACGAACTGCGGCCCGTGCGTTTCCAGCTGGAACTGCTCAAGACCGAAATGCTGCTGGAAGAAGCGCAGATCGGATCAACGCTGGTGTTCTACGGCTCCGCCCGTATCCCCTCCCCTGAAAAGAGCGAAAGCATGCTCGCCTCCGCTGCCACGGGCGAAGAAAAGGCCGTGGCCGAACGGCTGGCCGCGAAAGCGAAGTATTACGAGGAAGCGCGCAGGCTCGCACATCTGGCCAGCCAGTGCGCGGTCGTGGAAAAGGGCATGCGCCAGTTCGTGGTCTGCTCCGGCGGCGGCCCCGGCATCATGGAAGCAGCCAACCGCGGGGCCTACGAAGTCGGCGCGGAGTCGCTGGGCCTCAACATCGTGCTACCGCACGAACAGGCCCCCAATCCTTATGTAACCCCCCGCCTCTCGTTCCAGTTCCACTACTTCGCGCTGCGCAAGATGCACTTCCTGCTGCGCGCGCGCGGCGTGGCCGTGTTCCCTGGCGGCTTCGGCACGCTCGACGAGCTGCTGGAACTGCTGACGCTGGTCCAGACCGGCAAGATGCGGCGCATCCCGGTGCTGCTCTATGGCCGCGAATTCTGGAACCGCATCGTCAATTTCGAAGCGCTGGCCGAGGAAGGCGTGATCAACCGCCGCGATCTGGACCTGTTCCACTGGTGCGAGACCGCCGAAGACGGCTGGAAGGTGATCCGCCAGTTCTACGATCTGGATTGCGGCTAAGGCGCGTCAGGCCTGCCATCCCTGCGAAAACCGGGATGGCGGGATGGCAGGAAAGCCGTGCGCTCGGAACCTCACTTGGGTTCTTTTACCGGCGCATCCACTGTCGCCTTGCCGCTTTGGTCCTCGGCGGCATTCTGCGCGGCTTCCCGCTTCTTCTGCTCGTCGAAGTAGGCCTTTTCGTCCCGCTCCACTTCCTTCTGCTCGACGGCAGCCTTGGTATCAATGGTCGAAAGGCGCTTTGCCCGCTCGGCCGCAATCAATTCGCTGAACTTTACGTCCGAACCGTTTTTCTTCTCGCTATAGGCCTGATCGATAAGCTGCTGGGTGCAGCCCAGCGAGCCGCCCGGGCCGACCGGCGAACAGCTCAGCGTGCCGAAATTACCGACCGTCTCGTAAGCCTGCACCTTGTTGGTCCAGGCCTGTGCCTTGGGCGAATCGATACCACGCAGCGGCTTGGGAATGCGATAGCGCTCTGCCTCGGGCTTGCGCGCGCAAACGGTGATTTCGCCTTCGCTGGATGTCGGGCACGGATCATCGCCATAGACGATGAGCTGGTTGACCTTCTCACCATCGGGGCCGGACAGTTTATCGTCATCCTGTGCAAAGGCGGGCGCGGCCGCCAGAGTCAGGCCGAAAGCGGCGGCGGCAGCGGCGGTCAGGAGACGAGACATCCGGGAACTCCAATCAATCTGTTTAGGGCGCACTATAGGGCCATGCGCCGTTGAACGGTAGCTGAAGCACAGGCACCGGCCTTGCGCCAGAACAACTATGCCTGCAGCAAGCCGCGAAATATCAGATGCGTTCCGAAAGTTTGATGGCCGCGCGGCAGCCCAGACGGATGGCATTGAACAGCAACGGATAGGCTGGGGCCCTTTCCGCCCCTGCCGCCAGCGCCGCATCGCGGTGCTCTCGCTCGTCATCGCGGAACTCGCGGATCGCCTCGCCCAGTTCGGGATCGTCCCCGTCCAGCTCTTCAAGCTGCTCGGTATAGTGCCGGTCGATCTCGGTCTCGATCGCGGCGGTGCAGGCCATGGCGGCCTCGGGCCCCATCAGCGCCGTCGCCGCGCCGAGCGCGAAACCGGCCACCGACCAGACCGGCTGCAAGGCCGTCGGCCGCACGCCGCGCTCGGCGATCATCGCATCGAAGCGGGCGCGGTGATCCTCTTCCTGCGCCGCCATGCCCGCCACTTCGGCGGAGTGCGGTGCACGGCTGCCCATCACGGCCATCTGCCCCGCATAGATCCGGGTGGCGCCGTATTCTCCGGCCTGATCGACGCGCAACATCCGCGCACTTCGGGAAGAAGTCATGCTTTTGCCTTTCCGCCAAGGGCCAGCAGCGCAAAGGCCGCCAGACCGCCGGCTGTCGAGAAAAGAAAGTTCCAGCCTGCCAGGGAGATCCCGAGCAGGCTCCATTGCACCTGATCGCACCGCACCGCCGGCGCATTCATGATGGCCTCAAGCGGATCGGTGCCCGCCGCGAAAGGGCTGGCGGTGCAAGCGGTCAAACCTTTCCACCAGCCGTATTCCACGCCGGCATGGAAAGCGCCGATCAGGCCCGATGTCAGAATTCCGAGCGCCGCCACGGCCACCAGCGGGCGCACCGGCCGCCAGAAGAAGGAGAGCCCCGCGAAAACCAGCGCGAACATGTGCGGATAACGCTGCCACCAGCACATCTCGCAAGGCACAAGCCCGAAACCGTATTGCGAAAGATAGGCCCCGCCCAGCGCCGCGGCCGGGATCAGCAGAACAAGCCAGCGGGCCGGGCGCAGGGATCCGGCGACAGGAATGGTCATGATCTTGTATCCCCGCCGCGCCCGTCAGTTTGCTTCCCTGGCCGCCGCAGCGGCCAGGGCGGGCTTGCCGCCCGTGCGTTCCAGCGTGGCAATCGCGTAGTGGAGCTGGAAGTCGGTGATCCCCTCCTTCTTCAGCTCCTCGGCGGAAATCTGGAAACGCGGATCGTCCTTGGCATCCGTTTCCAGATCCTTGTCCTTGAGCGCGGCATCGTTGATCAGGTGGCCGCGCAAATCGGATTCGCGCACGGCCCGTTCAGCACGGGCGCGGGCGTCGGGATCGGAAAGCTGCGGCACCTTGATATCGGGCACGATGCCACCTTCCTGCACCGAATGGCCCGACGGCGTATAGTAACGCGCCGTCGTCAGCTTCACCGCGCTGTTCTTGTCGAGCTGGATGAAGGACTGGACCGAGCCCTTGCCGAACGTGCGCTGGCCCATGATCACCGCGCGATGCTGATCCTGCAGCGCGCCCGCGACGATCTCGGACGCGGAGGCCGAACCGGCATCGACCAGCACGATTACCGGCAAGCCGTGCGCGGCATCCCCCTTGAACACGGTCTCGGCACGGTAGAACTGGTTCTCGCTGGCCAGCCGAGCCCGGTCAGCTTGCCCGCCCCCTTGAGCGCAGCCTGCTTCTTGAGATCGGCAATGGCACCGTTCACGTAATTTCCGACATCGCGCGAAAACTCGTTGACGCTGATGACGCCGACATCATCCTTCAGTTCCCAGGTCACCGGCTTGAGTTCGATGACCCCGCGCGTCACCGTCACATCGAACGGCGCGTCGCGACCGGGACGGTAGACCGTCAGCTTGATCGATGTGCCCGCAGGCCCGCGCATCTTCTCCACCGCTTCGTCAAGATCGCGGTCGTAATAGAGCACGCCGTCAAGGTGGGTGATGTAATCGCCCGCCTTGAGCCCGGCCTTTTCCGCCGGACTGCCCTTGAACGGCGAGATGATCTTCACTGCGCCGTCATCCTCGACCACCGAGAGGCCGAGCCCGGTATACTTGCCGTCGATCATCGTCTCCAGCCGCTGCAGCGAGGGGCCGTCGAGATAGTTCGAATGCGGATCGAGGCTGGCCAGCATCCCGTCGATCGCGCCTTTCAACAGCTTGTCGTCGTCAACCGGATCGACATAGTTCGCCTTCACCAGTTCGTAGATGGTGAAAAGCTTGTCGAACTCGTGGTTGGCCTGGCCATCGACCGCGGCAAGCCCGGAGGTCGCGGCAGGAAGCACGGCTACGGCGGACACCAGCAGCGCCGCGCGCATCAGGGGTGCGAATTTCATCGGGCGATATGCCTCTCATTCATCACGTCCGGCACCCAGCGCGCGGGGCCGGAGGGGGTTTTCAGGTTCGATCCTACTCGCCCTTTGCCGCAAACGCCAGCGGCAGGAGGGCAGGGACGAAATCGGCGAACCTTATAGCGAACGGATATATTGCAGGGGATTAACAGGCTCCCCGTTGCGCCGCAGTTCCACCATGACATGCGGTTCTCCCGGGCCGGTCGTACCGATCGGCGACCCGGTCACGACTCTGGTGCCGACCGCCGTATCGAGCCGCGCCAGCCCCGTCACCAGCGAAGTCCACCCGCCTTCGTGCTCAATGATGACGATGCGGTCATAGCCGCGATAGGGCCCGGCAAAAGCCACCCGGCCCGGTGCGGGCGCCACCACTTGCGCATGGGACCGCGCCGCCAGCACCAGTCCGCCGGAACGCGCCTGCCCGGGCGCATCCTCGCCGAAGCCGATCAGCACACGGCCGGTGACAGGAAGCATGTAGCTGGAAAGCCCCTCGGGCGGGGGTGTGAACTGCGAGGCGGCCAGGACTTGCGCATCCTCCGGGCGCGGCGGACGCATGACCGGGCCGGGCAGCGCGGCCAGTTCGTCGCGCAGTTCGCCCTGCTTGCCCATTTCCTCAACCAGTTCGCCCAGATCGCGCGCCTTTTCGGCCAGCGCCAGCGCCCGCTCGCTCTCGCGCGCGGCAATCCCGCCGGCTGCGCGGCTCGCCAGACGTTGCCGGGCCTCGATCATGGCCAGTTGCCTGCGGCGCGCGCGCAACCGGCTCTCCGTCCTGCCCAGATCCGCCGTGGCGGCCTGCGCGCTGCGCTCCAGCGCCCGGCCGCGCTCGATCTCGGCCCGCAGGTCCGCCGTGCGCGCCTGCACTTCGGGCAGCACGGTATCGAGCAGCGCACGCATATAGACCACGTCGCGCACCGAACCGGGCCGCAGCAGCGCCAGCAGCGGCGGCCGCCGCGAAAGCCGCTGCAGCGAACCGGTAAGCCGGGCGAGCGGCACCTGCTTCGCCGCCAGCTGCGTGCGCAGCTCCGCGCGCTGCGAGGCGATCAGCTGGATCTTCGCCTGCTGCGCGGCCAGTGCCGCTTCGGTTTCCTGTATGCGCGCCGCCACCGCCGCCGCCTCTCGCGCGGTCTTTTCAGCCTGGGCCGTGACATCGCGCGCGCGCGCTTCCAGCTTCTCGGCCCGCTTGCGCGCCGCCTCACCCTCGCGGCGGGCCGCGAGCATGTCTTCCTGCGCCTTGCTGGCATCGGCCGTGGGATCGAGCACGGCCAGCACCCCCTGCTGCGTCATCGCCTGCGTCGCCAGCACGGCGGCGAAGCAGGTCGCGAGGATCAGGAAAAGGCGGACGGCAGGCTTCACGCGGGGTTTCCTAAGACACCATGAGTCCCGCGCAAAGCCCCCATTTCAGCGCGACTTGATCGGCAGGAACAGATCCGTGACCGTTTCGTGCTCCGGCACGTCCGGATAGAGGCTCACGCGCTGGCAGAACAGCGGGTAGTCGCGCGGTTCCTCGCCGCTGGCGGGAAGCCAGTCGCGATAGAGGAACAGCGCCGGGCCCTCCAGATTCTCGCTCTGGCCGATCACGCGCAGCATGGCGCAGCGGCCTTCAGGGATCATCCCCGCTTCCACGCCTTCGCCATTCGCCGGGACGGCACGATCGGTGCCCACGCAAAGGTCGAGCCGGAATTCGGCAGGCGGCGTCGTGCGCGGATCGGAATGGAACACGCAGAACGTCGCATGCGTCTCCCGGCCCAGCCCTTCCTGGCGGCGCCAGGCGATGAAGCGCTGGATCGTTTCGTAGACATCCCCGGGATCGCCCTGATGCTTCATGAAGGCGACCGGCGTCGCGGGGAAGGGCCGGACCGTTACATCGTCCCGGGAATATGGCGTCATGTGCTTGCTCCTTGCATCGGTGAGTGGCCCGAAGGCCGCAAGCCACGGCTCCCAATCGGGAGATTTGCGAAAAGCGGATGGCGATTGCCCGATACGCTGCCGGAACACCCGGGCGAAGGCATCGGGCGCCTCGTACCCCACGTCCAGCGCGATGTCCGTCACGCTGCCCTCGCCCCGGAACGCCAGCCGGTAAGAGGCGTGCTTCATACGGGCGAGCTGAACATAGCGGTTCACCGGAAGCCCGAAGGCCGCTGCGAATTGCCGATGGAAATGGTGCTTCGAGAAGGCGGCCACGCCGCTGAGCACATCAAGGCTCAGATCCTCGTCGAGATGCCGGTCGATATAGTCCAGCACCCGTTGCATCCGGGCCTGATAGTGATCGCGCGCCGTTATCGTCATCGTTTCCTCCGTGGCCCGGACAGTTAGGCGGAAGCAGGCCCGGCGCGCTCGACCGATCTTGCGCATTTGCTGGAGGGAAACCCTATCCCGACCGGTGATAGGGATGCCCTGCCAGGATCGCCGTGGCGCGCCAGAGCTGTTCGGCCAGCATCGCGCGCGCCAGAAGGTGCGGCCAGGTCATCTTGCCGAAGCACAGCAAGTGGTCGGCTTTGGCCCGGGCTTCCTCGCCATGGCCATCGGCCGCGCCGATCAGGAAGCGGCATTCGCGCACGCCCTCATCACGCCAGCGGCCGAGCAGGGCGGCGAATTCCTCGGAACTCATGGCCTTGCCGCGCTCGTCCAGCAGCACTTCGCGAAACGGCGTCTGCGCAGGCGGGGGCACCTTGCCGCCGGTATCGGGCAATTCGCTGTGTTTGAAAGGCCAGGTGATCCGCCTGGCATAGCGCTCCAGCAGTTCGGCCTCGGGCGAGCGGGCGATCTTTCCGCGGGCGATGATATGCAGCAGCATGGCGGGAGCACGCAGAGCGCCACGGCGCCTCTTGCGCGAAAAGTCCTCTCACTCTGCCCGGCCGCCTGTGGGCCGGGCTGTTCTGTCAACCGTGCGGGCCGGTCAGGCCGCGCCGGAGGGTCCGTCGAAGCCCCACATCCTCTCAAGGTTGTAGAAGCTGCGCACTTCCGGGCGGAAGAGGTGGACAATCACGCCGCCGGCATCGACCAGCACCCAGTCGGCTGCGGGCAGCCCCTCGATACGCGGGTTGCCGAAGCCGCCCTGTTTGAGCCGCTCGCCGAGTTTCTGCGCCATGGCGGCCACCTGCCGGGTCGAACGGCCCGACGCGATCACCATGTAATCCGCAATGCTGGATTTGCCTTCGAGGTCGATGGTCACAAGGTCCTGCGCCTGATCGTCGTCAAGGGACTGCAGGACAAGGGCGAGAAGCGGGTCGTCGCTTTCGACCATCGCCGGGGGCGTGGTGCCGGCCGCGGCCGGCTGTATCTGTGCCTGTGGCATCTTAGTGGGTAACTGCTCCTTTCAGAGATCGCCGCAAGGGGATGGGAAACACCCCGGTGCGTTCAATCGTCATATGCTGGGTAAGCCGGATGGGCAGGAAAAGGGCCTCTGGGCCGTTCACGCTGCGGTTCCCGGGATGGGGCGGTGCGTGACAGCGTCCCGGCAGGGCATGGAACGCGAAGCCCGCGTTCCGCTTGTCCGGGCCCAGTCCGGATCGGCCTGACGTATCGCCGTGGCCGACCGCGTATCGGGGTCGAATCGCAATGTCACTAGCGCAGGTGCGCTCCACCTTTCCGGGCTGCGAAGACTGGACAAAGGCTTCCGGAATCGCCCCAACCAGGCCATCGCGGGGCTCGCGAAGGCAGCGCCATCATACCCCGGACGGGCAATCACTGCAATCGGCATGAGTTTCGCCATGGCGCGCCAGTCCCTCCACCGGTGGAACTGGGCCAGATTGTCCGCCCCCATCAGCCAGACGAAACGCCGTTTGGGATAGCGCCGCAGCAGCTTGCGCAAGGTATCGACGGTATAGCGCGTGCCCAGCTCGCGCTCGATCGCGGTGACGCGGATACGCGCGCGGCGAGCCTGCTGGCGTGCCGAACCCACCCGCGCAGCCAGCGGCGCCATCCCGGCGGCGGGCTTGAGCGGATTGCCGGGCGAGACCAGCCACCACACCTCGTCGAGCGCCAGCACATCGATGGCGAACAGCGAAATGCGCCGGTGCCCGCCGTGGGCCGGATTGAAACTGCCGCCGAGAAGCCCGGTAACCGGGCCGCAGCGCCGCCGTGAAGCCATGGCGCTACGGGCGCGTCTGACCGCTGCCGCGCACCAGCCACTTGTACGTCGTCAGCCCTTCGAGCGCGACCGGGCCGCGTGCGTGCAGGCGGCCGGTGGCAATGCCGATCTCCGCGCCAAGGCCGAACTCGCCGCCATCGGCGAACTGGCTGGAGGCATTGACCATGACGATGGCGCTGTCGACTTCATTGAGGAAGCGCTCGGCCGCCGCCGGATCTCCGGTGACGATGGCATCGGTATGGTGCGAGGCGTGCGCGGCAATGTGATCCATCGCGGCATCGAGCCCGTCCACCACCGCGACCGAGAGCACCGAATCGAGATATTCGGTGTCCCAGTCCTCGTCGCTGGCGGGCAGGATGCGCGAATCGAGCGCCCGCGCCCTGGCATCGCCGCGCAGCTCGCAGCCCGCATCGAGCAGCCCCGCCACCACTGAGGCGCTCTCGGGGAACTGCGTGTCGATCAGCAGCGTCTCCATCGCCCCGCAAATGCCGGTGCGGCGCATCTTCGCGTTAAGCGCCACGCTGCGCGCCATCTGCGGATCGGCGGCGGCGTGGATATAGGTGTGGCAGATGCCATCGAGGTGGGCGAGCACCGGCACCCGCGCATCGGCCTGCACCCGCGCGACCAGGCTCTTGCCCCCGCGCGGCACGATCATGTCGATAAGGCCCGCCGCGGTCAGCATCGCACCGACGGCGGCACGGTCCTGCGTCGGCACGAGCTGGATCGCGGCGGCGGGAACCCCCACGCTTTCCAATCCTTCGGCAAAGGCAGCCGCGATCGCCCGGTTCGAATGGAGCGCCTCGCTGCCGCCGCGCAGCAGCACGGCATTGCCCGAGCGCAGGCACAGCGCCGCCGCATCGGCGGTGACGTTGGGGCGGCTTTCGTAGATGATGCCGATCAGGCCGATGGGAATGCGTACGCGGCTGAGCCTCAGCCCGTTGGGCCGCTCGCTTTCGGCAATCACCTCACCCACCGGATCGGGCAGGCGCGCGACTTGCTCCACGGCATCGGCAATTCCGGCCAGCCGTGTGGAATCGAGCCGCAGCCGGTCGAGCATCGCCCCGGTCAGCCCCTTGGCCTCACCCGCGGCGACATCGCGTGCGTTGCCCTCCAGAATGGCCGGCTCCGCCGCCCGCAGCGCTGCAGCGGCGGCGCGCAGTGCCTCCGCCTTCTGCGCGTCCGTTAACCGCGCCAGCACGCGCTGCGCGGCGCGGCCATCACGGGCAATGCGCGCGATCAGGTCTTCAGGCGATTCGCCGGCCGCACCGGCAAGCCGGTCAACCAAAGGGGCTGTCTCTACAGTCATGACTGCCGACTACCACCAAAGCCCGGGATTGTCACCGTTTCCAGCGGCTTCCGCAGCATGTGCTCCGATAGCAACACCGGTGAGGATAATGGCAACACACTCCATTCCACAGCATATTTCATTTGACACACTCCGGGCCTGCTTTCGGCCCTCGTCAAAAAGATTCTCAACTCATCGCACAAGCCGGTCAACTCGCCCCGATTCAGCAAGGGTTCACGGTGAGCTGATTCGCCTTTACCCCCCTCCCCTGCTAGCTCCCCGGCCCGGGACTGAGATCAAATACTCAAGCGGGGTCGTTTTGAAATTGACATCTTCCGGGGCGTGGCTCTCACGCTTGCGGACTGCGTTTCCCGATCGCGAGTTCATCATGCGATCGCAGGGGCAAGTCCGTTTCATTCATGTCTCCTCGCGCGTGCAGATGGCTGCCGCCGGTGCCGCAACGGCGCTGCTGGCGGTCTGGCTCGGAACGATGGGCGCCGCAGCGGTCGCCAAAATCTACGCCAGCCATGAACAGGCCGTGCTGCTGGGCCGCGAAGCCGCCGTCGCCAAGTCCGAAAGCCGCGTTCAGGCCTATCGCAACAATATCAGCGCAACGACCGCCGACCTCGCCCGCCGCCAGAAATTCATCGAGCAGATGGTGGAAGCCCACCTCGGCGATCTTCCGAATGACAGGCAGGCCGGTGAAACGGTCTCCGACAGCACCGGCGAAGCGGCCAAGACAGTCCGCAAGATCAGCGAAGTCCTGCCCGAAGCGCGCGGTCTGGCTGAAGTTGAAGCCGAACAGCTTGCCTTCGTCGAACGCCTGACGCGCTATGCGGACCGCCGTTCAGCGAGCGCCAGCGCCGCGATCCGCAAGCTGGGCCTCAATCCCAATGCGATCATCGCCAGTTCGAACGGCGCCGAGGGCGGCCCGCTGATGCGCCTTGCCACTTCGGCCGACGGCAGCCTCGATCCGCGCTTCCAGCGCATGGGCATGAGCCTTGCCCGCATGGACGCGCTGGAAAACGGCCTCGCCTCGATCCCGCAGGTGAGCCCGGCGCATGTCGCCTATGTCTCGTCGAGCTACGGCTACCGTACCGATCCGTTCACCGGCGCCGCCGCGTTCCATGCCGGCCTCGATTTTCCCGGCCCGCGCGGCTCCCCGATCTATGCCGCCGCCAAAGGTACGGTCAGCTTTGTCGGACGCCGCCACGGCTACGGAAATTGCATCGAAATCAGCCACGGCAACGGGCTGATGACGCGCTATGCCCACCTTTCCAGCTTCGGGAAAACCCACGTCGGCGAACAGGTCGATGCCGGCACCGTGATCGCCGCAATGGGCAGCACCGGCCGTTCCACCGGCCCGCACCTGCACTTCGAAGTTCGCGTTAACGGTCGCCCGGTCAATCCCCGCCCCTTCCTTGAAGCCGCCCGCAATGTTCAGCAAAAAGACTCCTAATATGGCACGGACTCCCGCCGCCCCCCGCCCGACCGGCGCTTCGACCTTCTCGATGCTCGGGACCGATACTGTCATCACCGGCAATATCGAGGCGACTGCCGATCTGCACATCGATGGCCGGGTCGATGGCGACATCGCCTGCAACGCATTGGTGCAGGGCGAGGACAGCCAGATCACCGGCGGCATTCGCGCGGAATCCGTACGTGTGGCCGGACTGGTGCGCGGAACCATCGCCGCGCGTGAAGTGGTCATTCTCAAGACCGCGCGGATCGAAGGCGATGTCGCGTACGACACACTCACCATCGAGCAGGGTGCGCGCCTCGAGGGCCGCCTGAGCCCCAACGGCGGCCAGACCCCGCCCGCCGTCGCGCAGCTTCCCAAGGCCAGCGGCGACGCGGAACTGATGCTCGCCACGCAGTAACGCCGGGCCCATCCACCATTGCGCCCATCCACCATTGCGCTTCGCCCGAAGCCCCGGCAATAATCGGGCATGTTCGGCAAGACTTCCCTTCGCCCGGCCGGCACCATTCTTGCGGCATTGGCCGTTCAGGACGGTCGCCGCTCGGGCCGGTAGTCTCCCTTCAAACGCGGGAGAGCGCGCGATGGAACAGACGGCAACCGGGGAATTCGATATCCAGTTTACGGCGATCGACACGGCCGCCCCCACTGTCGGCAGCATGGCCATCAGCAAGACCTACAAGGGAGATCTGACCGGCGACGGCACAGGGCAGCTGCTGGCCGTGCGGACACCGGTCGAAGATTCAGCCGGTTACGTCGCGATGGAGCGCGTTTTCGGCACGCTGGACGGCAGGACGGGCACCTTCGCGCTCCAGCACAGCGGCACCATGGACAAGGGCGCGCAAACGCAATCGGTCACAGTCGTGCCCGATTCGGGCACTGACGATCTGACAGGGCTGGCCGGGTCGATGACTATCCGGGCGGAAGGTGCAAAGCATGTCTACACCTTGCGCTATACGCTTCCGGCCAGAGCGTGACGCTTGCTCAGACGGTGAAGCTTTCCCCGCACCCGCAGCTGCCCCTGGCATTGGGGTTGTCGAACACGAAACCGGCGGTGAAATCGTCCTCCTGCCAGTCCATCGTGCTGCCCACGAGATAGAGCACCGAGGCGCTGTCGATATAGAAGATGCCGCCGGGCGTCTCGATCTTCTCGTCGAACCTGGCTTCCTCGGTCACATAGTCGACCGAATAGGCCAGCCCCGAGCAACCGCGCTGCGGCGTCGAGAGCTTGACGCCGATCGTCCCTTCGGGGGCCATGCTCATCAGCTTGGCAATGCGCGCTTCGGCGGCGGGAGTCAGCACGACGGCCGCCGGATGCGGACGGGTTACGGTAGTCATAATTTCTTTTCCCAGAACTGCGCGGTCCCGGCCCCGGGATCGAGCGCATAGTTTCCATAGCCAAGCACGGCATAGAGCGCTTTGGCGCGTTCATTGCCGCTCAGCACTTCCAGCGTGACCTTGCAGGCCCCGCGCGCATGCGCCTCATCCTCGACCGCCTGCATCAGCGCCCGCCCCACGCCCTTGCCGCGCGATCCCGGCTTTACCGCCAGATCGTGAATATTGATCAGCGGACGCGCGGCAAACGTGGAGAAACCGGTAAGGCAATTGGCCAGCCCCACCGCTTCATCGCCATCGAAGGCGAGCAGCGAAAAGGCGCCCGGGAACGCATCGAGCGCGCTGACCAGCCGTTCGCGCACGGCAGGATCGAGCGGCGCGCCGCCGCCCATCGGATCGCGCGCATAGGCATCGAGCATCGCCGTGACAGCTTCGGCATCGGGCCCATGGCCATAGTCGGCCTGCCGCACCGTTACGGCCAGGGTATCGAGGGCAGCGGCGTCGTTCACAGCATGCCCAGTTCCAGTTTCGCCTCGTCGGACATCTTGGCCATGTCCCACGGCGGATCCCAGACAAGGCTCACCTCGCAATCGCGCACGCCCGGCACGGCCGCGATGCGCAGTTCCACTTCGCCCGGCATCGATTCGGCCACCGGGCAATGCGGCGTCGTCAGCGTCATGGTCACAGTGACCGCGGCCTCGGGCGAGACATCGACGCCGTAGATCAGGCCAAGGTCATAGATATTCACCGGAATTTCCGGGTCGAAAATCTCCTTGAGCGCGCCAACCACGCCTTCGTAGACCGCCCCGCCGGGCGCGCCGGGATCGGTCCCTTGCGGCTTTTCGGCAAGGAAACCGTCAAGATAGTCGCGCTTGCGTTCCAGCTTTTCGGCCGGGGTCTCGGCATCTTCCACGCGCGCACGCGGCGGCGGGGCAGTCGATTCGACTTCCTCGATCTGGAATTTGCGCGGTTCGTCGTTCATCCGAAGATTCTCCTGGTGCGCTCGATCCCTTTCAGGAGGGCCTCAATGTCGCTTTCATCACTGTAAAGGCCAAAGCTGGCCCGGGCGGTGGCGGGAACGCCAAGGTGGTCCATTAGCGGCTGCGCGCAATGATGGCCCGCGCGGATCGCGACCCTTTGCCCGTTCGGGCCTTCCTCGTCCAATATGGTGCCGAGATCGTGCGGGTGAACCCCGTCGAGCGCGAAACTGACGATGCCCACCGAATCCTCGGGGCCGAACAAGGTCACATCGTTGCGCCCGCGCAGTTCGTCGCGCAGCTTCGCGGCCAGTTCGCGTTCGTGCCGTTCCGCCCGGTCAAGCCCGACGCCGCCCAGCCAGTCCATCGCCGCGGCCATGCCCAGCGCCTCGACGATCATCGGCGTGCCGGCCTCGAAGCGCTGCGGCGCCGGGGCGAAGGTGGTCTTCTCGAACGTCACCCGGTCGATCATCGCGCCGCCGCCCTGCCAGGGCGGCATGGCATCGAGGATCGCCTTGCGCGCCCAGAGCGCGCCGATCCCGGTGGGGCCATAGAGCTTGTGCGCCGAGAACACGTAGAAATCGCAAGCGAGCGCGGCCATGTCGAGCGCGATGCGCGGCGCGGCCTGGCACCCGTCGATCAGCAGCAGCGCGCCCACACCATGCGCCATGTCCGCCGCCCGGCGCACATCGAGCACGCCGCCCAGCACGTTCGAAACATGCGCGAAGGCCACCAGCTTGTGCGCGGTGGTGAGCACGGCGGCGGCGGCATCGAGATCGATCGCGCCTTCCGCCGTCAACGGGCAGACGTCGATCTCCACCCCGGTGCGCTCGCGCAGGAGCTGCCAGGGCACGATGTTGGAGTGGTGTTCCAGCGTGGAGACGAGAATGCGGTCTCCCGCCTTGAGATTCTCCACGCCCCAGGTCTGCGCCACAAGGTTGATCGCCTCGGTCGCGCCGCGGGTGAAGACGATCTCCTCTTCGGCGCCGCCCACGAACGCGGCGGTGCGGCGGCGAGCCGCCTCGAACGCCAGCGTCATCTCCGCCGAGCGGGCATAGACGCCGCGATGCACAGTCGCATAGTCGCGGCCCAGCGCATTCACGGTGGCATCGATCACCGCCTGCGGCTTCTGCGCGGTGGCGGCGGTATCGAGATAGTGCCAGCCATCCGCGAGACCGGGGAATTCGTCCTTCAGCGTCAGCGTCGCAGTCGTCACAGCCCGGTCTCCACCAGCGTTTCCAGCCGTTCCAGCGCTGCCGTATCGAGCGCCTCTTCCCCCGGCGCGCCGGAGAAGGCCTCGGCAATGAAGGCCTGCAGCATCAGCTTCTTGGCGGTGGCGGGGGGAAGCCCGCGCGACATCAGGTAGAACAGGCCCTGCTGGTCCAGCTCGCCCACCGCGCAGCCGTGCGCCGCCTTGACGTCATCGGCGTAGATTTCCAGTTCGGGCCTGGCATTGGCGGTCGCCGTGCGGTCGAGCAGCATGGCGCGCACCGACTGTTCGGCATCGGTCCCGTCCGCCCCGCGTTCCACCGCGATGCAGCCGAGATAAGTCCCGGTGGCATGGCCCGCGAGCACCGTGCGCACGATCTGGCTGGACGTGGCGTTCAGCCCTGCGTGCGTCACCTTGGTGACGATTTCCAGCGTCTCCCTGCCCGTGGCGAGTTGCGCCGCGCCGAGCGTGAAATCCGCGCCCTCACCCAGCCGCACGTCGATGGCGATGCGGCCATAGCCAGGCCCGGCGGTGAGCACGCGCAAATCGAGCTTCGCGCCCTTCTCCAGCCGGATATCGAGATGCCGCGCGACGGCGCCCTCGCCCAGCTCGATCACCTGGCGCGTATCCTCCTGCCCGGCGGCCACTTCGATTTCCTCGCCCGGCACTGGCCAGACCGTGCCCAGCGCCTCGATATCCGCGTAACGGAAATCCTCGTCCTTGCGGGTGGGGAGCGTGAGTTCGACGTTCATATCCGGTCCTCCCAGCCGTGCGAAAGGGAGGCAGCGCCCATCAGGCCACTGCCTCGTAGCCCTGCTCTTCCAGTTCCAGCGCCAGTTCGGGCCCGCCCGACTTGACGATGCGCCCGCCCGCCAGGACGTGCACGAAGTCCGGCTTCACGTAATCGAGCAGCCGCTGGTAGTGGGTGATCAGCAGCACCGCCTTGTCCGGCGCGCGCATGATCGAATTGATGCCCTCGCCGCAGATGCGCAGCGCGTCGATGTCGAGGCCGGAGTCAGTCTCGTCGAGGATCGCCAGCTTGGGATCGAGGATGCCCATCTGCACCATCTCCGCGCGCTTCTTCTCGCCGCCGGAGAAACCGACGTTCACGGGCCGCTTGAGCATGTCCATGTCCATCTTGAGCAGCCCTGCCTTCTCCTTGGCGAGCTTGAGGAACTCGCCGCCCGAATAGGGCTCCTCGCCGCGTCCCTTGCGCTGGGCATTGGCCGCCTCGCGCAGGAACTGGACAAAGGACACGCCGGGGATCTCGACCGGGTACTGGAAGCCGAGGAACAGGCCGAGCGCGGCGCGTTCGTGCGGTTCCAGCTCCATCAGGTCCTGCCCCATGAACTCCACGGAGCCGCCGGTCACGGTGTAGCCGGGCCGTCCGCCCAGCACATAGCCGGTGGTGGACTTGCCCGCGCCGTTGGGCCCCATGATCGCATGGATCTCGCCGGGATTGATCGTCAGCGAAAGGCCCTTGAGAATGGGCTTGTCGCCCACGCAAGCCTGGAGGTTATCGATCTTGAGCAGGGTCATACTTCGGCATCCTCAAACGTGGGGACGGGAGCACTCGCGGCCGGTCCACGGCGGGCGGCGCGCTTGTCGAACGGCTGGTTCACTTCGGCATTGATGGCCTTCACCACCGGCTCGATATCGTCCAGCACCTCGGCCTCGCTGAAGCGCAGCACGCGTATTCCGACATCGGTCAGCTTCTTGTCCTGCAGCGCGTCGACTTCGGGGTTGGCGCCTTCGGGCGACAGCGAAACGGCGATCCAGCGCGAAGGGCAGGCAAAATCGACGATCGTGGAGCCGACCACGGTCTGCCGCATGAACTTCACCCCGCCCAGCTTGGCACCGGACAGTTCCACCCACAGCGCCTTCTGCGCCTCGGTGGGATGGCGGCGTTGCTCGCGCGCGCGCTCCTTGAGCGTTTCGAGGCGGGCGCCGGTCAGGTTGAACCCCGCACGGGCATCGGCCTTGGGCGCGGCGGCGCGGCTGATACCAAGGGTCTTACGAACGGCGGTCATTGAACAGGTCCTTTGCGAGTAGACGATTCGTCATGCAGAACTTGTTTCTGGGTCCATCCCTCGACACAGACCACTGGTCCGAGCGGCACGATGGATGCTGAAACAAGTTCAGCATGACGACGAAGAAGAACGAGAGGCTCTATGCTCATCTGCCTGCAGCCTTTACGTAGATCGTGCCTGCCGCCACGAAAGCGGGCAGGATGACGAACGGCCATACAAGCGCGAACCAGATCAACCAGAACCTTACCGGCCGTTCGCTGCGCTTGATAGCTCGCGGACCGGCCGTGATTCCCAATATGTAGCCGGACCGCAGCGAGCAGAGGTGAAGCACACCCACCAGCAGCCACAGACCCGTAAAGACCGTCGCCCAAACGGCACCGCCTGCAGAAAGAAGCGGGGCCATCACCCCACACTCCCTTCAAGGCTGATGCCCAGCAATTTCTGCGCCTCGACGGCGAATTCCATCGGCAGCTGCTGCAGCACTTCCCTGGCGAAGCCGTTGACGATCAGCGCCACGGCCTGCTCGGTATCGAGCCCGCGCTGCAGGGCGTAGAACAGCTGGTCGTCGCTGATCTTGCTGGTGGTCGCCTCGTGCTCGATCTGCGCAGTGGGGTTCTTCACTTCGATATAGGGCACGGTGTGCGCGCCGCATTCCTTGCCCAGCAGCAGCGAATCGCACTGGGTGAAGTTGCGCACGTTCTCCGCATTGCCGCCCACGCGCACGAGCCCGCGATAAGTGTTGTTCGACTTGCCCGCCGAAATGCCCTTGGAGATGATCGTCGAGCGGCTGCCCTTGCCGTTGTGGATCATCTTGGTGCCGGTATCGGCCTGCTGGTAATTGTTGGTGACGGCCACCGAGTAGAACTCGCCCACCGAATCCTCGCCATTGAGGACGCAGCTCGGGTATTTCCAGGTGATGGCGGAACCGGTTTCCACCTGCGTCCACGAGATCTTCGAGCGCGCGCCCTGACACAGCCCGCGCTTGGTCACGAAGTTGTAGATGCCGCCCTTGCCTTCCTCGTTGCCGGGATACCAGTTCTGCACCGTGGAATACTTGATCTCGGCATCCTCCAGCGCGACCAGCTCGACCACGGCGGCGTGGAGCTGGTTCTCGTCGCGCTGCGGCGCGGTGCAGCCTTCGAGGTAGGAGACATAGGCCCCCTTGTCGGCCACGATCAGCGTGCGTTCGAACTGGCCGGTATTCTCGGCATTGATGCGGAAATAGGTGGAAAGCTCCATCGGGCAGCGCACGCCCTCGGGCACATAGACGAAAGTGCCGTCCGAAAAGACCGCGCAGTTGAGCGCCGCGAAGTAATTGTCATGCTGCGGCACGACCTTGCCCAGCCACTTCTTCACCAGCTCGGGATATTCGCGGATCGCCTCGGAGATCGAGCGGAAGATCACGCCCGCCTGCTCCAGCTCGGCGCGGAAGGTGGTGGCGACCGAAACCGAATCGAACACCGCATCGACCGCGATCTTGCGCGCGCCTTCCACCCCGGCGAGCACTTTCTGCTCTTCCAGCGGAATCCCCAGCTTCTCATAGACGCGCAGGATTTCGGGATCGACTT
Source organism: Novosphingobium sp. (assembly GCA_037384205.1). Lineage (GTDB taxonomy): Bacteria > Pseudomonadota > Alphaproteobacteria > Sphingomonadales > Sphingomonadaceae > Novosphingobium. Next base: position 1,395 of record JARROF010000041.1, on the reverse strand, counting down.
CGTCCAGGCTCCTGGGCCCGTCCTTGGCCTTGGGCGCGGCCCAGTAATAGGATTCCTGGTAATCGATCGGCGGAATGTCGAGCTTCGCCCAGTCCGGCGGCGTCATCTCCAGCCAGCGGCGATAGGCCTTGAGCCGCCATTCGAGCATCCACTCGGGCTCGTCCTTCTTGGCGGAGATGAAACGAACCGTATCTTCGGACAGCCCCTTGGGGCCGAATTCCTGCTCGATATCGGACGACCAGCCGTGTTCGTATTCGGCCACGCGCTCGGCGGCCTCGCGGGCCGCGGCATCACGCTCCTGGGGTACGGCGGGGATGGCTTCTTCCGTCATTCACACTTCCTCGGCAAGCTGAGTCAGCGGCACTTGTGCCAATGCACCGCGCACGGCGGCATTCACTTCCGGCCAGTGGCCACGCACGTTACAGACGTCCTCCCGCGCGCATTCGCTCTTGCGCTCCGGGGTAAGACAGCCGGTGAGCGCGATCGGCCCTTCCACGGCCTCGACAATATCGGCCAGCGTGATCGCCGCCGGAGGCCGGGCAAGCTTGAGCCCGCCGCCCACGCCGCGCAAAGACCGCATCAGGCCCGCCGCGGATAGCTTGCTCACCAGCTTCTGCACGGTCGGCGCCGGCAGCCCGGTTTCCTCCGCCAACTGTCCGGCAGATACGCGCGCGCCACCGCAGTGCCGCGCGGCGGCTGACATGATCACGACAGCATAGTCTGCCATACTGGACAGGCGCATAGGATAGCTTTCCGGGTCTGTCTGTTAAATCGGATTGATTCTGTCCGATTTAAATACCGCAGCGCAGCACGTGTTTCAATGGGTGTTTTTTTGCGCAGCGAAATCGGGGAGAATGGCGCCCCGGCCAAGAAAAAAGGCGGTTTCCGGACAAACCGGAAACCGCCATCAAGGTAAATAAGGAACTCGCGCGCATACCGCTACGAGCCCTTCGGGTCGCGGGTTCCCTTTATGCGCCGCCCCGGGCGATTTATTGTACAATTGCGACATGCCCTATGCGCACGACAACAATGCAACCGATTTCGTTCGCATGCGCAATGAAGTTGTCTGTTGTATGAAGCATTTGAGCAACAGCCCCTGCCGGTCTATGCGCTTCCCCCGTGTTCTACTCGCTGATCCGCCCCGCCCTGTTTCGAATCGATGCCGAAAAGGCGCATCGCCTGGCCATTGGCTCGCTCAGTCTCAGGGCGCCCGCGCGGCCGCCCGCAGGCCCGGCCTGCCTCGCCACGCGCGTGGCGGGAATCGACCTTCCCAATCCGGTAGGCATGGCCGCAGGCTTCGACAAGGACGGCGAAGTGCCCGACGCACTGCTGGGACTGGGCTTCGGATTCGCCGAAGTGGGATCGATCACACCGCTTCCCCAGGCCGGCAATCCG
>JARROF010000040.1:0-17273 GCA_037384205.1 Novosphingobium sp. | reverse complement strand
GCGCCAGCACGGCGAGCGCTAGCGGTGCGGCCAGTTTCACTGCGGCAGTCATGATCGGCAAGCCCCCTTCCATCCCGGATATCCATAAGCCCGGCGGTCTAAGCGCGGTCCAACCGCGCCCTCCGGGAAATTGCCTAGGACGGATCGATATCCAGCCCTGACGGCCTGCAAATGGCGTTTTCGCGTGCTTCCGGTGCTCGCGTACAGGAAGTACGCTGCGTTCCGGATCACGCAAGATCACCATTTTCGGCTCGCCATCCTCTGAATGGCGATCCGTCCCAAAGCCTGAATCCCCGCAGGCCCCGGGCCGCGTACTCAGGTTCCGCCCAGGGTGATTGTACGGTTTCGCCGGGTTTTCGGAAGGCTTGAAAAGCAGGATTGTCCGGGAACGCGGACTTTCAGGGTGTGTACCGCGAAATCGCGCTTGGCAGGTGGTTTGCCGACCGGCCGCTTTCGGGGTAGCGTCGCCGCGTGGCTGACGATAGTTTCGCACCGGGAGCCTCGCCATGGGATCAGCGCATAATGGCGTTGAAGTATCTGTTGACGTTTCACAATGGAAATGCGGCAATGGGGGCCATCCGGGTATTCGTGGTCCGGCGATATGCGGTGAGTCCAGGGCGAGCTTCCCTGTCCGGTATTGGGCACGCGATTCGTTCCGCGCTTTATTTCAAGCTTAACACAAGGCTGTTATCCGCCTGCCCATGACCAGTCCCGCCCGCATTCTCGTGATCTTCGGCACCCGGCCCGAAGCGATCAAGCTCTTTCCCGTCGTGCACGCGCTCAGGGCCGATGCGCGGTTCGAATGTATGGTCTGCGTCTCGGCGCAGCACCGGCAGATGCTCGACCAGGTGCTGGAGATCGCCGGGATCGTGCCCGATCGCGATCTGGACGTGATGCAGCCGGACCAGACGCTCGATGCGCTGACCGCGAACCTGCTCACCGGGCTCGGCAAAGTGATGGATCAGATGCAGCCGGACCGGGTGATCGTGCAGGGCGATACCGCCACGGCCATGACCGGCGCGCTTGCCGCCTATTACCGCAAGGTGCCGGTCGATCATGTCGAGGCGGGGCTGCGCAGCTACAATATCTATCATCCCTGGCCCGAGGAAGTGAACCGCAAGATCATCGGCGCCATGGCCAGCCTGCACTTCGCCCCCACCGCGACCGCCGCCGCCGCGCTGATCAACGAGAATGTCGATCCCACCCGCGTTCATGTCACCGGCAACACCGTGATCGACGCGCTGCACTGGGTTTCGGACAAGATCGAACGCGAGCCCGCCCTTGCCTCGGGCCTTGCCGAGCTGGAAGCGCGGTTCGCGGGCAAGCGGATCATCGGCGTCACCAGCCACCGGCGCGAGAATTTCGGCGAGGGCATGGAGCAGATCGCGCAGGCCATCCGGCAGATCGCCGCGCGGCCCGATACGGCGGTAATCTTCCCCGTCCACCTCAATCCCAACGTGCGCAAGGTGATGAACGAGCGCCTTTCCGGCCTCGACAATGTCGCGCTGATCGAACCGCTCGACTATCCGCACTTCGCGCGCCTGCTGAACATCGCCGAGATCATGCTGACCGACAGCGGCGGCGTGCAGGAAGAAGCGCCCGCGCTCGGCAAGCCGGTGCTGGTCATGCGCGAGACCACCGAACGGCCCGAAGGCGTGGAGGCGGGAACCGCGAAACTGGTCGGAACCACGGCGGCGACGATCGTTACCGAAATATCAACCTTGCTCGACGATACCACGGCTTACGAAGCCATGGCGCGCGCCCACAATCCTTTCGGAGACGGGCAGTCCGCGCGCCGAATCGTGGAGCTGCTCGCGCATGAAATCGGACAACAAGCCTAGCGTTTGCGTTGTTGGTCTAGGCTATATCGGACTTCCCACCGCTGCTGTGATTGCCCGCGCCGGATGCAAGGTGCTCGGCCTCGACGTTTCGCGGAATGTGGTCGACACCATCAATCGCGGCGAGATCCATATCGAGGAAGTCGATCTCGACGGGCTCGTGCATGGCGTGGTCTCACGCGGGCTGCTTTCCGCGTCCACAAAGGTGGCACCGGCCGATATCTTCGTGATCGCGGTGCCCACGCCCTTCGACAAGGAGCACGCGCCGGACATTTCCTATGTGCTCGCCGCCGGGCGCACCATCGCGCCGGTGCTCAAGCATGGCGACGTGGTGATCCTCGAATCGACCTCGCCCGTCGGCACCACCGAACAGCTTCGCGACATGATCGCGGAAATGCGGCCCGATCTGAAAGTGCCCGGCCTCACCGGCGAGATCCCCGATATCTCGATCGCCTATTGCCCCGAGCGCGTGCTGCCCGGACGCATTCTTGAGGAACTCACCAACAACGACCGTTCGATCGGCGGGATCACCCCGCGCTGCGCGCGCAAGGCGCTGGCCTTCTACAAGCGCTTCGTGCGCGGCGAGTGCGTCACCACCGATGCCCGCGCGGCGGAAATGACCAAGCTGGTCGAGAACGCCTATCGCGACGTCAATATCGCCTTCGCCAACGAACTGTCCATCGTCTCCGACACAATGGGGCTGGACGTGTGGGAAGTGATCCGCCTCGCCAACCGCCATCCGCGCGTGAACATCCTCTCGCCCGGCCCCGGCGTGGGCGGCCACTGCATTGCGGTGGACCCCTGGTTCATCGTCCACGGCGCGCCGGAGGAAACCCCGCTGATCCGCACCGCGCGCGGGGTGAACGATCACAAGATGCACCATGTGATCGCCAAGGCCGAAGCGCTGCTGGAAGCGCACCCGGAGGCGAAAGTCGCCTGCCTCGGCCTCGCCTTCAAGGCCAATATCGACGACTTCCGCGAAAGCCCGGCGCGTTTCGTCACCAGCCGCCTTGCCCGCAAGTTCGGCAGCCGCATCCATATCGTCGAGCCCTACGCCGCCGAACTGCCGATCGAATTCACCGATACCGGCGCCGTGCAGATCGACATCGACGATGCGCTGGAGACCTGCGAGATCCTGATCGTGCTGGTCGACCACGATGTGTTCCGCGTGGTCCCGCTGGCCGAACGCGTGGACAAGCTGGTCTACGACACCCGCGGCATCTGGCCCGATCAGCCCCGCGTGGTGCGCGAGGAGGAAGCGCGGCTGAAACTGGTGGGGTGAGCGGGGCGGGGCGCTTCAATTCGAGGCGCTGCGGCGCGGAGTGCCCAGCCGGAATGCCGAGAAAGCGGACGCTCAGCTTAGCCCGTCCATTTCATTTCGCGCAGTTCGAGCGTTCTGTCCCGCGTCATATCGCGCCAGCAACGCCCAGCCAGAATCGTGTGAATGGAGCCTTCGACTGTATCATATGCTTCGCAGTTGATATCACGATATTTGAGCCATGCTCTCTGCGCCGTTTCGAGCGTCTCGACGTTAACCTCGGCCCGTTCGATGGCCGCGGAATATTCGGTGGCAAGCCGTTCTTCCCACTTCGCTGCCTGTGCCTTCAGGCACTCTGATATCGCAATCGTGCTGCCATCCTTGTATTCCTGGCAGTCAGCATCGGGAGGATATCGATCAGGCACGGCCGCTTGCACCGATGCGAGAAGAACCAGCGACAGGATCATGCTACGTCTCCGGAAATTGAGCCGTTATGATAGGCTGAGCCGTTATGATAGGCAATGCGGATTTACGGCTGTTCGATTGGCATACCTCTCCCACTGAAGTCGCACCATCCTCTTAATATCGCTGCCAAATGCGCGATGAACCGTTTGAAACGGGCGGCAATCGGCCCGCGCCTTCGCTGTTGCAGCAGGAGATCGCGGCTATAACCGCTGGCGATGAAACTGCTGTTCGCCGCGCTTGCCGCCATCGCCGTTCTGACTGCAATGCCCGCCGTGGCCCGGCCGCTTCAGTGCGTGCCTTATGCGCGGGCGCATTCGGATATCGATCTGCATGGCAATGCCGCCACCTGGTGGGCCAAGGCGCAGGGGCTCTATGACCGGGGCCACAGGCCTGTCACCGGGTCCGTGCTGGTATTCAAGGCCACCGGCGCCATGCCGCTGGGCCATGTCGCAGTGGTGGACAAGGTGGTGGACGGACGCCACGTCATTCTCAATCACGCCAACTGGTCGCGCCCGGGGATGATCGAAACCGCGGCCATGGCCGAAGACGTTTCGGCGAACGGAGACTGGAGCCGCGTGCGCGTGTGGTATGCCGGTTCGCGGTCGCTGGGCCTGCGCGAAAACCCCACGTTCGGGTTCATCTACGGCCCGCAGGAAGAAATGGCGGGCGAGCCGGCCACGCACGATCAGTTCGACGCCGCCTTTGCCGCCTTGCCCTCGGCGGGTCGAACCGACGGGTAGGCAGGCCTGCGCATGAACCGGCGATAGCGGCTGGAAATGCCTTTCGCCTCCTGCTAATTCACCGCCTCATGATGAACCCGCCCGAAACCGTCTATACCGATTCCCGCCGCGTCTGCTGCGACGGGGCCACCGACATTCGCGCCGCCGGCAATTACAAGCCCGCCGCGCTCGGTCATCCGCGCGTCTGGCTGGAAATCGACGAGAAGGGCTATGTCGAATGCGGCTATTGCGACCGCCGCTTCGTGCTCAAGGGTGGCCCGGCGGACCAGCAGGCCGCCTGAGCCTTCCCGCGCTGGCGGGGGTGACGAGGGTGATTTTGCCGAGGCAGTGGTCGAGGGCGGTTTCGCTCCGCTTCACGCCGTGCGGTAGAATTCCGCGTCGGCGCAGACCCGGTCGTGGCCCTTTTCCTTGGCCATGTAGAGCATCTGGTCCGCCGCGTTGAGATTATTGGCGAGCGTTTCGCCCGGCTGGGCGACGGCAACGCCGATCGAGACGGTGACTTGCAGCTTCGTCTGGTTGTGGAGGATCACGGCCTGCGCGATGGCCAGGCGCAGGTCTTCTGCCACGGCAACGGCTTCTTCATTGCTCATCTCGGCCAGCAGGACGACGAATTCCTCGCCGCCGAACCGGGCCGAGAGGGTCTTGTAGCGGGCCAGGACATTGTGGATGACCTTGGCGACGGTCTGGACCACATGGTCGCCCTCGTCATGGCCATAAGTGTCCGTGATCTTGCGGAAGCCGTCGATATCGATGATCGCCAGCGAGGCGGCGGCGCCTTTCCGGCTCACCTGGGCCAGCATCGTCTGCGCGCGTTCGAAGAAGGCGCGGCGGTTGTACATGCCGCTGAGGTGATCGCGCTCGGCCAGATACTGGAGGCGGCGCATCTGGTTCAGCGTTTCGATATTGCTGGCGATGCGGCACTTCACTTCCTCGGCGATGTAGGGACGGTAGACGAAGTCAGAGGCTCCGGCCTTGAGCAGCGCGGCCGATAGATAAGGGTCCGAACTCGCCGAAACGCCGATGATGCGCATGCGCTCGGGCGGATAGATGGCGCGGATGCGGCGCGTCAGTTCCTGCCCGTCCATGTCCGGCATGTGGAAATCGGTGATGACGAGCTGGATATCGTCGTGCGCTTCCAGTGTCGCCAGCGCCGCGCTACCGCAGTCGGCCTGGTAGATCTTGTAGTTCTGCAGGCTGAGAATTTCGGCCAGGACCAGCCGCGCGCTCTCGCTGTCGTCGACGATCAGGATCGAGGCGACGGCGGCATTGGTCACCCGCTGGATGGTGCGGGTGATATGATCGACGGTGTCCTTGGCGTCCTTGATGAAATAGTCGACGATATGCGGCGCGCTGGCGCGTTCACGCGTCTTGCGGTTGAGCGTGGCGGTGAACAGGATCGTCGGGATGCTCTCCTCTTCGAGCAGGTCGATGATCTCGCCGTCGGGCGCATCGGGCAGGTTCATGCCCGTGACCGCCAGTGTGGGCCGGTGCTCGGTCAGGGCGTGGGAGGCCTCGGCGTAAGTCTTGTACCACTCCACATCGCTGGTGGTTTCGGCCTCGATGCGCGATTTGAGCATCAGCGCCATGGCTGCCGAATCTTCCACCAGCATGACCGTGCAGGCGCTCTGCTCGGCAGTGTCGATGGACTTGGCAGTGTTGATCGTGCGGAAGCGGGTCACCGGTGCTCCTTCTTGTTCTCTGGGGCGAAGGCTGCCCGAAAGAGCCGTCGTTGTGCATGGCATCGCACAAGGCGGTTAGCTTTGATGAAGGTCCCGCTTACGCAGCTTCCCTTTGTTGTTGTGCGTCAGCCGTTTACTTATTCGGTCCGCGGTATCTGCCGCGGCGTGTCAGGCGGGCGCCGCAGCGTGAGCCTGAAGTTGCCGGAACACGCCCAGCCGTCTGCCACCTGCCGGTGCCCGGCGAGGCGGTCCTGGCGGATGCTCATGGGGTATCTCCTTCAAGCAGTTCGGTGAGGTAGTCGCGCACATCCGCGGGCCATGGCGCGGTCACGTCCGAGAGCCCGCGCATGTCCCCGGCGAAGAGCAGGCGGGAGGCCTGCTCGAAGTGCGTAAAATCGCCCGCAATGGCGGACATGAAGCGGTAGGCGCGTTCCTGCGCGATGCGGCGTTCGGCACGGGGAGCATCGGTCTTGCGTGCCTCGTCGACAAGTCGCCGCAAGGTGGCCGAGGCGCCGCCCGGTTGCGCGTTCAGCCAGTCCCAGTGGCGCGGCAGCAGCGTGACTTCGCGCGGCACCACGCCGAGCTTGGGACGTCCGCGCCTGCGTGGCGGAGTGCTGGCTGGCGGTGCTGATTCCCCGCGCCAGTCGAGATCGACCACTTTGCCAGTGGCATCGTCGAACACCAGAACGCCACTGTTCTCCCCGCGCAGGGCTGCCACGAGTTCGCCGCGCGTCCCGTGTGCAATCCGTTTGTTGTCCCGAAAGGCCGTGCAGGGGCCGGTCATAAGCAAAGTCCTCATGAAATTTATACCCGGGTAATTTGATTTCTGCGGCGAGTCAATTTATCCGGGTGAAAATGACGCGACAGGAAATGGAGATTCGTATGGAAAAGGCCCGGCGCAAGGCAGCGCTTACCGATTATCGCGAGCGCAAGGTGGAACCTGGCCTCTATGCAGTGCGCTGCGGCACCAGCGGCGAAGTGTGGGTGGGGCGTGCGCCCGATCTCTCGACGATCCGCAACCGCGTGTTCTTCGCGTTACGGCAGGGCAGCAGCCCGCACCGTACACTGCAGGCGGCCTGGAACGCCCACGGCGCGGACAGCTTCGTGTTCGAGGTTCTGGAAGTGCTCGATCCGGAGGAGATGGGCCTCGGCCTCGACCGCGAAATGAAAAGCCGGCACGAGGCGTGGATGGAACGGCTTGGGGCGGTGCGGATCTGAGGGGGTTAAATTCTGTCAGCCCTGGCGTGTTGATCGACGCAGCGCATGGCCAGCAGCAATAGCATCATCGTGGGATTGGCGCCCCCTCCGGCCGGTATCACCGATGTCGCCAGCAATTGCACATGGGGAACGCCGAACAGATTGAGATCCCTGTCGACAACGCTCTCGGCAGGGTCGGTGCCCATGCGCGTCGAACCGGTCGGGTGAAAAATACCCTCGGAAGAATCGAGGTTGGACACAATGGTGTCCGCCGGGAGCGACTGCCAGTCGCCAAGGCGTGAAAAGCCGGTAGACTCCCAGGTTTTCCGGAACAGATCGGCCGTTTCGATAACGTTCTTCTTGTCTTCTTCCGAAACTGTCCAGGTGATTTCCGCCAGCGGCAGGCCGAACGTGTCTTCCCGTTCCGGGCTCAGGGCAATGCAGTTTCCGCGGGACGGGACCTGTTCGATCACGGCATGAACGATAAGGCGCGAACGGGCGGGAAAGAGCAGCCGCTTGTTGACGAAGCGCCACCAGACAGCGCGGGCCAGCCAGGGAGCGTTGGCGATCAGATCAACGATTACGCGCGGCGGCGGCCATTTGCGGCGTTGCAGGCTCTGGAAGATTTCCCGCAGGACATCGAACCCGCCCGGCTTGTCGACCTTGAAGGCGATGTGGCTGAAACTCGGCGGGAGATGCTTTCTTGCAGGAGTGTCCGGTGCCAGTTCGAACCGGATATTCCGCATCGAGCCCGCAGCGCCGAAGCGAAAGCCGACGATCCGGTTCAGGACCGTGCGTTCGGGAGAGACGATTTCAGCGACTTCGGTCGAGATATGGTCCGTGAAATAGCGGCCGAGCGCGGATGTAACGGCGGAGACGGCGCCGCCGTTCTGCCGGTCGATCAGCAAGGCCAGGCGTGTCGTTTCAATCGCCCCGGCAGCGACGATCAGCTTCTTTCCGGAAACGGTCATTTCGTCGCCGTCGGGGGACGCTGCTTTCAGATTGACGCCGTTGGCTGTCGCCTTGATTTCGACGATATGGGAATGGAGCCAGACATGGAGATTGTCCGAAGCGGAGATATCCGCATCGAACAGGGCGGCGACGTTGCGCTTCTTGAATTCGGGCCATTTGGCGAGGCGGTTTACATGGTCCGAGCCGAGGAAAAAGGGAAAGTCCAGATCGGAGTAGGGGCCGCGTTCCAGTGAAAACAGCTTTTCGACTTCATCGATGTAGGGGCTCAGTTCGTCGAGACCGATCGGCCAGTGGGCATCGCGCAGATCGGCGGACTGGAAAGGAATGAGCGCGCCTCCCCACCGCGTGGAGGTGCCGCCCAGGCACCGAAACCGGCCGGCCGCCGCCCCTTTGTAGGGCATGCCGCACTGAACCACTTCGTTGAGGGGATGGGTTTCCTCCTCCTGATGCGGGCCGCCACTTTCGAGGCAGAGTACGGTTTTTCCGGTCTTGCGGGCCAGCGCCACGCTGGTGGGGAGCCCGGCGGTGCCTGCCCCGATGACGATGAAATCGGCTTCACGCGCGATCCTGCCCTGACCGGCTAGGTCATTGAGCATGGGCGGCTTCCTCTGCCAGCCGGGCATATTGCGGCAGACGCTCGGTTCGGGTCGTGCTGACAATGATCGCGCCGTGTGCGTTGCGCCGCGCGCCCTCTATCAGGATTTCGCTTGCGGGCTGCGGGGAGTCTTCCTTCCGGGCGGCGGACACATAGCCGTATGTGACCTGAAGCGGCTTGCCGTAGCGAGGCAGAATATCGGCTTCCCGCGTGCCCAGGCTATCGGCGACCTGCACGAAACGGGCAAGCGCCGAACCGCTGGCGAGAAAGGGTTCGAGCTTGTCGGCAGTGAGGGCAAGGCCGAACGTGCGGACTTTGCCATGGGCAACGCAGGCTTCAAGCCATTGCAGCCACTCGTCCGTATCGAGCAAGGCCAGTTCGGGCTCGTGCAGCGTGTATATGTCGATGCAATCGCGTCCAAGTCGCCGTAAGCTGCCTTCAAGGGCGATTTTCGCCCGTGCCCGCGAAAAGTCGAGGGTAGGCCGTGAAATCAGGCTGACGAGCCGCCCGGCAGCCTTGCGAAGAAACACCGCCGTATCGCCCTGCTTCTCACCACCCGGAGAATAGAGCCCGACTTTGGTGGTGACGGTGACATGCGGTCGCGCTCTGAGCAGCGGGGCCAGATCGCGCTCGGCAAGGCCGAAACCATAGTAGGGTGCCGTATCGAAATGGGTGAAGCCGGCATCCGCCGCTGAATACAGCAGTTGCTGCCGATTCTTCTGCGAGCCGATATTGAACAGGCTGGCCGTGCCGAAAATGAATTTGGAGATGGCGAACGGCACGCTGTCGATCTTGACGCTCAGCAATTTCTGCAGACCTCCGGCAAAATCATGAATTTCCCAGAAATATCGGATTATCCACGACGATGGCGGCATAGGCTGTAGGGGGAAAGGCCGTGGCCGGGCAAGTATGGATATGCAGAACTGCCTTTTTCCTGAAGAGCGGCGGGTCGTACTTTAAAGCGCCTTCGCCAGCTCGTCCCGGAAGCGGGGATGCGCCAGATTGATCATGGCTTCGGCTCTCTCCCGCAGGGACTTGCCCCGCAGGTTCGCCGCGCCGAATTCGGTGACGATCCAGTGCACGTCGTTGCGCGGCGTCGTCACCGGGCCTTCCAGCTTGGGCACGATGCGGCTGACCGCGCCGTCCCTGGCGGTCGAGCGGCAGGCGATGATCGAGATGCCGCCGTTCGAGGCATTGGCGCCGCGCACGAAATCGAGCTGGCCGCCCGAGCCCGAATACTGGTGCCCCAGCATGTGTTCGGAATTGCAGGCGCCCGACAGGTCCACTTGCAGCGTCGCGTTGACCGAGACGACATTGTCGTTCTTGGCGATGTGGCGCGGATCGTTCACCACGTCGACCGGCAGCGAATAGACCGCCTGATTGTCGTCCAGCCAGTCGTAGAAGGCGGTATCGCCCATCGCGAAAGTGAAGACCGAGCGGCCGGGGAAAGTCGCCTTGCGCCGGTTGGTCACGGCGCCGCAGCGCATCAGCCCGGCGAAGGAGGGGGTGAGCAGTTCGGTGTGGATGCCCAGATCCTTGCGGTTGGTCAGGCGCCTGCACACTTCGATCGGCAGGTTGCCGATGCCCATCTGCAGGCAGGCGCCGTCGTCGATCATGCCCGCGACGATCTCGGCAATGGCCGCATCCTCGGCCGCGGTGGCATGTTCGGCGACTTCGATCAGCGGCGAGCGGTGCTCGACAATGGCGTCCACTTCCGAAACGTGGAGCGGCGACTCGCCGAACACGCGCGGCATCAGCGGATTGACCTCGACGATCAGCCGCCGGGCGGCGCGGGCGGCAACCGAGGTATAGTCATTGGCGGTGCCGAAGGTGAAATAGCCATGCTTGCCCATCGGCGAGACCATGGTGACGCAGGTATCCAGCGCGATCTCCTCGCGCAGAAGTTGCGGCGAAGCGCTGAAGGCAGTGGGCACGAAATCGATCATCTCCTCGCTGACCGAGGGATCGGCTTTCATCAGCGAGCGTTCGACGCTGCTGAGAAACATGCAGTGCGGCCGCACCCGGCCCAGCAGATCGCGCCGCAGCACGCTTTGCGCGGCATGGGCCATCGAATGGAAATACCACAGCCGCATTCCGGTGAGGCTGCCCGCTTCCACCCGGCGCGCCAGCGCGGCGAGCAGGGCGGGCGGTTCCGCCACGGCCATGCCCATCGCCACATGACTGTCCGAAGGGACCAGGTCCGCCACCGCATCGGCGGACATCAGCTTTGCTGCATAGAGCTCTTGCACATCCATCGGCAGCAAGGTTCGCACCGGATTGTTGCATTATCAAGAGACAGGAAAGCCCCGCTCCCGTGTCAGCGCGGAAGCGGGGCCATTGGTCCTTCCGGCAGAGAGGGAGGCTGCCGGAAGGACGGGGTATGCGATCAGGTCAGAGGCCGAACCGGCCTGCGTCCATCACCTTGGCCCAGGCGGCGGCGAAGTCGTTCGCGAACTTCTCGCCGTTGTCGTCCTGCGCATAGACTTCGGCATAGGCCCGCAGGACCGAGTTCGAGCCGAACACCAGATCGATGCGCGTCGCGGTCCACCGCGCGGCGCCGGTCTTGCGGTCCACCACTTCGTAGAGGCCCTGTCCGGCAGGCTTCCAGGCATAGGCCATGTCCGTCAGGTTGACGAAGAAGTCCGTCGTCAGCGCGCCTTCGCGGTCGGTGAACACGCCGTGCCGGGTGCCGCCATGGTTGGTGCCGATGGCGCGCATGCCGCCCACCAGCACGGTCATTTCCGCGGCCGTGAGGCCCATGAGCTGCGTGCGGTCGAGCAGCAGTTCCTCGGGCTTTACGGCATAGTCCTGCTTCAGCCAGTTACGGTAGCCGTCCGCCAGCGGTTCGAGCGGGGCGAACGAGTCCGCGTCGGTCATGGCGTCGGTGGCATCGCCCCGGCCGGGGGTGAAGGGCACCGCGATGTCGTACCCGGCCGCTTTCGCCGCCGTCTCGACGCCGAGGTTGCCCGCCAGCACGATGGTATCGGCCACGCTCGCGCCGGTTTCGGCCGCGATCGGTTCCAGCACCGCCAGCACGCGGGCCAGCCGTTCGGGCTCGTTGCCCGCCCAGTCCTTTTGCGGGGCCAGGCGGATGCGGGCGCCGTCAGTGCCGCCGCGCATGTCCGAACCGCGATAGGTCCGGGCGCTGTCCCAGGCGGTGGAGACCATGTCCGCCACCGAAAGGCCGCTCGCCGCGATCTTCGCCTTGACCGTATCCACGTCATAGCCGGTGGCGCCGGCGGGAACCGGGTCCTGCCAGATCAGATCCTCGGCGGGCACGTCCGGGCCGAAGTAACGGGCCTTGGGGCCCATGTCGCGGTGCGTCAGCTTGAACCAGGCGCGGGCGAACGTGTCCGCGAAATAGGCCGGATCGGCGCGGAACTTGTCCATGATCGCGCGGTAGGCCGGGTCCATCTTCATCGCCATGTCGGCATCGGTCATGATCGGCATCGTGCGGATCGAGGGATCCTCCACGTCGGCGGGCATGTCCTCCTCGGCGATGTCGACCGGCTGCCACTGGCGGGCCCCCGCAGGGCTGGAGCGGATTTCCCACTCGTGGTCGAGCAGCATGTCGAAATAGCCCATGTCGAACTTGGTCGGATCGCTCGTCCAGGCGCCCTCGATACCGCTGGTGATGGTATCGCGGCCCACGCCCTTGCCGTTCGGATTGGCCCAGCCAAGGCCCTGCATCTCGACGTCCGCGCCTTCCGGATCGGGGCCGAGCTTCGAGGCATCGCCATTGCCGTGGGTCTTGCCGACGGTGTGGCCGCCCGCGGTGAGCGCGACGGTTTCCTCGTCGTTCATCGCCATGCGGGCGAATGTTTCGCGCACGGCCTCGGCGGTCTTGAGCGGGTCGGGCTTGCCGTCGACGCCTTCGGGATTGACGTAGATAAGGCCCATCTGCACGGCGGCCAGCGGGTTTTCGAGCGAGGTTTCATCGCTGCCGCTGGCATAGCGGTCCTTGCCCAGCCATTCCTTTTCCGAGCCCCAGTACACGTCCTTTTCCGGGTGCCAGATATCCTCGCGGCCAAAGCCGAAGCCGAAAGTCTTGAGGCCCATCGTCTCGTAGGCGATCGTGCCGGCGAGCACGATCAGGTCGGCCCAGCTCACGGCATTGCCGTACTTCTTCTTGACCGGCCACAGCAGGCGCCGCGCCTTGTCGAGGCTGACGTTGTCGGGCCAGGAATTGAGCGGGGCGAAGCGCTGGTTGCCGGTGCCGCCGCCGCCGCGTCCATCGGCGATGCGGTAGGACCCGGCCGCGTGCCACGACAGGCGGATCATCAGCCCGCCGTAGTGGCCCCAGTCCGCCGGCCACCAGTCCTGGCTATCGGTCATGAGCGCGCGCATGTCCTGCTTGAGCGCTTCGATATCGAGCGTCTTGAGCGCTTCGCGGTAATCGAAGTCCCGGCCCATCGGGTCGGTCTTGGCATCGTGCTGGTGCAGGATGTCGAGATTGAGTGCGTTCGGCCACCAGTCCATCACCGATGTGCCGGTCTCGGTAATGGCGCCGTGCATTACGGGGCACTTGCCTTGCATGTTCATCTCAGTCTCTCCTCGGAGTGGATGTTGATGGGGACGGGGTAGCGTGGGGAGTTTACGCGTTGAAGTCGATTGAAATTGTCAGTGTGATCGGTTTTGCAAATTAAAATGCGGGACATCGATATTGGTTCCGCTTGCCCGCGCGGATTGCCCGGCTTAAGGCGCGGGGCTGGCCGGAGGGAAACCCGGTGCCAGAGTTCGTGACACGGGTTCAGGGAGCTTCGATGCCCGCATATGCAAAGACGTCCGCGCTGATGGCGCGCGGATGCGAGTTCCTCGGCAGCGAATACGCGATCCTGTGCGGTGCGATGTCGTGGGTGTCGGAGCGCAATCTCGTTTCGGCGATCAGCAATGCCGGCGGCTTCGGCGTGATTGCCTGCGGGGCGATGACGCCTGAACTGCTCGATGCCGAGATCGCCGCGACCAAGGCGCTGACCGGCAAGCCCTTCGGCGTGAACCTGATCACCATGCACCCGCAGCTGTTCGACCTGATCGGGGTCTGCGCCAGGCACGGCGTGAGCCATGTCGTGCTGGCGGGCGGCATTCCGCCCAAGGGCAGCGTCGAGGCGATCAAGGCGCCCGCAGGCGGCGGGGCTCCCGCCAAGGTTCTCTGCTTCGCGCCGACGCTGGCGCTGGGCAAGAAGCTGCTGCGTTCGGGCGCCGATGCGCTCGTGATCGAGGGCATGGAAGCGGGCGGGCACATCGGCCCGGTTTCGACGTCGGTGCTGGCACAGGAAATCCTGCCGAGCCTGGCCGCGGACCATCTCGTGTTCGTTGCGGGCGGCATCGGCCGGGGCGAGGCGGTGGCCGGATATCTGGAAATGGGCGCGGCGGGCGTGCAGCTTGGCACCCGTTTCGCCTGCGCCAGCGAATCCATCGCGCATCCCGACTTCAAGAAGATGTTCTTCCGCGCCTCGGCCCGCGAAGCCATCGCTTCGGTGCAGGTCGATCCGCGCCTGCCGGTGATCCCGGTGCGCGCGCTCAAGAACAAGGGCACCGAGGAATTCACCGCCAAGCAGATCGAGGTGGCCCGCCTGCTCGATGCCGGAGCCGTCGACATGGGTGAGGCCCAGCTCCAGATCGAGCACTTCTGGGCCGGTGCGCTGCGCCGCGCGGTGATCGACGGCGACGTGGAAAACGGCTCGGTCATGGCCGGGCAATCGGTCGGCATGGTCCGTGCGGAAGAGCCGGTGGCCGATATCATCGCCGCGCTCATGGCCGAAAGTGAAGCGGCGCTGACGGGGCGCGCCGCAGCCTGACGACCGTTCCTCCGGGAGGCCGGCTCAGGGCTTTCACGCTTGCGCCGGCCTTGCCGTTGTAGAAGGTTGCGGGAGGAGCGGGAGAGTATCATGCAGGTCAGCGGCCTTGATCACGTCAATATCCTCACGGACAATCTCGACAGGACCGCGCAGTTCTACGAGCGGCTCATGGGCCTTACCCGGACCGAGAATCCGGCGATGGCGGCGGGCTTCAAGGGGGCATGGATGCGCGATACGCATGGCAATGCGATCATCCATCTGGTGTGGAAGGACCCGGCCACGAGCCGCTACGAGGGCTACACGCCCGGGGGTTCGACCAATGCCGTCCACCACATCGCCTTCAGGTGCGCCGGGTTCGACAAGGCCATTGCCAGGCTTGAGGAAATGGGCCTTGCATACCGGGCGAGTGATCAGCTGCATCCGGGCCTGAGGCAGATCTTCCTGACCGATCCCAATGCCGTGAATCTTGAGCTGAATTTCGCGGATTAAAATTTGCTAAGGCGCGCGTGCGCCGGGCAGGATATGGCTGCAAAAAGCGGTTCTGGCCGCGCATAAATCTTGCCGTTGTCCCTGCTTCTCCACTATGGGCCAATCCCCAACGCCGCATTCGCGGCAAAGGGTCAGGCAAACGACTATCCCTTGTGTCAGGCAGATTTCGAGGAAGGGCGCCCGTTTAATGCTTAAGGGGTTGTTTTCAATCGGAGGTTCGGCGCGCAAAACGTCCGTTTCGGCCGATGACACCGATCCCGTCAGGGCACGCGACCTCGCGCGGCGGCAGCTTGTGGAAGACATCGCCGGGTTCCTGATCGCCAACGATCTGGAAATCATTGAAAGCAATCTTGTCGCGGCTCTGGGGATCTGCTCGGGCAGCAATCCTGCCATGGCCCGCAAATACACCGAATTGCGGAGGGCGGGGGAGCCGGTCACGCAGACCTGGCTCGATGAGCAGTCCCGCAGCGCGGAAGATTCGATTGCCCGGATTGCCGACAAGCTCGATCGCTCTCTGGAAAGTTTCGCCTCCACCAGCCGCAATGCCCGCCACACCGCCGCACAGTATTCCAGCGAGATGCAGGTACAAGTCGAAAAGGCGGGGGAAGCGGAAGAGCAGGATGAAATCCGCAACCTGGCGACGCTTGCGATGGCAATGCTGGAACGCACCCAGCATCTTGAGCAGGAAATGCACCGCAGCGAGCGCGAGGCGGCCACGCTGCGCCGCAATCTCGCCAAGGCCCGGCGCGATGCCGATCACGATCATCTCACCGGCCTGCCCAACCGGCGCGCTTTCGAGGGGCTGCTCGAACGCCAGTACGCCGAGGCGCAAAAGCAGCACGAGGCGCTCAGCGTCGCGTTCTGCGACATCGACAATTTCAAGCGTATCAACGACATCCACGGTCACGATACCGGTGACCGGGTGCTCCAGGCGATCGCCGCCGCGCTGGCCAAGATTAGCGATGACAAGTGCCATGTCGCCCGCCACGGCGGTGAAGAATTCGTCATGCTCTTTCGCGGCTTGGGAAAGGCGGAGGCGGCGCTGCGCCTTGATGGCGTGCGGGACGCGTTCTCCCGGCGCAATTTCGTCAACCGGCAGACGGATGAGCCCATCGGACAGATCAGCTTTTCGGCCGGGATCGCCAGTGTCTTTGCCTATCCGTCGAGCCGCGATGCGCTCAAGGCGGCGGACATGGCTCTCTATGCGGCAAAAGCCTGGACAGGCGGGGCCTGGGGCTCGTGCATTCAGGCCTCGCCTGCCGGGAGTGTTCAGGCTAACTTCGGGGAGGCGGGCCAGACTGGAGACCAAGGCATGTGTGACGAATTTACGGCTCTCGCGGAAGAGGCCGCTCTCGATCGACGCGGCCTTGACCGCCGGCGGTTTGCGGCTCTTAGCGTGGTGGGCATGGCGCTGACCGGGTGTACCGGCACGGCCGTGCAGGCGAGCGGAGGCGGTGATATCGGCGAGAAAATGGTCTCGATCACAACGGCTGACGGCGTATGCGATGCCTTCTTCGTGCATCCCGCCAAGGGCGTCCATCCGGGGGTGGTGATGTGGCCCGACATTGCGGGCCTGCGCGATGTGTACAAGATCATGGCGCGCAGTCTTGCCGCCGAAGGTTACGCGGTACTGGTGGTGAACCAGTACTACCGTTCCAGTCCGGCACCGATCATGCAGAGCTTTTCGGAATTTCGGACGCCGGAAGGGCAGGAAAAGGTCGCGCCGATGCGCGAACTGCTCGATCCCGCCGCGATCGCACGGGATGCCCGGGCTTTCGTGGTCTTTCTGGATCAGCGGGATGAGGTCGACAAGGCGCGTGGCATCGGCTCCAACGGCTATTGCATGGGAGGCCCCTTCACGGTGCGCGCGGCGGCGGCCGTGCCCGCGCGCGTGAAGGCGGCGGCCTCCTTCCACGGCGCGGGCATGGTGACGGGAGAGCCGGACAGCCCGGACCGGCTGCTGGGCAAGACGCAGGCGAGCTTCCTCTTCGCCATCGCCCGCAATGACGATGCCCGCCAGCCCGAACAGAAGACCATGCTGCGCAAGGCCGCCGATGCCGCCGGGCGCCCGGCCGAGATCGAGGTCTATCCCGCCGATCACGGCTGGTGCGTCGCGGATTCCCCGGCCTATGTTTCCAACGCGGCGGACAAGGCCTGGAAGCGGATGCTGGCGCTTTACGAGACGCTCTGACGGCAATCCCGGTTTTGCTTGCCGCAGCGCCAGTGCCCGCTAGAATCGTCG
>JARROF010000039.1:0-16634 GCA_037384205.1 Novosphingobium sp. | reverse complement strand
CTCCCGCCATCGCTATCGTTGCCGAAGGGAGTCCCTCGGAATGCCGGGGAGGTCCTATTCCCTCATGGGGAATAGGCCGGTGCGCGCGCGGTCGTCAGCCCTTGGCGATAGAGGGCACGCCGTCCTTGCCGCCGGTCTGCCCGGTTTCCGCTCGGCTGCGCGGATTGGCCGCAGTCGCGGCAATCAGCCGATCCTGCTCTTCGGCGCCGAACCGTTCCCAACCCGTACGTCCGAGCTTCTCCAACGGCCGGTAGCGCACCTTGTACTGCATGCGCGGCGACCCTTCGACCCAGTAACCGAGGTAGACGAAAGGCAGCCCCATATCCTGCGCGCGGCGGATATGATCGAGGATGATGTAGTTGCCCAGCCCGCCCCGCATCTCGTGATGAGGATCGTAGAAACTGTAGATCATCGAGAGACCGTCGCACTGCTTGTCGGTCAGGCAGGCCCCGATCAGGCGGCCGGGCGTCACACCGTCGGCCGAAGGCTCCCGGTATTCGACGATGTAGCTGGTAACCGGCGTATGCTCGACCATGTCGGCAAAGTCGGTCTCGTCCATCGTCGTCATCCCGCCTGCGGGATGGCGCACCGAGAGATAGCGCTGGAGCAAGTCGAACTGTTCGGCCGTGGACCACGGGCGGCAGACGGTGGCAACGATGTCGGCATTCGCCTTCAGCGCGCGCTTCTGCGAACCCGAGGGCCTGAACTCCTCCACCACAACCCGTACCGAGACACAGGCCGTACATTCAAGACAGGACGGGCGATACGCGACGGTCTGGCTACGGCGGAAACCAATGCGGCCCAGCGCATCATTGAGCGAATCCGCGTGCGGCCCCTTGAGTTCGGTGAACACCTTGCGCTCATTGCGTCCCGGCAGATAGGGACACGGCGAAGGGCTCGTCACGAAAAACCGGGGAAAGCGAACCTGGGCCGTCACGGAGCTGAAACTTCCTCTTTCGTCTTACGATGCCGTTACTGTCTGGTCCCAAATATGCACGGCGCGCCCAAAGCTTCAAAGTCTTTTAACTACGAAATGCAGCGAAGACGGGGAGAAAACGCACGCGTGGCGATGCAAACGGTTGCTAACGTGCCAAATCGGAGCACCCGTAACCGGCATCCTTTCCGCCGGAGCCCGGGAAAGTCCTGAAGCGTCTGGCCGCATGCCACCGTCCCGCAGAATCACCGGACGGCGCATGGACACGGAAACACTGCTCCTATTCGGTTTCGACCTGCTTCACTTCGTAGCCCTCACGTCGCAGGGCAGCGACGAGCGCTTCGAGCTGCTCGCGGTCGCGCGCCTCGCACTCGATCTCGGTGACGAGGCCCTTGGCCGGCAAGTGGGTGAAGATACGCTGGTGGAACACCTCGATGATGTTCACATTGTGCTCGTGAAACACCTTGGCGACCTTGAACAGCGCCCCGGCGCGATCCTGCAAGCCGATCTTCAGGCGGGCCAGCCGCCCCGCGCGGGCAAGGTCGCGCAGCAGCACATTGGCCAGCAGGCGCGTATCGATATTGCCGCCGGACAGGACAATACCGACCTTGCGCCCCCGGAACAGCTCGGGATTGTCGATCACCGCCGCGAGCCCCGTGGCGCCCGCCCCCTCGACCAGGGTCTTTTCGATCTGTAACAGCAGCGCCAGCGCGCTTTCGATCTTGGGCTCGCTGACCAGCAGGAATTCATCGAGCAGATTGCGCAGCACTTTCGAGGTAAACTGGCCAGGGGAGAAGACGGCGATGCCTTCGGCCAGCGTATCCCCGCCCACCGGCAGGTCGGTGCCTTTCAGCAGGTTGTACATCGAGGGATAGAGCAGTGCCTCCACGCCGACCAGCCGGATGTCCGGATTGATCGCCCGCGCCGCCGTGCCCATGCCCGAAGCCAGCCCGCCGCCGCCGATAGGCAGGACCAGCGTATCAAGATCGGGCACGTCCTCCAGCAGTTCCAGCGCCACGGTGCCCTGCCCGGCAGCGACAGCCGGATCGTCGAAAGGATGGACGAAAGTCATCCCGAGCTGCTGCACCATGCTGCAGGCATGGGTATAGGCCTCATCGAAGCTTTCGCCTTCGAGCACGACCTTGCCCCCCACGCTTTCGGTCTGCATGACCTTCACCAGCGGCGTTGTCCTGGGCATGACGATCGTCACCGGCACGCCCAGCCGGGTACCGTGATAGCTCAGCCCCTGCGCATGGTTGCCTGCGGACGCCGCGATCACGCCGCGTGCCCGGGCCTCCTCGTCCAGTTGAAGAAGCGCATTGAGCGCGCCGCGCTCCTTGTAAGAAGCTGTAAACTGGAGGTTTTCGAACTTGAGCCAGATTTCCGCGCCGGTTATCGCACTCAAGGTAGTGCTGAACTGAGTCGGCGTGCGCACAACGGCACCCTTAATTCGCTCCGCCGCCGCGCGTACATCGGCTGCGGTCAGCAGGGCATCTTCGGCCCCGGAAGCGATATCGAGTGCAGGTTTGTTCATAGGCAGGCGCGCCTACCGGAATCTGTCGTAAATTGAAAGCAAACTTGAGGTGGAAGACTGATGACAGGGCGCTTCTTGCTGTTTGCATTCCCGCAAAACCGTCTACAAGCCTGCGCATGAGCCAGAGCAAGAGCGAGCGCCGGAAGGTTTCCTTCATCGGCCTGGGCGTGATGGGCGGCGCGATCGCGCGGCACATCGCCAAGGCAGGCCACGAACTGACGATCTATAACCGCACGCCCGAACGCGCGAAGAAATGGTCCGACGACAATCCCGGCCTCGCCCATCGCATCGCCGCCAATCCGGCACACGCGGCGCAGGATGCCGATGTCGTGATCACTTGCGTCGGCAATGACGATGATCTGGCGGACGTGGTGCTCAGCCCCAACGGCGTGTTCCGGATGCTCAAGAAGGGCGGCGTGTTCATCGATCACACCACCGTTTCAGCGCGCATCGCCCGGCAGATCTCGGTGGAGGCGCGCGACTTGCAGGTCCACTGCGTCGATGCGCCGATGACGGGATCGCAGATCGGGGCCGAGAACGGCACGCTCACGCTGATGTGCGGCGGGCGGGACGATGCCATCGAGGCCGCGCGCCCGGTGATGGAGGCCTAGTCGCAGCGCATCGTCCATGTCGGCAAGCCCGGATCGGGCCAGATCGCCAAGATGGCCAACCAGATCTGCATCGCGGGCAATGTCGCTGCACTGGCCGAGGCGGTGCGTTTCGCGCAGGCTTCCCACCTCGACATGGACAAGGTCTACGAAGCGATCTCGGGCGGCGCCGCGCAGTCCTGGCAGATGGACAACCGCTGGCAGACAATGGACAAGGACAGCTTCGATTTCGGCTTTGCGATCGACTGGATGCGCAAGGACCTTGGCCTCAGCCTCGACGAAGGGCGCGGGCTGGGCGTCTCGCTGCCGGTGGCGGCGCTGATCGACCAGTTCTTCGCCGAAATCCAGGCCATGGGCGGTGGCCGCCTTGACACCAGCGCGATCATCAAGAGGCTCCCGAAGAAGGGCAGGAAGTGAGGTCTGCTCCCCGGGCAGCCCTGGCTGCCGCGCTGGCCTTCGCCCTTATCGCCACTCCGGCGCTGGCGAGGAAGAAAAAACGGCCCGAGCCCGAACCTGCCGTCGCCGGGACCCTGATCGACAATGTCGATGGCCTGACGCCTGACGGCAAGGGCGGCATCGAGCACTTCGACGGTTTCCTGATCGCGCCCGACGGGCATGTCACGCACGTCTATCACAGCGGCGAGAAGCGCCCGCAACGGGTAGACTACCGGCTTGACGGCAAGGGCCGCGTGGTGGTGCCGGGCATGATCGACGCGCACGGGCACGTGATGGCCACCGGCTTCGCGCGGATGACGCTGGACCTGTCCGCGACGACATCGCTTGACGAAGCGCTTTCGCGTATTGGCACCTGGGCCGCCGCGCATCCTGACGCGCCATGGATTCTCGGCACCGGCTGGAATCAGGTGCAGTGGGGCCTTGGCCGCATGCCCACCGCCGCCGAACTCGATGCCGTGACCGGCGGCAGGCCCGCCTGGCTCACCCGTATCGACGGCCACGCGGGCTGGGCCAATACCGCCGCGATGGAAGCCGCCGGGATCTCCGCCGCCACGCCCGATCCGGCAGGCGGCAAGATCCTGCGGATCGCAGGCAGCAAGAAACCCGCGGGCGTCTTCATCGATGCCGCCACCACGCTGGTGGAAAGCAGGCGCCCCCAACCCCGCCCGGAAGACCGCGACACCGCGCTCGGCGAAGCACAGATCGCGCTGCTGCAGCAAGGCGTCACGGCGATTGCCGACATGGGCACCTCGATCGAGGACTGGCAAGCCTTCCGCCGCGCCGCCGACCTTGGCCATCTGCGCATCCGCATCGTCGCTTATGCCGCGGGCGTGGAGAACATGAGCCTGATCGGCGGCCCCGGCCCGACGCCCTGGCTCTATCACGACCGGCTGAAGATGAACGGCCTCAAACTGCTCCTCGACGGCGCGCTGGGATCGCGCGGGGCATGGCTGAAACAGCCCTATGCCGACGATGCGAAGACCTCAGGGCTGCCGCAGATGAGCCAGACGCAGCTCGGCAACCTCATGAGCCGGGCCGCGATCGACAATTTTCAGGTCGCGGTCCACGCCATCGGCGACAAGGCAAACGCCACCGTGCTCGATGCCATCGACGAGCTTTCCGCGACATACAAGGGAGACCGGCGCTGGCGCATCGAACATGCGCAGATCGTCGATCCAGTGGATATTTCCCGCTTCGGCCAGCACGGCGTGATCGCCTCGATGCAGCCGCAGCACGAAGCCTCGGACCGGCCGATGGCCGAAGCCCGGCTGGGGCCGGACCGGCTGGCAGGCGCTTATGCGTGGAAATCGCTGGCCGCCGCCGGGGCGACGCTGGCCTTCGGTTCGGACACGCCGGTCGAGCCCGCGCGCCCCTTCGAAGGCCTTGCCGTCGCGATCACGCGGCAGGGGGCGGACGGTCAGCCTTTCGGCGGATGGCAGGCTCAGGAAGTGCTCAGCCGCGAAGCCGCGCTCAACGCCTACACCACCGGCGCGGCCTATGCGATGTTCGCCGAAGACAAGCTGGGCCGCATCGCCAAGGGCTACGACGCGGATTTCCTGTTCGTGGATACCGACCCGATGCTGGCAACGCCCGAACAGATCCGCAAGACCAAGGTCCTGGAAACCTGGATCGGCGGCCAGCGCGCCTGGGCGGCAACAGACGATCAGAACGTCTCAGGACAAGAAGAAGAAACGAGCGACGAACGGTAGCTCTTACTCAACGGCTGCTTCAGCGGCTGCTACTTCTGCAGCGGCTTTCTCCTCGGCCGCCTTGACCTGCGCGTCACGACGTTCGGTGAACCACATGACCACCAGCGTGCCTTCGAACAGCGCGATCAGCGGCACCGCCAGCAGCAGCTGCGAGATCACGTCCGGCGGCGTTGCGACCGCGGCAATGATAAAGATGCCGACAATCGCATAACGGCGCGCACTCGCCACCTGCACGCGCGAGACAATACCCGCGCGATTGAGCAGCATCAGCAGCACAGGCATCAGGAAACTGATCCCGAAGGCAAGGATGAACTGCATCACCAGCGCCAGATAGTCTCCCGTGCCCGGCAGCGCCTCCAGCTTGAGCCCGCCCTTGTCGCCCTGAAAGCCCAGGAAGAAGTGGAAGGCCGTGGGCATGACCCCATAATAGGCCAGCGCCGCGCCCATCGTGAACAGAACTGGCGTTGCGATCAGGAACGGCAGGAACGCCTTCTTTTCCTTGGCATAGAGTCCCGGCGCCACGAACGCCCAGATCTGGTTGGCGATCACCGGAAAACTGACGAAGAAAGCCGCAAAGAGTGCCACCTTCACTTCGACGAAGAACGCCTCGTAAAGCTTGGTGTAAATCAGTTTGCCCTGCCCGGCCGGAAAAGCCTCGGTCAGCGGGCGCACCAGAAAGCTGAAGATGTCGCTGGAGAAATAGAAGCACACCCCGAAAGCCACCGCGAAAGCCAGAAAGGCCCGCAACAGCCGCGTGCGCAGCTCGATCAGGTGATCGAGCAGCGGTGCCTGCGTCTCATCGATATCGGGAATGTGGAACGCCATGGGAGACCGGTCAGGGCGGCGGCGGAGGAAGGTTCAGTTCCGCCTGCCGTGTGTTATCGGGAAATTGGCTCTCAGCCTCGGGAGCAGATTCAGGCAGGGAAACCTCGGCAGAAGACATGTTTCCGGATTCCATAACGGGCGCCGCAACGGTGGGAGCCTGCATCTCTTCGACAGTGGGCAATTGCGGAGCAGCCTTCATGATTGCCTCGTTCTGCTCGCGCCACTTCTTCTCCATTTCCTCAAGTTCGGCTTCGCGGACCATCGCGTCAATGCCGGAGCGGAAATGGCCGGAAATCTTGCGCATCTTGCCGATCCAGCGTCCGGCCGTGCGCATCGCCATCGGCATGTCCTTGGGGCCAATGACAACGACCGCCACAATGACGATCATCAGCAGTTCGGATGCGCCGATGTCAAACATCGCCGTTCTGTGACCTTACCAGACTCAGGCCTGTTCGTTCTTGGTCTCGCTCGCCGTCGGGCTGGCATCGCCCTGCTGCGAGGTGATCTGCGCGGGCGGCGTGGAGGCTTTGCCGGACTTCTTCTCGTCCTCGTTCATGCCTTCCTTGAAGCTTTTGATGCCCTTGCCGAAATCACCCATGATTTCCGAAACGCGGCCGCGTCCGAACAGCACGAGCACGATCACCAGAACGATCAGCCAGTGCCAGATCGAGAAGCTACCCATATTCCCTACTCCAAATTGGTTGCGCCGGTACAGATCGTTTCAACGTAGATCGATTCAAGACGCTACCTAGCCCATCTAAGCGCTTTCCCCCGAACTTGCCAGTCCGTCATCGTTAAGACCCGGACCTGTCGCGTCGCTGTCATCATCTCCCTCCTCGCGCGCGTTTCCGGGTTTCAGAGCGGTCTCGATCATCTCGTCGTCCACGGGATCGAGCAGACCGGCGGCGCGCAGTTCATCTATCCCCGGCAATTCCTTCAGCGATTTCAGGCCAAAGTGGGCCAGGAATTCCACCGTCGTCGCATAGATGACCGGGCGTCCGGGCACTTCGCGCCGACCGGCCACCCGCACCCAGCCTGCTTCCATCAGCACATCGAGCGTGCCCTTGGCGGTCTGCACGCCGCGAATCGCCTCAATCTCGGCGCGGCTGACCGGTTCGTGATAGGCCACGATCGCCAGAACTTCGGTGGCAGCCCGCGACAGGCGACGCTGCTCTTCCTTTTCCCGGCGCAGCAGATACGCCAGATCGGGCGCGGTTTCGAAGTGCCAACGCTTGCCGCGCTCAACAAGGCGGATGCCGCGCTTTTCGTAATGGCGCTGCAGTTCGGCCAGCGCGGGGACCACGTTGGCTTGCCCGAGATGCGCGGAAATCTGCTCCACCGTCATCGGCTGATCGGCGGCGAACAGCGCCGCCTCCACGGCACGCACGAGATCGTCCGGGGCCTCGGTCTCTTCCCGCATCACGGCTTCACCGCCTTCAGCCGCAGCGGTCCGAAGGTCTCGTCCTGCGCCAGCTCGGCCTTGCCAGTGCGCGCCAGTTCCAGCGCGGCAACGAAGCTGGAGGCCAGCGCGGACCTGCGCAGTTGCGGATTGGCCCAGCCATCCTGCGCGGGCGGCAGGAAATCGCGCAGCTCGATCCAGTCGATCACCACGCCCAGCATCGAGGATACGCGCTGGATCGCGCTGTCGAGCGTCATCACCATCCGCTCGCGCACCATGTGGACGACCGGCTCGCTGCGCACTTTCCCATCGCCATAGGCGCGAACCAGATCGTACCATTCACATTGCCACAAGTGCTTGCGGTCCACCCGCAGCCCCTCAGGCACGCCGCGCGGGAACACGTCGCGGCCCATCCGGTCACGCGCCATCAGCCGCGCCGCCGCCTCGCGCATGGCCCCGAGGCGCTGCAGGCGCAGTTGCAGACGCAGCGCCAGTTCCTCGGGGCTCGGGTCTTCCTGTTCGTCCTTCGGCAACAGCAGCGCGGATTTGAGATAGGCAAGCCAGGCCGCCATCACGAGATAGTCCGCCGCCAGTTCCAGCCGCAGCGCCTTGGCCTGCTCGATATAGGTGAGGTATTGCCCCACGAGTTCAAGGATCGATATCTTGCGCAAGTCCACTTTCTGCCGCCGCGCCAGATCGAGCAGCAGGTCGAGCGGGCCTTCCCACCCCTCGATTTCCAGATAGAGTGCTTCCTTGCGCGCTTCGGCGGCACCTTCCCATTCGGTCTCCGCCTCGCCGGGCGGGCCGACACTGTCAGAGGGAAGACCGGCAGAAAGGTCCATGCCCTCAGGCCACCCCCTGAGCCAGCAGCGCGTCGCGCCGGGCGGCAAGCTCCACCCGATCGCCGGGCACCACGCCGCCCGCCACCGCCAATGCACGCCGGAGGCGCTGACCGGTGTCCTCACGCATGCTTGGCATGGCCTTGGCGATGCCGACCATGTCATCCATCTTCGCCCAGCAGTTGAGTGCGATATCGCAACCTGCGGCGAGCGCGCGCGCCGCCCGCTCGGGCACCGTGCCGGACAGCGCTTCCATATCGAGATCGTCGGTCAGCAGCAGCCCGGTAAAACCGATGCGCTTGCGGATCACTTCGCCGATCACGAAGGGAGACAGCGTGCCCGGCAGGTCCGCGTCCCAGGCGGTGTAGCGCACGTGCGCGGTCATCCCTACAGGGGCATCGGCCAGAGTACGAAAGGGCGCAAGATCGCTCTCCAGCTCCTCTTCGCTGGCCGTGACAGTGGGGAGTTCCTTGTGGCTGTCCGCCATGGCGCGGCCGTGGCCGGGCATGTGCTTGATGCAGCCCACGACGCCCGTACGCGCCAGCCCCGCCAGCGCTGCGCGCCCCAGCGCAGCGACGCGCATCGGTTCGTGGCCGAAAGCCCTGTCGCCGATCACGTCATGCGCGCCGGGCTGGCGGACATCAAGCGAAGGGTAGCAATCGGCAGTGATCCCCACTTCGGCCAGATCCAGTCCCAGCGCCTCGGCATTGGCGCGTACCGCCTCGATCGCGGAAGCCGGGGCCACGTCATAGAGCCGGTCGAACGCCTCGCCCGCCGGATAGGCCGGCCAGACCGGCGGCTTCATCCGCGCGACACGCCCGCCTTCCTGATCGATGCAGATATAGAGCCGCTCGCGCCCGTGGATCGCCTTCAGATCGTCAGTCAGCGCCCGGAGCTGGTCGCGGCTTTCCACATTGTGGCCGAAGAGAATGTATCCGGCCGGATCAGCGTCACGGAAGAACGCGCGCTCGTCATTTGTCAGCGTGAGGCCCGAAAGGCCGAAAATCGCGGGAACCATGGCAATTTCGTCGCAGAAACGCGCGGGTTTAGCAAGGAAGCCCCCCTTGCCGAGTGTGCAAAACCCGGTGGACTGTCCGTGTGGTCCGCACCCGTCGGGTCAGCGCTTCACCTGACAGCTCAGGCCCGCGTTCTTCATCCCTTCGCACAGCGCCCTGGCCGCGGCGAGATTGCCCGGCACCGCCTGCAGGCGATAGACCGTGCCGATATCGGCCTGCCCCTGCAGCACGCGGTGCGGCACATCGGCCAGCGCCGGATACTGCGATTTCAGCGCATTCCAGCCTGCCTCGGCCGTGGCCCTGGTCGAATAGGCGCCGACCTGCACCCCCACACCCGAAGAGGCGGCAGCGGCGGAAGGCTTGGCCACAGGCTTGCTTTCCGGCTTGCTGACAGAATCGAAACCGGGCTTGGCCGGTTCTTTCTTATCCTCGATCTGCGGCGGGCGCGACTGCCCTTCGGCGACCGCGAAGCTGGTATCGCCGGTACCGGCCACCACTTCACCGCCGGGATTTTCCGGCCTGGTCTTGTAAGGTTCCCTGGGCGCTGCGATCACGCCGCCATCGGCCACAAGCTGCTGATCGGGCCTGTCACGCATGACCCAAAACAGGCCGCCGACAATCAGGCCGATCGCGACAAGGCCCAGCACGACCAGCATCAGGCCCTGCCCGAGCCCCGAGCCGCCCTCGTCCTCGAAGTCCTCGTCATCGCCTTCCAGCCAGGGCAGGCGCACATCCTCATCGCCGAGTTCAAGCTGCGGCGGTTGCTCGAACTCGGCGCCGTCTTCGGCGGGCGCACCGAATGGCGGCACGTCCGCGCCGTCCGTGCCGGCGGAACCGGGCCCGCCGATGGAATTGGGATCGTCGTTGAGGTCTTCCCGACCCGTGTCCGAGATCGCCATGGCTTACATTTCCTCCACCGCCTCAACGCCCAGCAGCGCCAGTCCGTTGCGGACAAGTTGCCCGATCTGCACGGCCAGGAAAAGCCGCGCACCCGTCAATGTAGCGTCCTTGTGGTTAATAAACCGCTTCTCCACGCGGTCGTTACCCAGATTCCAGTAGCCGTGAAACGCGGCGGCCAGATCATGAAGGAAGAAAGCCACGCGGTGCGGCTCGCGCGCGGCAGCGGCGGCCTCCACAATGCGCGGGAACTGCGCGCCCAGCTTCACCAGTTCCAGTTCCTCCTCGCCCAGCAGCTCCAGATGTTCCGCCGAGGGCGCGAAACCTTCCGCCGCCGCCTTGCGCAGCGTGGAGCAGACGCGGGCATGGGCGTACTGCACATAGAACACCGGATTGTCCTTCGAGGCTTCGACCACCTTGTCGAAATCGAAGTCCATCTGCGCATCGGGCTTGCGGGTGAGCATGGTGAAGCGCACCACGTCCTTGCCCACCATCTCGACGACATCGGCCAGCGTCACGAAAGTACCCGCGCGCTTGCTCATCTTGAACGGCTGGCCGCCCTTCAGAAGCTGGACCATCTGCACCAGCTTCACCTCGAACGGCGTGGGCTCGCCATCGGCGCCGGTCATCGCGGCAACGGCCGCCTTGATGCGCTTGACGGTGCCCGCATGGTCCGCGCCCCAGATGTCGACCAGTGCATCGGCTTCCTGCGCCTTTTGATAGTGATAGGCGAGGTCGGCGCCGAAATAGGTCCAGGTGCCGTCGCTCTTCTTGATCGGACGGTCCTGATCGTCGCCGAACTGGGTGGACTTGAACAGCGGCAGTTCCACCGGCTCCCAGTCTTCCGGCGTCTTGCCCTTGGGCGCTTCGAGCACCCCGTCATAGACCCGCCCTTTGGAGCGCAGCCACGCCTCGGCCTCGTCCGGCTTGCCCGAGGCCTGCAGTTCGGCTTCGGACGAGAACACCTCGTGCTCGATCCCCAGCAGCGCGAGATCGGCGCGGATCATGTCCATCATCGCCGCGACTGCCTTTTCGCGGAACAACACCAGCCATTCCGATTCGGGCGCTCTGGCGTATGTGCTGCCGAATTCCTCAGCCAGCGCCTTGCCGACCGGAACCAGATAGTCGCCCGGATAGAGCCCCTCGGGGATCGTCCCTACATCTTCGCCCAGCGCCTCGCGGTAACGGATGTGTACCGAGCGGGCGAGCACCTGCACCTGCGCGCCGGCGTCGTTGACGTAGTATTCGCGCGTCACCTTGTGCCCGGCGAATTCGAGCAGCGTCGCCAGCGCATCGCCGACGACGGCGCCGCGACAGTGGCCCATGTGCATCGGCCCGGTGGGATTGGCCGAGACGTATTCGACATTCACGGTCTTGCCGCCGCCCAGCGCGGAACGCCCGTAATCGGCGGCCAGCGCGGCGATCGCGCGCAGTTCGGTGAGCCATGCGGCAGGCGCGAGGCGCATGTTGATAAAGCCCGGCCCGGCAATCTCGGCGGAGGTCACGGCATCGAGCTTCGACAGTTCCGCCACCAGCGCCCCGGCCAGATCGCGCGGCTTCATGCCGGCGGGCTTGGCCAGCACCATCGCCGCATTGGTCGCCAGATCGCCGTGGCTGGGATCGCGCGGCGGCTCGACCGTGATCGCCCCTCGCTTCAGCCCGCCCGGCAGCGTGCCCGCTGCTTCCAGCGCATCGAGCGCGGCGGAAAGGTGGCCTGCGAAGGCGGCGTAAAGGGTCTGGTTCTCACTCATAATGGCGCGCGGATAGCCGAACTGGGGGGAAAGGGGAACAGGCACCGTCATCGCACAAGGTGACACGTCGGTTGACACGGGTGACACGGTCCAGAGGGAAATGTGTCACCTTGGGCATCATGCGTCACTTTGCGTGTCACCTTGCGGCCAAAGTGTCACTTTGTGACGGAGGTGCAAGGCGCGAGGTTCGTGGCGTGCAGGCATGGCCGGGATAGTACCGCACCGGCGGGTGTGTAGGAAAATGTTCCGCAAACCCCCGGCCTGCGAAACCGGCAAGGGCCCGCGCTATGCGCGCCCCTTTGAAGGCTGGCGGCCGGACATATCGGGAAGCGCATCATGCGTCCGCCGCCGGTTGCCCTCCGCCTGGAAAAAGACAGGGGCCGCGCCGTCGCGGCCATCATCCGGCTTTCGCTGTCCGGCGTCATGCCCCCGGACAGCGGCGGAAGCGGAGACAAGCTCTTCCATGCCCGCCACCCGGTTCCGCCCTTTTCCCTTCGCGGCATAGAGGCACCGGTCCACGCGCTTGAAAAGGCTGGGCCAGTCTTCGGCGGGGTGCCGTTCGACGACGCCGAAACTGGCGGTCACCCGCGAAAGCCCGGACGGCACCGGGAAATCGCGGTTCAGGATTTCCACTCTCAGACGCTCGGCCAGCACTTTCGCCTGAGCCTCGGCTGTTCCAGGCAGAAAGATCAGGAACTCCTCTCCGCCATACCGGCCGACCACGTCCTGTGTCCGCGCCGCTTCCCGCAGAAGCCGTCCCAGCCCCGCCAGCACAGCATCACCGGCATCGTGGCCGCACGTGTCGTTGATGCGCTTGAAATGGTCCACATCGCATACCACGAGCGATGCCGGGGTAGCGGAAGCCCGCAGTCCGCCGCCAATCGCCTCTTCGAACCCGCGCCGGTTGAGGACGCCGGTCAAGCCATCGAAATCCCTGTCGCGGCGAAGGTCGTCGAGCAGATCGGAAAAGGCCGCCGCGAAGATCGCCAGCGCCAGACCGGCCCCGAGAACCGCAAGCGAGAACTGCAAGGCCTGCCAGAACACCGAGTTGGCAAACGTCTGCAGGCCGTGAGGCGCGGAAAAGCCGATCGTCAGCAACGTTCGCGGAAAGAAGTGCAGCGCGAAAGCCAGCAGCGTCCAGAACAGGATCCGGTCCACCGGCCGCGCCCTTGCAAGCCCTCTCAGCCGCAGCGCCGCCACCAGCAGGATCAGGCCATATCCGAAGTTCTGGATGTACACCCGCGCCAGCAGGTTCCGGTCCACGTAGAAGAAGTACCACAGCATGGCCATGACACCAGCCACAAGCGCAACGCCGGACGGCCAGCGAAAGGCGCGGCCGGAACGCATCATGATCCCCTGGGCCGCAAGCACCACCGCTATCGTATAGAGCGCGCCGGAAACCATGGCGTTCAACCCGGTTGCCGCCGGCCAGTGCAGCACCTGGCACATCGCCCCCAGCGCGAACAGCAGGCAGGCCGTGGCTATATGCAGGAGATACGGGCGGCGGCGCTCCAGCGCCCATGCGCCGGAAAAGGCCACACCGAACACCAGCATGATGCCGGGACCAATCAACGACAGCGTCGACCGGACGACCGCCCCCTCCATACCGAGTCACTCCTCGCAGAGAAATGCGCCGTCTAACTGCTCCGCCCATAGAAGTATTGAACAAACGTCCTTAATATGGCGGCCAGCATCCGGCCTCCCCGCCGTGCCCTGTCCCGCCCCTTCAAAACCGGTGCAAACGCGTGTACGGGCGCGCAATGCGTCCTACCCAGATTCCCAAGACCTACCGGGTCAAGAGCTTCGGCTGCCAGATGAACGTCTATGACGGCGATCGCATGGCCGAACTGCTGACCGAACAGGGCATCACCCCCGCCCCCGAAGGCGAAGATGCCGATCTCGTGGTGCTCAACACCTGCCATATTCGCGAGAAGGCCGCCGAGAAGGTCTATTCCGATATCGGCCGCCTGCGCCGCGAGGATGGCTCCAGCCCGCTCATCGCCGTCGCCGGATGCGTCGCGCAGGCGGAGGGCGAGGAGATCATGGCCCGCGCGCCGTCGGTGAAGATGGTGGTGGGGCCGCAGGCCTATCACCGCTTGCCCGAAATGCTGCGCGATGCCTCGTCAGGCAAGCGCGTTACCGATACCGACATGCCCGCCGAAACCAAGTTCGGCGCGCTGCCCAGACGCCGCCGCTCGGGCCCCACGGCGTTCCTCACCGTGCAGGAAGGCTGCGACAAGTTCTGCACCTATTGCGTGGTGCCCTACACGCGCGGTGCCGAAGTCTCGCGCCCGCATGCCGACCTGATCGACGAGGCGAAGCGGCTGGTCGAAAGCGGCGCGCGCGAGATCACGCTGCTGGGGCAGAACGTCAATGCGTGGGAAGGCGAGAATGCCAAAGGGCAGGCGATCGGGCTCGACGGGCTGATCCGCGAGCTGGCGGATATCCCCGACCTCGTGCGCATCCGCTATACCACCAGCCACCCCAACGACATGACCGAAGGGCTGATCGCCGCCCATGGCGAGATCGAAAAACTGATGCCCTTCCTCCATCTGCCGGTTCAGGCGGGCAATGACCGCGTGCTGAAGGCGATGAACCGCAGCCACACGGTGGAAAGCTATCTGCGCATTCTGGAGCAGGTCCGTGCCGCGCGGCCCGACATCGCGCTTTCGGGCGATTTCATCGTCGGCTTCCCCGGCGAAACCGATGCCGAGTTCGCGGATACGCTGAAGCTGGTCGATACCGTGGGCTATGCCCAGTGCTTCAGCTTCAAGTATTCGCCGCGCCCGGGCACGCCTGCCGCGACGATGGACGACCAGATTTCGGCTGCCGCGATGGACGAACGCCTGCAACGCCTGCAGGCCGCGCTCAACCGCGATCAGCTCGCCTTCAACACCGCCAGCGTGGGCAAGACCTGCCAGGTGCTGGTGGAGCGCAAGGGCAAGCATCCCGGCCAGTGGCTGGGCAAATCGCCCTGGCTGCAATCGGTGCATTTCGAGGGCGAGGCGCAAGCGGGCGATCTGGTGCGGGTGGAACTGGTCGAAGCGGGACCGAATTCGATTGCGGCCAGACTGCTGGAAACCGTGACGGCCTGAGCAGTTATCCACCGCACTGCGCCGCAGCATGACTTGCGCGGGCCATTTGCCGTCCTATCTTTCGAATCAGGAACAATTCCTTCGTTTCGAAAGGAGCACATGGCCCGAAAAGCAGCCCGTGCCGAGAATACGGCGCAGTTCCGCCCCGAGACTTATCGCCGGGCGCGTGTCGAGGTAGAGTTCGACGAACCGACACTGCTCGGGGCCTTGTTCGGCCAGTTCGATTCCAATCTTGTCCAGGTGGAAAACCGGCTCGGCGTCTATATTTCCGCGCGCGGCAACAAGATCCAGGTGGAAGGCCCCGAAGATGCCGTCGCCCGTACCCGCGATACGCTCAAGGGCATGTATCACCGGCTGGAAATGGGTCAGGATCTCGATTCCGGCGCCATCGAATCGCTGATCGCCATGTCCTCCGAACCCACTCTTGAAGGTATCATTTCCGGCGACGCGGGCGCACCGCCGATTATGATCCGCACACGCAAGAAAACGATCATACCGCGCTCAGCCACGCAGATCGAATATATGCGCGCGCTGGCCAAGTCCGACGTGATCTTCGCGCTGGGCCCGGCAGGCACCGGCAAGACCTACCTCGCCGTGGCGCAGGCGGTTTCACAACTGATGACCGGATCGGTGCAGCGCCTGATCCTCTCTCGCCCGGCCGTGGAAGCGGGCGAGAAGCTGGGTTTCCTGCCCGGCGACATGAAGGACAAGGTCGATCCCTATCTGCGCCCGCTCTACGATGCCCTCTATGACTGCATGCCACCCGAGCAGGTGGAACGCCGTCTGGCGGCGGGCGAAATTGAGATCGCCCCCATCGCCTTCATGCGCGGCCGCACGCTGGCCGATGCCTTCGTCATCCTCGACGAGGCGCAGAACACCACGCGCGAGCAGATGAAGATGTTCCTCACCCGCTTCGGCCAAAACAGCCGCATGGTGATTTGCGGCGACCCGCGGCAGGTCGATATACCCGGCGGCGACCGCATGAGCGGCCTCGCCGATGCGGTGGAACGGCTGGAAGGCGTGGAAGACATCGCCGTCACCCGCTTCACCGCCGCCGATGTGGTGCGCCATCCGATCGTGGGGCGCATCGTCGAGGCCTATGAGGGGCAGGCAGAGTAGTCGTGCCTGAATGACCGGGAAACACCGGCGGGGTTTCCCGGCCTGCGTTCGCCACCTTGCTCTTTCATGCCTTGAATTCAGGTCATGGCACGATACCCGAACGTCGCCTTGCGCCGGAACCGGTCATTCGCACGTTCGGTGGCTGTCAGGCTGACCTGATCCCGGCAAACTGGTCCGATTTTTGTGAGAATTTCCCGGTTAGGTTTGGGTAATGCCAGCCAGGAGATTCGTGGCATGAAGAAGTCCAGGTTCAGTGAGCAGCAGATCGCCTTCATATTGAAACAGGCGGAAGACGGGACGACGGTCGGGGAGGTTTGTCGCAAGGCAGGGATTTCGATCCAGACGTACTACCGATGGCGCAGCAAATACGGCGGCTTGATGCCATCAGAGATGAAGCGTCTGAAGCAACTCGAAGAGGAGAACGCCCGGCTCAAGCGCCTGGTAGCGAACTT
>JARROF010000038.1:0-16955 GCA_037384205.1 Novosphingobium sp. | reverse complement strand
ACACCAGCCACAATCAGGCGCGAGTACCGACGGGTGGGAGCTTCCTCTTCCGGTGCGTCCGCCTTCTCCTCCACCTCCTAGGCTGGTTTGTCGAGCACCAAGCCATACTCGCCCTGCGGAATGGTCAGCCTCGCGCCCTGCGTGTCCGCATAGAACAGATCGAGCTTTTTACGCAGACGATAAACGCCGACGCGAACCCGCGAGCCTTGCTGGCCCGGCGCGGTCAGCCCGTCCAGGAACACCTCCTCGGCAATTTCCGCTTCTCTCGGACGATAACCCTCAACGGATTGCTGCAACAGATAGTCAAAGATGCGGAGCAGCGTATCCGATCGATTGGAAGCGATGAAACTCCTTACCCGACGCCCCTCTTCCGCAAGCCTGCGGGCCATCTCTTCGGAAACTGGTTTATCATCAATCGTCATTCGCCTTTCTCATTGAAGGCCGGCGGATTACGGAGCGGGCATGGCTCGCCATGCCCCGCCCTCCCTAACAACAGCCGCGCGCCTGACAAACACAAAACGCGGCCAGCTCGGCAGCCGCCATGCATATTTCAGTTCGCGCCTTCGAAAGACACTGTGCCGTCGGGGTTGACCTTTTCAAGGCTGTGATCGCACACGTATTCCGGAATGCGGTATTTGTGGTTGCGCTTATATATCCATGTCCAGCGATAGGGACTTTTGAGATAGGCCGGATCTTCGATCGAGAAATCGCCGCGGAGCATGTCCGGCCCGGTTAGCCGGTATCGCTCGGTAACCGTCATTTGATCACTGTGGGGGATTTCGAAGAACTGGACATTTTCTTTTACCCCGCGCGTCTTGACGATCAGTGTATCGCCCTCCCAATGCGCGGAGGAGAAACCATAAAATGTCGGTTCGAGGTCGTCCGGTGCCGGAAACGGCGTATCGAGATAGATGCGGCGTGTCTGCATGAACAGTTCAGCCAGCACGGTGATCTGCCCCGGATTCTGAAGAATCTGGATCGGGTAAATCGCCTGCATGATCGTCGGCGTGCCCTCGGGAAGGCAAAGGGTACTGGGATCAACAAGCGGATGCCCGGATTCCATCGCGGCCTTGCGCTTGGCCCTCTGCGCTTTCCACTCGGTCGCGTAGGGCTCCTTCAGGTCCGGGCCGGGCCGGGGTGGAGGGATGTCATCGAACCCGGCTCCCCCGTCCTCGAAGGGGCTGGGATAACGTTCCCAGACACCTGTGATGTTCGGCACCGGATTCCTGGTGACACTTACGGACGCCTGCGCGGCAGCGGAAGGCGCAACGGTGGCCGCCGTGCCGGTCGCACCCAGCGCGACGGTCGCGGCGGCCATAAAGCCTGTGATATTCTTGAACCACATCGGGAGCCTCAACTTTTCTCAAGGAATGTTATCAGACGTCGCCCGGGTCGCAGAGCGACGACGGCCGACGATTGCCATCAGTTGTGCAGTGCCTGCGGTGCGTCACCAGGCCTTCAGCTTCTTGCCCCCCGCAAGGGTGGCCAGTTTCAATGCCCCGCCCGGCTTGCCGTCCCTCAGCGGAAAAAAGATGACGTCAATGGTGTCCCCGGTTTTCAACGTGTTGAACTTCCAGCCTGTCTCTCGCATGTTCGAAGGGCTGCCGCATTCCAGCGTGTAGGTCGTCTGGCCACTCCGGACGACGACATAGACATGCGGGTTGGTCCATTGGAACCGGGTAACCGTCACATTCCTGAGTTCGGACAGTTTCGTTTGATCGAACATGGCAAAGGAGTGATGCGCGATGGCAGGCGCGCTTGCTGCCAACAGGCCCGCACCCACAATGGCCATGGATAGTTTGATCCTTTTCATTCAGAGACTCTCCCGTCTGCAAAAACCGGGGTCGACGCTCGCAACCCTGGCTATTGGGCTACCTTGATCGCGCCCCGCATTCTCGGACGACCAAGGCAACCGATCAGATTTGTACGTTAGGCCGTCTGCATACCGGGACAGAAGCACGAAGCGGTCACGAAACTGTTCAGCGCCGCCGCCGGAACCGAACGATGGCGCAGCCTACCGCTGCGACGGTGTTCCCGGGCTGCTCAATGGAAGCCAGGGAAAATTCGTAACCAGTCCCGCACGATAACCGGGGCGCAGGTAACGGCGCGCAGCCAGTTCGGAACGTTCCCAAACAGTTTTCCAGGGCAGTTCACTATTTACTCTTTGCAACAGATGCACAAGATCGTGACCGAATGTTGCCATTTAGCAACTATTGAACTGCACTTGCGATCGAACCTGAATGCCTGGCGTTGCAGGCAAACTCCAGATGAGGGGAGTGGTTCCGCGTAAACGGGTGCAGCGATGATCCCGCCCGAGAACGGGGCGGGGGCAAAGGTACACAGAGACCAAAAGGCATAGGGGGAAACATGAGCTATCATCACCTTTCGACGACGGAGGCCGGACACGACCGATCTGCTAGCGCCACCGCAAAGCGGATATCATGGATTGCGCTGCTTATGGTCGGGTCAAGCCTGGCGCTCCTGCCGGCCACCGCCGGCGCCCAGGAAGACGGCAAGCGAAAAGGTCAGTACCAGGAACCCGTGAATACCGAGGAGATCATCGTCTCCGCGCGGCGCAGGGATGAGAAACTGACCGACGTTCCAGCATCCATCACCGCCTATTCCTCCGACTATCTGAAAACGCAGAACATCCAGAATTTCACGGACTACGCCACGCGCATTCCGAATATGTCGTTCCAATATGGTCAGGGCGGCAGCCTTTTGTGGAGTGGCGACCGCCAGACGACCATCCGGGGCGTCGCCGGTGCGGGAACGACCGCCTATTACATCAACGATACGCCGGTGCCTTCGTCGGTCAGTCCGCTTACGCTTGATCTGGATCGCATCGAGGTGCTGAAGGGGCCGCAAGGCACATTGTTCGGCGCCAGTTCCATGGGTGGCAACCTGCGTTTCATTACGCGCAAGCCCTCCTTCAACGAGACGTCAGGCACGGTGGAGCTGCAGGCAGGCGGCACAAAGGGCGGGGGCTTCGATGGCGCGGTAAACGCCCAGGCCAACTTCGTGTTGGCGCCTGACCGCGTCGCGCTGGATACAGCAGCCAGCTACGTGCATGATTCCGGTTTCATCACCCGCCGCTTCCCTGATGCCAATGGCAAGCTGGTTTCGAAGAGCGGTCAAGGCCGCCACGATGTCTTCATGGGATCAATGACATTGCGCATGAGGCTTTCCGATACGCTGGAAGCTTCGATCAATGCCATCGGGCAGTCCAGCAAGATGCATGGATTCCCCGCCGCTTATGTGCCGCTCCCGGGATACAGGCCGCTTTCCTACACGGTGGATCGTGATCGTGACGTCCAGGAATATGCCAAAGACCGCTGGGGCATCGGGTCACTCGTTCTGAACTATAGCGGAGACGGTTTTTCGATCGTTTCCTCAACGAGTTATTTTGCGAGAAAGATCAAAGAACTCGAGGATGACACCGAAGGCACCAATCAGTTTCTTGGCTCGGGCTATGGCTATCCTGCTCTCTATCAAATAACGAATGCCGATGAGAGGCGCTTCACACATGAAGACAGGGTGTCGTTCGACGAGGGAACCCTGCTGCCGCACCTTTCGGGCACTGCGGGCGTATTCTACCAGCACCAATACAGCCTGAACCAGGTTCCTGTCATTCATGTCCCGGAATTGGCCGATGCCGGGATCACGCCGGACTATTTTGCATCGGTGTCCGGAACAAGACATAAGGATGATGTCGCGCTATTTGGCGAGATATATTATGAAGTGGTCCCGAAACTGACGGTGACCCTGGGGCTTCGAAGATATTGGACGAAGCAAAAAACGGATGCCTCAACCGATAAAGGCTTCCTGTTTGACGGCGGATCATCGTTCAATCCTGCAATCAAAAACCGCGAGAGCGGCTGGATACCGAAGGCTGTCCTTTCCTACAAGATCGGCGATCAGGGCAACATCTATGTATCCGCATCGAAAGGATTCAGGCCCGGCGGCGGCCAGACGTCCTTGCCCGATGTCTGTTCGGCCTCCCTCGCGAAACTGGGCCTCGACAACAACAAGATACGGCAATATCAATCCGATTCATTGTGGAACTATGAGATCGGTGCGAAGAGCCGTCTGGCCCATGGCCGGCTTAGCGCCTCCGTCGCGGCCTTCCAGATCGACTGGTCCCGCATTCAGCAGACGACATTCCTGACTGACCCTAGCTGCCTCTTGTCGGTCACGACGAATGCCGGCAAGGCGCGAATTCGCGGCGGAGAAATGGAGTTGTCGGGCCGGCCTTTTGCAGGCGTACCACTCTCGATCCAGGTCGGTCTCGGTTACACGGACGGCGTGCTGCTGCAGCCAGGTGTTCTGCCGGTGCTGCCGCACAGCCCGCTTCCTCAAGTGCCCCAATGGACAGGCACCATTTCGGGCTATTATGAAACGCCACTTGGTGACGCGCTCAGCCTCTTTGTCGCGGCCGACTACAGCTATACCGGCTCCGTCAAGGTGTCGGATGGCTCGGCGGGATACTACACCCGTCAGGCGATCAATATGGTCAACGGCAATGTCGGCCTGAGCTTCGGTCGGTCCCAGATCATGGTCTATGTCAAGAACCTGCTGGACAAGCGCTTGAACTATGGCGATCAGCCGGCGGCCAGCTTTGAACGCCAGGATGCCAAAGGGCTGCGACTGCCGC
This sequence comes from Novosphingobium sp., assembly GCA_037384205.1. Taxonomy (GTDB): domain Bacteria; phylum Pseudomonadota; class Alphaproteobacteria; order Sphingomonadales; family Sphingomonadaceae; genus Novosphingobium. The sequence goes on along the minus strand of JARROF010000038.1, from coordinate 12,301 downwards.
GCGGGGTGGTCAGCCGTCCCCGTCAGATCGGTGTGCAATATCAGCTGAATTTTTGACGTGAACATCAAGCTCTGAACAAGTTGGCCTTGCGGCGGCAATGGGAGCCGCCTGAAGCAGGGGCGTTTTTTCAGAGATTGGCATGCCCCGGCCAGGCAAGCAGACACGGCGGGCGACATTCCTGGATCAGATGACGGCAGGAGTGCCTTGCGATCGGTTCGAGGAATGATCGCCCCCATTATCCGGTGGCTGGCCGGGGGCGTCGTCCATTCCCGTTGCGCTCGATGCTGAAATCCATTTGTCTGGGCTGTCCGCCCCAGCGATGGAACAAGCGCTGCGGGAGGGCGTTATCGAGCCCTCAGGCCGGCATGAACGTCATCGCCGCGCCGTTCATGCAATAGCGCTTGCCGGTGGGCTGAGGGCCGTCGTCGAAGACATGGCCCAGATGCCCGCCGCAGCGCGCGCAGTGCACTTCGGTGCGCGGATAGCCAAGCTTGTAATCGGTGGATGTGCCAACCGCACCGGGCAGCGGTTTCCAGAAGCTGGGCCAGCCGGTGTGGCTGTCATACTTGGTTTTCGAGGAATAGAGCGGATGACCGTCCGCCGCGCACAGGAAAGTGCCCGCACGGTGTTCCTTGTTAAGCGGGGAGGAATAGGGGCGCTCGGTGGCCGCTTCGCGCAGGATGCGAAACTGCACGGGCGTCAGCCGCTGGCGCCATTCCACCTCGCTGTAATGGACCGGAAAAGTCTTCGCCTCGGCATCGCCGCTGCCGCAGGCGGACAGCACCGGCAAGGCCACGCCTGCACCGAGCCAGCCGAGGACACGGCGGCGTGTCATTGCATCGGAGGTGGCCTTGAGGGACACGGCAGCTCTCCTTTGTTGCTGATACCGAAGGCACGCGCCCATCATGGCGGACACACTGCCGGAGAGTCAATTCGGCAGCGACCGCGTTATGGTTACAGGTCTTGCGCGGAAAGTCCAGAAACAGCCGGAGAACCACGCTTGCGCCAGCCCCGGCGGCCCTTCCGCCCGGCCCGCGCGGGTCCCGACTTCATCACCCGTTTACGGAATATGCCCGCCCCGGCGCGCACCAGCAGCAGCACGCAGAGGCCCTGCCCCAGCACGGCCACGGCGTGCGGCCACAACGCCGGGTCCTGCGCCGCGCGCGCCAGCATCGCGAAAGGCGAACTGAACGGGAAGAACACCGCGAACAGCTCGATCCCGCTGCCCGGCTGCGTCATCGCATAGCTCGCGAGGAAGAACACCATGAGCTGCATCATCGTGACCGGCATCGAGATCGTCTGCACCTCGCGCACAGTCGCCGCCATCGAGCCGATCGAGAGGAACACCGATCCCAGCAGCAAATAGGCCATGGAGAAATAGACCACGCCCAAGGCGATCAGCAGCGGCCAGCCCACCGCCGGTTCGGGCAGATGCGGCACGGCGGAGCCCGCTGCGAAATAGAGCATGGCTCCGATCGCGGCCCATACCGAAATCCCCACCAGTGACACCGCCAGCATCGCAAAAAGCTTGCCGAGAAACACCGCCTCCATCGGGATCGCGGCGGCCAGCACTTCGATGATCTTGTTGCCCTTTTCCTCGACAAGGTTGGACAGGACCATGCCCGCCAGCATCATCGTCAGCAGGAACAGCAGCATCTGCGCCGATTGCGCGGTGCGCAGCCGCCCGGTGCGTTCGCTGGCATTGCTGGTGAGCGTGGTTTTGAGCGCGACATCCGGCCAGGGGGCGAGCGGCCCGGCGGAAGCCTGCGCCGCGACCATCGCGATGACACCGCTCCAGCCCTCGATCCGGTCTTTCGGCCCGGTCAGCACCGGTGCTTGCGGCGTGCCCGAAAGGACAGCGGCAATGTTGGCCTGGCGCCCGACAAGCGCGCTTGCCGAATCGTAAACCTCACCCTCCCGCAGCCGCTTCAGCACCACGAAGCCGGGCAGTCCGGCACCCAGCCGCTGCGCCAGAGCATCGCGCGCCTGCACCACCGCATCGGCATTGGCGGCGGTCATCACCACTCCCACTTCGGGCTGCGAAGCCGTCTGATCGACGCGGCTGCCGACGCTGCCCGCCAGCACGCCCACGATCACCGGAAACAGCGGCCCGAGCAGGAAAAAGAAGAACGTGCGCGAAAACAGGATCGCCACAAAATCGCGCCGGGCCACGACCCAGGCGGCCGCGAGGACGGAAAGACGGCCCGTTTGTGCGGTCTTGCTCATCGCGATGAAACTCCCGCGCGGTGCCCCTGTGCTTCGACAAGCGCAGCACGAGCGGTGATGACTGACGAACCGTTCCGGCCCCGCTCATCCTGAGTGCAGGGCACGCCGATGCATCGAAGGATCCGGCATGGATGGCGGCTCATCGGCCCATCTCCTCCGGGTCTTCCTCTTCCAGCGCGCGCCCCGCCGCTTCCCCGGCAATGGCAACGAAGGCATCGTGCAGCCCGGCCCGCTCGATCGAGAGCGAAAGAATGCCTGCTTCCCCTTCGATAAGGGCCCGCAGCAGCGGTTCGATCCCGAATTCGGGGAGCGGAAAATACCAGAATGCGCGCCCTTCCCCTCTGGCATCGGTCTTGCCGTCGCGGCGGGCATCGGCAGGGAGCACGGCCCGCCAGGGCCCGTCGCCGCTACGCGTCTCCAGCCGGACCTGCGCCGGGATACGGTCCCGCGCGACATCGACGGGCCCCGCGAAAGGCACTTTGCCCCCGGCGATGATCGCCACATCGTCGCAGAGCCGCTCGGCATGGGAAATGACATGGGTGGAGAAAATAACCGTGGTGCCCTGTTCGGCCAGGCCGCGCATCATCCGCTCCAGCTTGCCCTGATTGAGCGCGTCGAGGCCGGAAAACGGCTCGTCGAACACCACCAGCCGGGGTTTATGGACCAAAGTGCCCAGGATCTGCACCTGCTGCGCCATGCCTTTGGAAAGCTGGCGAATCTGCCGCTCCGCCGCATAGCCGAGGCCGTGCTGCTCCAGCAGTTCGTAAGCCCGGCGGCGCCCCTCTTTCAGCGGCAGCCCGCGCAAGGCGCCGACGAAAGCAATGGCATCCACCGCTTTCATCGCGGGATAGAGCCCGCGCTCCTCGGGCAGGTAGCCGATGGCGTGGGCGACATCGTGCGGCCGCTCCGCGCCCAGCAGGCGGCGGTAACCGGCATCGGGATCGATAATGCCCAGCAGCATCCGCAAAGTCGTGGTCTTGCCTGCGCCGTTGGGGCCGAGAATGCCGTAGACCGCGCCTTCGGGCACCGACAGGTCCACCCCGTCCACCGCCGTGAAGCCATCGAAACGCTTCACCAGCCCACGCGCCTCGATCGCGAGAGGAGGGTCTGCGGGCATCGCCGCATTGCCGGTCACGGGCCAATCTCCTAGTGCTGCCCTCATGCAGTCTCCTGCTCCTACCCCGCCCGAGCGTCCTGGCGCAGGTCCGGTTAAGACCATGCTAAGCACCTTCGTCCGCGATCTCGAGGCCGAGGCGCGGGCGCTGGGCTTCTGCACCTTCGGCGTGGCCGATGCCCGAGAGGATAGCGCGCGCGCGCAGCGGCTGGACACATGGCTGGCCGAGGGGTGCCACGGCACCATGGTCTGGATGGAAGGCCGCGCCCGCCACCGCCGCTCTCCGCAAGGCCTGTGGCCCGAAGTGCAAAGCGTGATCGCGTTGGGTATGAGCTATGCCCCCGCCGCCGATCCGCTGCGCCTCGCCGACGTGCCGGAACGGGCGCGCATCTCGGTCTATGCGCAAGGGGCGGATTACCACGATACGGTGAAGAAGGCGCTCAAGCACCTCGCCCGCTGGATCGTGGCCGAAGCGGACAAGCGCGGGATCGGCCCGGCAGGCGTCAAGGTTTTCACCGATACCGCACCGGTCATGGAAAAGCCGCTCGGGGCCGCCGCCGGGCTCGGTTGGCAGGGCAAGCACACCAATATGGTAAGCCGCGAGCATGGATCGTGGCTGTTCCTGGGAGAGATCTACACGACGCTGGACCTGCCGCTCTCCACGCCCGCGCGCGACCGCTGCGGATCGTGCCGCGCCTGTCAGGACATCTGCCCGACCGGTGCCTTCCCCGAACCCTACCGCCTCGATGCCCGGCGCTGCGTGAGCTACCTTACCATCGAGCACAAGGGGCCGGTTCCCGAAGACCTGCGCGAGGGGCTGGGCAACCGCATCTACGGCTGCGACGATTGCCTGGCCGTGTGCCCGTGGAACAAGTTCGCCGGGATTGCCCACACGATGAAGGCCTTCCTCCCGCGTGCCGAACTGACCGCGCCCAGCCTCGCCGATCTGCTGACGCTGGACGACGCGGGCTTTCGCAAGCTGTTTTCCGGTTCGCCGGTCAAGCGGATCGGGCGGAACCGGTTCGTGCGCAATTGCCTCTACGCGGCGGGGAACAGCGGAGAGCCGGTACTGCTGGCGCCAGCAGAGGCGCTGTGCGGCGATCCGGACCCGGTGGTGGCGGATGCGGCACGATGGGCGGTGAGTCAGCTGGCTGGCTGAGGCATCATCCGTTCGTGTCGCAAAGCAATGGGGAGGTGGCGGCCCGTAGGGCTGACGGAGGGGTTTTCTCCCTCTCCACCACCCGCTTCGCTGGAGGTTCCCCTCCCCGAGCAAGCTCGGGGAGGAACAAGCGATTACATCAATTCTTTCAGCGGCACGTCCTTGTCGGCCAGCTTTTCGAGGTCCGGCGCGGTGCCGGCTTCCACCAGCTTGCGGCCCTGCACATAGTCCTTGACCATGTTGACGCAGTCCAGCGCAACGATTTTGCCCTGCTTCAGATAAACCACGGAAAAGCTGCGCTCTTCGGGGGTGCCGCGGATCACCGTCTGGTCGAAACCCGCATTGATACCCGCGGTCTGCAGGCGCAGGTCGTACTGGTTGGACCAGAACCACGGGAACGCCTTGTAGGGCTTTTCATCGCCGCACAGCGCCTTGGCCACGCAGGTCGCCATGTCGTTGGCATTCTGCACCGATTCCACGCGCATGACATGGCCGCCCGCGTAGCCGCAGGCGAAGGCGGCGCAGTCGCCGATCGCGTAGACATCGGGCAGCGAGGTGCGGCAGTATTCGTCCACGTCCACACCATTAGCCCCGGCGGCGCCCGCCGCGATCAGGGGCCGCACGGCGGGGACAATGCCGATGCCCACGATCACCGCCTCGGCCGGGATCACTTCGCCATCGGCCAGCTTGACGCCCGTCACCTTGTGCCCGTCGCCCTCCAGGCGTTCGACCATCACGCCCGTGCGCAGATCGACGCCGTGATCGGCATGTTCCTTCTGGTAGAAGGCCGAAAGCTCCTCACCCGCAACACGCGCCAGCACGCGCGGGAGGGCTTCCAGCAGCGTGACCTTGAGCCCCATCTTGGACAGCACCGCCGCCGCTTCCAGCCCGATATAGCCGCCGCCGATCACGACGATGTTCCTGGTGCCCGCATCCACTTCCGCCATCAGCGTGTCGCAATCCTCGCGGGTGCGCACGGCATGGACGCCGGCCATGTCCGCGCCCGCGCAGGAAAGGCGGCGCGGATCGCCTCCGGTCGCCCAGACCAGCTTGCCGTATTCGAAGGTATCGCCGCTCGACAGGGTCAGCTCGTGCGCCTGGGGATCGACCCCGATCACTTCGGTGCCCAGCCGGAACGTGATTTCCTTGTCCGCCCAGAACGTTGGCGGGCGGATATAGAGACGGTCGAACGTCTTCTCGCGCGCGAAATATTCCTTGGAGAGCGGCGGCCGCTCATACGGGTATTCCGCCTCGCGGCCGATTACGGTGATGGTGCCTTCGAAGCCGTTCTGGCGAAGTGCGATGGCGCATTGCGCCCCGCCATGCCCTGCTCCCACGATAACGACATCTGCTTTTGCGTTCATAGGCGCTTTCGTTTCCGCAATTTCAGCGCACGGTCAATGCCTGAAGCGCAATTGTCTGTCCCCCGACGGCATCTATCAGGAAGAAACCGTATCGAGAGCGTCCATCGTCAACTCCAGCGAGCGCTGCTGCGCCGCGGGATCGAACGTGGCCACGCTGACGATCAGTTCGTCCGCCGCCGTGCTGGCGATGAACGCCTCGATATCCGCGCGCACCTTGTCCGGCGTGCCGACGGCGCTGACCGATCGGACCTGCTCCAGCATGGCCCTGGCCGCCGCGGGCAGCGATTCGCGGTAGCCGCGGACCGGCGGCTTGAGCTTGCCCGGATTGCCGGTGCGCAGCGCCACGAAGCTCTGATCGGTGGAGGAGGCGAGATAGCGGGCTTCCTCCTCGCTGTCCGCCGCCACCACATTGATCGCCGCCATGAAGTGCGGCTTGCCCAGCACCGGCGAGGGCTCGAACCGCTCGCGGTAGATCTGCGCGGCCTGATCCAGCATGGCGGGCGCGAAGTGCGAGGCGAAAGCATAAGGCAGCCCCATGCGGGCCGCGAGCTGCGCGCCGAACAGGCTGGAGCCGAGAATCCACATCTGGGCATCCGCGCCCGAGGCCTGCGGCGAAGCGACACCGCCCACCGCCTGCCCGGCAAAGCGCGCCTGCAGCTCCGCCACGTCCTGCGGAAAGCGTTCGGCAGCGCCCATGACATCCTTGCGCAAGGCATTCGCAAGCCGCCCGTCCGCCCCCGGCGCACGGCCGAGCCCGAGGTCGATCCGGCCCGGAAACAGCGCGGACAGCGTGCCGAACTGCTCGGCGATCACATAAGGCGTGTGGTTGGGCAGCATGATCCCGCCCGCGCCGATACGGATAGTGCTGGTGGCATGGCCGAGGTGTGCCAGCACGACCGAGGTGGCGCCTCCGGCAATGCCTTCCATGCCGTGATGTTCGGCCACCCAATAGCGCTTGTACCCCGCACGTTCGGCCACGCGGGCGGTTTCGGCGGTAATCGCCAGCGCTTCGGCGACCGTGCCGCCTTCGCGCACGCTGACGAGATCGAGAACCGACAGGGGGATCATGGCTTCGCTTTTCCTTCCGGCCCAAGTTGGGCAATATACTGCTTCGCGGTCTTCGCCGCATCGCTTTCCGGCGCCATCGCGAGCACCGAGTTCCAGCTGCGCCGCGCGGCGTCATCCTTACCCGAAAGCACCGCGATCACGCCTGCTTCCAGCCCCACTTGCGGATCGCGCGGGGCCAGCTCGGCGGCCTTTTCGATCTGTGTCTGCGCCTCTGCCAGCTTGTTCTGGCGGCGCGAGAGCGTGGCCGAGAGCAGCCAGGCCTGGGGATTGTCCGGCGCTGCCGCGCGCGCCTGAGCCAGCGCGGAGGCCGCCTCGTCCGGCTGCCCCACAGCCACCAGCGCACGGGCCCGGTCCAGCGCGATGGCTGCCGTCAGAGCCGTATCGCCCGCCGCCTGCGCATCGCTGGCGGCAGGGGCGAGCACGGTCAGCGCCTTGCCGGGCTGGCCCAGCGCCAGCGCCGCGTTGCCCGCCATCTCGCCCAACCGGGCGCGGCTCGCATGATCGTCCGCCCCGGCGGCATCGCGCGCGTTCACGAAAGCCTCGCGCGCTTCGTCCCACCGGCCAAGATCGCTCAGCGCCACGCCCAGACACAGCCCGGCGCGCACCCGCTCGCGCCCGATCGCATCCTTCAGGGCATCGCGCGCAAGCTGCGCCGAACGCGTGGGATCGGCTTCCACCGCGCCCATGCAGCCCGTTTTTGGACGCGGAGAGGGCAGCGCGACATGCATGGCCTCTTCCTCACGCCGCTTGCGGTCTTCCTCCGCCTTCTTCTCCACGATCTCGCGCGGGAGAGCGGAGGCATAAGGGTTGTTGAGATCGAACCCGCCGGCCTGGGCCAGCATCAGGGGCAACAGCAAAGCAAGAGGCATGGGGGACGGCTCCGGTCAGTCTACCGCCCCGGCGCGGGGAAGGACCAGCTCCGCCACTGTGCGCAGCAGCAGGGCAATGTCGGGTTCGCGCGAGAGGCGGTGATCGCCGTCCTTGATCAGCATGACCTGCACATCGGCTGAACGGAGCTTTTCCGCCAGTTGCAGCGAAATGTCCCACGGCACATCCGAATCGCACTGGCCATGGAGCAGGCGCACCGGGCAATCGAGCGCGATTTCGCCTTCAAGCACCCGGTTCGCCTGCCCGTCCGCCCAGAAACCGGGATGGGTCGGCGTCGGCTCGGGGCCGTAGGGATTGTCTTCCCAGATCGTCTCGCCGTCCGCGAGCAGGGCCTTGTCCATCTGCGGAATGCCCCATTCGGTAAAGTCCGGCGCGGCGGCAATGCCGATCAGGCCCTTGAGCCTCCCGCCCAGCGCCAGCCCTGCCAGCAGCATCAGCCAGCCGCCCATCGACGACCCGGCCAGCACCACCTCCTGCAGCCCCAGCGCGTCGACGAGCGCGAGGATCTCGTCCTTCCAGCGCGAGAGCGTGCCGTCCGCGAAATCGCCGGGGCTTTCGCCGCAGCCCGAATAGTCGAGCAGCAGGCAGGGCAATCCGGTGGCCTGTGCCATCTCGAACACGGCAGTGGCCTTGCCACCCGCCATGTCGGACATGTAGCCGGGCAGGAAGACGATGGCGGGCCTCTGCATCGTCCCTTGTCCGGGGATGAAACGGTAGGCGATCTGGCGCCCGTCGGGCATGGCGTGAAAGCGGGTTTCGGTCATGGTCCGGATAGTGGGGACCGGCCGACGGAAGAACAAGCCCGACAAAGATAATGCCATCCGGCGTGCAGGCCGCTATCGCATGGCATCATGAGCGCCGACATTCTCCGTTTCCCCACGCCCCCGTCGCGTCTGGCCCTGCGGCTCGAATGGTTCGCCGCGGACCGTTCGGTACTGCTGATGATCTGGGCGCTCTATTTCGCGCTGCGCGTGGCGGTGCTGATGATCGATGTCACCCCCACGGCGGAGGCCGCGACGTATTTCGGCCTCGCTGCCGGAACCGGTGGACCGCACCCGGCGCTGCTGCCGCCGGGCTGGCCCGTCGCCCTGTCGCTGGCCTTCGCCCAGTTCGGCGCCTCGCCCGTCACGACCGGCCTGTTCAATCTGGCGAGCGCCATGCTGACCGGACTGCTGACACTGGCGCTGGGCCGCCGCCTGCTGCGCAACGAGGCCGCCGCGCGGGCGGGCCTGCTGCTGCTGGCGCTCTATCCCAATGCCATCGGCTATGTCCCGCTGGCCCTGCCCGAAGTATTCACCACCGCGCTGCTGCTCGCCGGATGCTGGACAGCGGTCACGCGCACCCGCCGCTGGCAGCTTGTCACCGCCGGTCTGCTCTTCGGCTTTGCCGCGCTGGCAAGCCCGCAAACGCTGATTGTGATCCCGCTGATCTTCGCCATCGAGGCGCTAAGCGAAAGGCGCTCCCGGACGCTCGCCTCGCGTTCGCCGGGAGAAGGCCTGATGGTGCTGGGTGTCGCACTGCTGACCGTGCTGCCATGGGCAGCCGGCCACCACCAGGCTATTGCCGACCGGACCGAGACTCTGACCATCAGCCCCCATGAGGCGCTGACGAACCTGATCCGCCTGTGGGGTACCGATGGAGAGGCGCAAGCAGCCTACCGGGCTGGGGCGCCCGGCTATGCCCGTTTCGAAGCCGCCTACAGCGCTATCCACTTCGCGAACCTGATCTGGTACGCTGCGCTGATGCTCGCCTTTGTCGCCGCCTTCCTCGTGATGCTGGCGAAGCGCCGCCGGAACGGGCAGAGGCAAGCGGGCTGGTGGCTGCTGCCTTACGGCATCGCGCTCTACCCGACGCTGATCTGCCTGGTGTTCTCAGGCCAGTCGCGCTTTCACTATCCGGTCATGCCCTTTGTTTGCATGAGCGCGGGGTGGCTGGGAATGACCCTGTGGAACCACCTCGCCGAACGCGGCAGGCCGGGGCCGACACTGCACTGAGCCTCAGTAAAGGATCGGTCCCAGCCGGACGACAATGGTCTTCTGCGCGGGCGCCCAATTCTCGCCCTGCGCGGTGCGCGGCTTATCCGGCCCGGAAGACTGGCCCCTGAACAGGCCCAGAGCCACGACAAGGACAATTGCCACGGCAATCCCAGTCCCTATCAAACGGCGCCCGAAGCCGGACATGATCACGCACCCCTCAGAAAAATATCCTCGATCGCCATATCAAATACCTCGGCAATACGGAAGGCAAGCGGCAAGGACGGATCGTATTTTCCGGTTTCGATGGCATTGACGCTCTGTCGCGATACTTCGAGCCGTCCGGCCAGGTCCTGCTGGCTCCACCCGCGCTCGGCACGCAGAACGCGAAGACGATTGTCCATCACCCGCGCACCTTCATCCAGAACTGGCCAACACCAAGCCCGATGGCCCAGACCATGAACGCCGCGCTTGCCGGGACATGATGCGCGAGACCGGCTTGCTCAAGGAAGCCCCAGACCAAGGCTACAACCAGCAACAATCCGGTTGCAATCAGACTGGCACGGGCGGCTTGCATACGCAGATACTCATCCTGCTCTTCGGCCAAATACCGCCCGATGACGAATATGCAGCCAATCATCGGCAATGCTGGCGACACCCTGATCGCGGCAAGCGTCAGGCCGGACAAATGGAATACTTCCTCGGCAATCTGTGCCGCCACCAGCAATCCGATGTAAGCCAGCATGCACCCCAGCAGGCGGTTGAGATAGCGGCGCACGGCCGGACTTAATACGCCGTTTGCCTCTCGTCCCCCCAGCACCGCGCGGAAGAACAGCAGCATACCGGCCACCGGGATAAGGACGAACACCATCCGCACTGGCCCATGTAGGCCAAAGGCGTGCCAGATCGGCTTTACAACAAAGAACGAGGCCAGAAAGAGAAGCGTTGCGGCACCTTTGCGGAGCGCGATGCCAAACGGTGCGGGGGAAATCGTTTTCGAGGCCACGAGTCAATCTCCATTGCCTTTATGTAAAGCTTACTTGTCTTTTTGCGCTTGGAATGTCAAGCACCATTGACATGCCGGACAGGATTTTGCCGATATCGCCTTCCTGGGATGACAATCTTCCGGACAGCCGCTACATCTCCCGTCATGCAGCAGCGTCTGACCACGACTACCACCACTACCCGGCACGCCCGGGGACGGTTGGTCGCGGCCTGATTGCGCGGCCACCGTCGCCCGGGGTTCGGGCGGACGTGGCGTCATCTTCCCGAACCGAAGTGCATTTTAGGCGGCGCCAAAGCTTCACCCGCGCGCGCGCCTGTGCCATGGCGCGCGCTAGGCCCAGAAAGCCGGAAACGGCCCGATTGCCAGAAACGGAAAGACCCCTTCGATGTCCGAGATGTTCAAGATCAGCCTGCCCGACGGTTCGGTTCGCGAGATGCCCGAAGGCTCGACCCCGGCGGACGTTGCCGCCGCGATCGGCCCTGGCCTGGCCAAGGCGGCGCTGGCCGCGAAGATCGATGGCGAACTGGTCGACCTGACCCGGCCTTTCCAGGGCGACGCCCAGCTCGCGCTCGTCACCAGCCGCGACGAGGCCGAGGCGCTGGAACTGGCGCGGCATGACTATGCGCACGTGCTGGCCGAGGCCGTGCAGGCACTCTGGCCCGGCACCCAGATCACCTTCGGCCCGGCGACCGACGACGGCTTCTACTACGACGTGATGGCGCCTGCCTCGCGCGAGCCGTTCGGCATGGACGATCTTCCCGCCATCGAGGAAAAGATGCGCGAGATCATCAAGGCCGACAAACCGCTGCGCCGCGAAGCCTGGACGCGCCAGCAACTGATCGACAAGTGGACCGCCGACGGCGAGACGTTCAAGGCCGAATGGGCCGCCGAACTGCCCGAGGGCGAGGAACTGACGGTCTACTGGTCGGGCGACGACTGGCTCGACATGTGCCGCGGCCCGCACCTGCCCAGCACCGGCAAGCTCGATCCGCAGGCGTTCAAGCTGATGCGAGTCGCCGGCGCCTACTGGCGCGGCGATCAGAAGAACGCGCAGCTCACGCGCATCTACGGCACCGGCTGGCTCAACAAGAAACAGCTCGCCGCGCACCTCACGCGCCTTGAGGAAGCCGCCAAGCGCGATCACCGCAAACTCGGCGGCGAGATGGATCTGTTCCACCTCCAGCACGAAGCGCACGGATCGGTGTTCTGGCACCCCAAGGGCTATGTGATCTACCGCGAGCTGGAAGACTACATGCGCCGCGCGATCGGCAGCGCGGGCTGCAAGGAAGTGAAGACCCCGCAAGTGATGGACGCGCGCCAGTGGGAGCAGTCCGGCCACTGGGGCAAGTACCGCGAGAACATGTTCGTCATCCCCGACGAAGCGCCCAACACCGAGGACGACGGTCCGCTGGTGTCGGACGATGCCCAGTGGATGGCGCTCAAACCGATGAACTGCCCGGCGCATATCCTGATCTTCAAGCAGGGCATCAAGAGCTACCGCGA
>JARROF010000037.1:0-18580 GCA_037384205.1 Novosphingobium sp. | reverse complement strand
CAATGTTGTCCAGGCAGATTGCATCAAGCTCGTCCCTCTCAAGTGAATGCCCCGGCCGCGGCACGACGAACGCAACCACGTCCTCGCCCCATTCGGGATGCGGGCATCCGACGACTGCGGCTTCAAGCACTCCGGAATGGACGAGAAGCACCTCTTCGATCTCGCGCGGGTAGATGTTCATTCCTCCCGAGATGATCAGATCTTTGGAACGATCCTTCAGAGAGAGGTATCCGGCATCGCTAACGCAGCCGACATCACCGGTGTAGAGCCAGCCGTCGCGCAGCGCCTTGGCTGTCGCTTCCGGGTTTTCCCAATACCCTGCCATACAGACATCGCTGCGCACGATGATCTCGCCAATTTCGCCGTTCGGAAGATCGTTGCCGTCTTCGTCCACGATGCGAAACTCGGTGCCCGTAAATGCTATGCCGACTGAAGAGAGGTGTTTTTCATAATGCGGATCATCGACATTCGCGTGCAAGCGTTTTGACAGGACAGTTATCGCACACGGCGCTTCACCCTGGCCGTAACCACCGACCAGCTTTGGACCGAACTTGGCCAGGGCAGACTTCAGATCCTCAAAATACATTGGCCCGCCGCCGTAGAATATCGTCTTGATGGCATCGAGATTTGCCTTGGCGAACGCCGGATCATTGACCAGCCGACCAACTATGGTCGGCACCGCAAAAAACATCATATTGTTGTAACGGTGGGTCAGATCGGCGATTTCCGCCGCGTCAAAGCCGCCGCTTTTCGGGATCACGTGATGCGAGGACTTTGCGACGTGGGGCAGCGATTCAAGGCCCGAGGCATGCGATAACGGAGCGACATGGAGCATGCAGTCATGCTCCGTTAAGCTGTCTACATCGGAGAGATAGCGAAGCGCCATTCCCCGCAAAGACCGATGAGTCAAAGTTGCGCCCTTGGGGCGGCCCGTGGTGCCGCTGGTGTAGAAGATCCATGCAGGATCAAGATCCTCGACAACCGCCATCGTCATGGGCGGCGAAGCGAACAGCGCGCGGTAGCCATCGCTGCCGGCGATCACGACTTGCTCCAGAGATTCCACATCATCCATGAGCGACGATAGTTTGCCCGCCAATTCATGCGAGGTGAAGAACCAGCGTGCCCCCGAATTCGTGAGCGCATAAGTGATCTCTCGCGGGTGCAGCTTGGCGTTCATTGGAACGGCGCAAAGGCCGGCATGCCAGATGCCGAACATGATCTCGAGATATTCGGGCGCGTTGCCCATCGCAATGCCAACCCGATCCCCCTGGGCAAGACCCTTGGCCCGAAACGCCGCTGCGAGCCGTGCCGCGCGCTCGCCGAACTCGCCGTAAGTCGCGTAAAGGTCCTCGCCGAAGGATATAGCGGGTCGGTCTGCAAATGAACGCGCGGAATTCTTCAGCAAGACAGCGATGTTCATCGCGTTAGGTCCTTTCAGAATAGTGGCAAGCGCAGCCTGAGGTTCTCCACCGAACGGCGGGAACTCCTGTCAGGCATTTCCTCGCGTTGGAAAGCCCTGGCCGGCCAGCAACTTCAGGCCAGTCACGAGGGATTCAAGATCAGGTCTGCCACATGATATCGAACTATGGATGTTCAGTTGACCAACCAGAGCGCCGGCTCCGCGAAATACAGCTCTTTCCCGTCGCGGGTGAAGTGCGAAGCGAACAGGCCGCAGGCCTCGATCTGCTCTCGCGTCAATCCATAACCGATCGAGATTTTGTCAATCCCGTTATCTTCAGCCCAGGCCTTGGCGACGTCTTTCGGATCGACACTGACGCCGGCCAATTCGATGCCGAGCTCCGCGAAGTCCGCATGCAACCCGTTGAGCTGCCGCATGAAACGCGTGCAAAAACCACAAAATGCGCCCCGGTAAAAGGAGATCAGCCGAAGCCGCGCGCTTGTCTCCTCCGACAGCGACCACGAGCCGCCCGTGATCAACGGGAACTGCAATTCCGGAACCTTTTTCCCAGGCTTAAGCACAGGTCGATTCCTTCCCGGCTATACTCTCTCGACCAATCACAGCAGCACCTTTCCCGAATGAATGTTTTACCATCTAGTAGAAGAACCATCTTCATAGTAATTGTCTGCCCTGTCAAGATCGTGATACGCGTCTGAACGGGTTTCCGTGAAGCCTCTGTCACGAGCCGAGATGCCGGCGCAGATTTTTGGCGGCTTGACGCGCGCTCTGCCCTGATTTGCCGCCTTATGCCAAAGAGAAGGAAGATATTGCTTATGACCGCATATGTCGTTTTCACCCGCGAGCGCCTCAGAAACACGTCGGACATGGAGGCCTATTCGCCGGGCGCGCGGGCAAGTTTTGTCGGCCGCGACATGGAACGCCTGGCCGCTTACGGAAAGTGCGAAACGCTGGAAGGCGCGCCGATAGAAGGCGCAGTGATCCTTTCCTTCCCGACTATGGAGGCGGCCAAGGCCTGGTACGATTCGCCGGAATATACCGAAGCCCGAAAGCACCGGTTCCTTGGTGCTGACTATCGCTGCTTCATCACCGAAGGTGTCTGACGCCTGACGAGAGGCGGCGTCTTTCCGGGCGTGACACCGGCGAAACGCCGCATCCGGCTGTCAGTCCTCGAAGCCCCGCTCATCGAGCCAGCCGTGGATCAATTCGATCGCGTCAGCCAGTTCCTTTGGCTGATCGACATAATAGTGGTTGGCGCCCTTCATGAGCTTGTAGGTCTTGTCCTCGCCGCCGTAGGCATTGAAGAACCGCTTCGTGTGTGTCCCCGGAATAGCGTCGTCGGCAGAATTTTCGATCGCCAGCATCGGAACCGAGATGTTCGGCGCATGAATTTCGGCATGGGCGTTCGTGTCGTCGATCGACCACTGCGACAGCCACGCACGCGTGTTCGAAAATCGCCCCACTCCTGCAGGACTGCTGTTCGCGGTCTTCGGATCCCCCATGAAGCACCAGTTGATGCGCCGGTCGTTCGGATCGATTGTCGCGTCCAGAAAAAGAGGATTGGCGAGCGTCCGGTGCGTCAGCATGCACCGCTCGATTTCGTCGGTCGTGCCCGACCGCACCAGTTCCAGGGTTTCCTTGGCAAGCGCCGTCCGACGGCGCATTCGCGCCAGCTGACTCGCGCGAAAATAGGCCAGATAGTCGGCGCTGTAGGGCGGCTTGTTGGGGTTGCGCGGATCGTAGAGATCCAGTTCGGGATCCCGGATCGCCGGGTTGTGCTCGTCGACGACGGACGGATCGATGAAGTCTCGCAGGATCTCCGCGCGGGAAAGGTGCGCGGCGTGGAAAATCATTGCGTCCCCCGGGATCATCCCGGACAGGTCGACAGGGTCGCCTGCCGGTGTCTGGGTGATCGTGGGATTTTCCGCCATGGCCTGGTAGAAGGCGGTAAGTGAGCCGCCGCCGGACCACCCGGCCACGACAACCTTCTCGTAGCCCATCTGCTCCTTCATGTGACGGACATAGACGCCGTAGTCGCGCACAACGTTTTCCATGATCAGGGCGGATTCGTTGCGGTTGTAGCGGCTACCCGCGCAAAGCACGTGAAAGCCCAGGCGGACGAGCTCCATCGGGAGCGGCAGATGGTGCACGGTCGACGCCGGATGCATATATATAATCAGGGTCTTGGACGGCTTTCCCTTCGGGCGGAAGAGGAACCCGTCAAGCTGCACGTTCCCGGCGGAACTCCGGAACCCATAAACGTCCCGCACAGCCAGATTGTCATTGTACGCCATGCTTATGAGCGTACGATCGATTTCAAATTGTTCTTTCCCAGCCATCATCCAGCTCCTCAAAGGCCCTCTTCACCAGCTACGTCGTTCGGCTCCTCGAAGCACAATATCAAATGATTTGCTAGCTCTATTAATTGCTGTTAGCGTGCTTGCCGTGGATTTTTGAAGAAATTTGAATCTGGCCCGTTGAGACCAGCCAGCGTGAGAGGGTAGATCGATGAACAACATCGCAGATATGCAGCAGTTTAAGACCTCCGAAAAGGCGCTCGGCGCGCTGGAGTATCAGGTCGGCTTCGGCAATGAGTTCGAGACCGAGGCGGTGGCCGGTGCCCTGCCGAAAGGCCAGAACAGCCCGCAAAAGGTGCCTCTCGGCCTCTATAGCGAACTCGTCACCGGCGCGTCTTTCTATGCGCCGCGGCATGCGAACCGGCGCAGCTATGTCTTCCGCATCCGCCCTTCCGTGCTCAGCGGGGAATTCGAGCCCTGGGATGGCGGCGATTTCCGCACGCCTCCGCTCGACGTGCCCCCCTACCCCAATCGCCTGCACTGGCTTCAGCGCAAGGACGAAGGTGTACCTGCTGATTTTCTGGAAGGCATGCTGACTCTGGCCGGGTGCGGTTCGCCCAATATGCATGAGGGCGTGGCGGTCCATTTCTACCGCGCCACCAAATCGATGGAAAACCGCGCCTTCAGCAATGCGGACGGCGAACTGCTCATCGTACCCCAGCAGGGTGAGCTGCGCATTGTCACCGAATTCGGCGTGATCGAGGCCGAACCGTGCGAGATGGTGCTGATCCCGCGCGGGGTGAAGTTCCGCGTTGAATTGAAAGGCCCGTTTGCTCGCGGCCTTGTTTACGAAAACTATGGCCATCCCTGGATGTTGCCCGAACTGGGCCTGATCGGCTCGAACGGCAACGCCAACGCTATCGACTTCGAGGCGCCGGTCGCAAGCTTCGAGGATCTCGACGTCCAGACCCAGGTGATCCAGAAGCTGGCCGGCAAGTTCTGGGCGATCGATCTCGACCACTCTCCCTTCGACGTGGTGGCCTGGCGCGGCAGCCTGACGCCCTACAAGTACGACATGCGCAAGTTCGTCTCGATGGGCACGGCCACTGTCGATCACCCCGATCCTTCGATCTTCTGCGCGCTCACCTCCCCCTCGCATGACATAAGCGGTTGCAACGCGGACGTGATGATCATTCCGCCGCGCTGGGTCGTGGGCGACCATACCCTGCATCTGCCCGGTTTCCATCGCAACACCGTTGCCGAAATCAGCAGTCTCGTGTGTGGCATGCCGGTCAAGGACGGCGTCGACATGAACGGCGGCATCCGCATCACGAACAACTGGGCCGCCCATGGACCGGATGCCAAGCATTTCGAGGCGGCCCGGGAACAAGCCAACCTCGATCCGCACAAGATGGAGGACATGGTCTCCATTATGATCGAGACCCGCTACCCGATGGAATTCACGCACGCTGCCATGGAGATGAAGGAGCGCGTACGCGACATCAATGCGGGCTGGACCGGCTTCGTAAAACGCTTCCCGAACGGCTGATCGACAAACGCCCCGGCTTTGTTGCCGGGGCCAGTCTCACGCGGCTGACGGTGCACTAGGCAAATCTGCCGTGCCGTCCACCGCACGGGATCGGATCACCCTGCGGCGGGCGAGGCGAAGCAGAAACTTTACGGCACAGATCAAGGATGTGGCTTTTGCTGCTGCATCCGATGATCCATGAGGTGCTGCGCGATATTCTCGACCAGCAGCTCTATGCGCCTGGCAGACAGGTTGATCGGTCCGGCAACGCCATGCCGGTGTTGGAATCCGTGCATGGTGTTGCCCCTCCATTGTTCTGCAGTATCCGTTCGACACGGCACGAAGATCACCAACTGACCAACGCTGTCCGCTTCGTCCCTGTCTGACCCAGCCGCAGCAAGAAGCGGCACAACTATTCCACCTTCTCAGCCCATGCCCCCGTCACCTCGCAGCGACCGTGATTTCGCCCGATCCGGATCAACGTGTTCCGGCAATTCCACCGTCAACGGGCAGGACGGTGCCTGTCAGATATGCCCCCGCCGCGCTCGACAGATAGATGATTGCGCCTGCGATATCGGCGGCACTTCCCATTCTGCGCATAGGGATTTTATCGCTGAGACCCGTCTCCTCATCCTGCAGATGCGCCGTCATATCGGTCGGGAAATAGCCGGGCGCAACGGTGTTGACCGTGATGTTCCGCGACACGAGCTCTGATGCGAGCTGGCTGCCCAGAAAATGAATGGCAGCCTTGCTGGCGCCATAGCTGTAAGCTTGGAGATCGTTGACGGTGCTACCGGCAATCGAACCGATGTTGATCACCCGTGCCGGATCTCCCGCGCTGGCGGCCGCTTCCAGTTCGGGAAGCAGTTCCTGAATCATGCGGAACGGCGCCTGCACATTGACCGCCATCACACCGGCCCACGCCTTGTCAGGAAAGCTTTCGAACGGTGCGCCCCATGTCCGGCCTGCATTATTGACCAGGATATGGAGCGCTTTTTCGCCCTTTTCGCGGAAAAGCGTCGCCAATTCGGTGATTCCCTGGGGGCTGCCGGCATCCCCCGGCAGCGCTTCGCACGCGCCCAATGCGCTCAGCTCGGCTGCGGCCGCGCGGGCATCTTCTTCCTTGCGCGAGGTGATGTAAACCTTCGCGCCAGCCCGCAGCAAACCTGCGGCGATCATCTTGCCAAGGCCGCGCGCGCCGCCCGTAACCAACGCCACCTTGCCGGTTAGCGAAAACAAGCCCGCGATGTCGGGGCTGATCGTGTCATTGGCCGTGTCAGCCATTTTGTATTCTCCGTTTGTAAGGTCTCTAAATATCTTGCCCTGGAAAGGTGCGCCAGCTCGCCGCAAGTTGATCTGCGAGAGGAGGCAGGCTGAAGTGCGTGCTACCCGTCCTTCCGGGACACGATCGATATGGCGATCTTCCCGAATTCTTCGGCGATTGCTTCGGCGGAGACCGGCCCGGCGGGATTGAACCACATATTGGCCGCCGCAACGGCGCCGTTGATGAAGTTGCTCATCACCGCGACGTTCACTGTCGACGGAATCAGGCCTTGGGCACGGCATTGTTCAACCTTGTCCCGCAAGAAACGGCCATAGCGATGGCGCCGATCCTTCTGGATTTCCAGTTCCTCCCCGGCAAGGGCCACCCACTCCTGGAAAGCGACGCGCGCAATCGCCGGATGCCGAAGATACCATGCCACATGGCCCGACACGAACAGGCCAACTTTTTCCAGGTCGGAAACGTCTTTTGCTTCCTCCTTTGCGAGCAAGGCGGAAATTTCATTGTCGGCAAAAGTCAATATATCGAATAGTATTTCATCTTTCGATCGATAGTAATGATATACGCTGGCTTTGTGCATGCCGCAAGAATCGGCAATCTGCTGCATGGTTGCACCATGATAGCCGTTGTCCGCAAATATCTGCACCGCTTGTTCACGAATGATCACCTTGCGTCGATCGTGCTTTGCGGACTTGGCAGTTTTGACTGCCGGTTTTGCCATTTCCTGCCTTGCCTCTCATTTACAATCACATCCGGCTTGTTGATGTCTCTGTTCTTCCGGAGACAATCCTCCCGGTCTGGCGGTCATTGCGAGTTCACCGGGCCTGGCCATTTTTAAAGATTGCAGTTGACGATATGCGCTTTGATAGGCATGTCAATAATCATCCGTCCGGTTGGATGATTTTTGGCGCGAGCTTAGTGGCCGCCCGACGAAATGGCAGGGAGCAGGATGACCGAGGCTTTTATCTACGATCATGTCCGCACGCCCCGCGGCCGTGGCCGCGAGGATGGTTCACTTCATGAAGTCACCTCGGTCGGCTTGGCGACCCAGGTTCTGGAAGCGATTCGCGATCGCAACGAGCTTGATACGGCGCTGCTGGACGACGTTATTCTTGGCAGCGCGCAGCCGGTGGGAGAGCAGGGCGGCGTGCTGGCGCGCGCGGCGGTTCTGAATGCCGGCTATGCGCAGACCGTGGGCGGCCAGCAGGTCAATCGTTTCTGTGCCTCGGCGCTTGATGCCGTGAATCTGATCGCGGCTCAGGTGATGGCCGGTATGATCAAGGGCGGTATCGGGGGCGGCGTCGAGGCGATGAGCCGGACGAAGCTGGGCTATGACAGCGGCCCATGGGCGGCCGATCCGGCGATCACCTTGAGCAATCATTATGCGCCGCAGGGCATTGGCGCCGATCTGATCGCAACGCTCGATGGCTACACGCGTGAGGACGTCGACAGCTATGCGATCGAGAGCCAGCGGCGCGCAGCGGAGAGTTGGGCCGAAGGCCGTTTCGGCGGCGCGATCGTGCCGGTGCGCGATGCTATTGGCGAGGTGCTGCTGGACCGCGACGAACTCATCCGGCCCGGCACCACGCTGGAACAACTCGCCAAGCTCAAGCCCGCGTTCGAAGGGTTCGGCAAGGCGGGCTTCGAAGCCGTGGTCAAGGATCGCTATCCCCAGGTCGAACAGCTCAGCTATGTTCACCACGGCGGCAACAGTTCGGGAATTGTCGACGGTTCCGGCGTGGTTCTCGTCGGCTCCGAGGCTTTCGGCAAGAGCGCCGGGCTCAAGCCGCGCGCCAAAATCCGCAGCTATGCCAGCATCGGCTCCGAGCCGACGATCATGCTCACCGCGCCGGCGGCCGTCACCGAAAAGGCACTGTCCATCGCAGGCATGTCCAAGGACGATATCGACCTTTTCGAGCTGAACGAAGCCTTTGCGAGCATGATGCTGCGCTACATGCGCACGCTCGATATCCCGCATGACAAGATCAACGTGAACGGCGGTGCGATCGCCATGGGGCACCCGATGGGCGCAACCGGGGCGATGATCCTGGGCACAGTCCTCGACGAACTCGAGCGGCGTGATCTCAACACCGCCCTCGTGTCGCTGTGCGCGGCAAATGGCCTGGGAACGGCCACCATCATCGAGCGCGTTTGACCGCGCCATCGGAGCAAATGGTAAGAACATGCGACATCTGAACATCTTAAAGGGCGCCAACGGCGTAGCCACGCTCGTCCTCGATAATGCCGATGCCCCCATGAACGTCATTTCGCTGGATTTTACCGGCGAGATGGAAGAGGCGATCGCGAGCCTCACCGCCGATGAGAGTGTGAAGGGCGTGATCCTGTCCTCCGCCAAGCCGGCGTTCATGGCGGGTGCCGATCTCAAATTCCTGGTCGGTGCCTATGACCAGCTCACCAAGCGCGACCATTTCGAATTTTCGCAAAGGGTGTCGGGGATGCTTCGGGCGATCGAGCGCTCGGGCAAGCCGTGGGTCGCGATCATCGACGGATTGGCCCTTGGCGGCGGGCTCGAACTGGCGCTGGCCTGCCATCGCCGGATTGCGGTGGATCGTCCCGGCACAGGCGTGGGGCTGCCCGAGGTCAATGTCGGACTGCTGCCCGGAGCAGGCGGAACGCAGCGCCTGCTGCGCATTGCGGGCGTGAAGGCGGCGCTGGATCTTTTGTTGTCTGGCCGGCAGCTTGGCGCAAAGGAAGCGCTGGCCTTGAAGATCATCGACGAGATCGTGCCTGCCGACGAAGCCGTCAGCAGCGCGAAGGCCTGGCTGGCGACGAACCCCGATCCGGTCAAGCCCTGGGACGTCAAGGGCGCGCAGGCGCCGCAGAAGCTGGGCATACTGGTTCCGGCGGACGCCGCGCACTATTCGATGGCTGCGGCCCAAGTGGCGAAACAGGCCGGCTACAATCAGCCTGCGGCGGCGGCGATCCTCTCCACGGTGTACGAAGGCGCCCAGCTGCCGATGGACAAGGCACTGTCGGTCGAAAGCAAGTATTTCGCGCAGCTGCTGGGCAGCCCGGTGGCGCGCAACATCATCCGCACCAGCTTCATCAGCCGCAAGGCGGCCGAGAAGGGTGCGCGGCGCCCGGCAGGCGTGCCGAAATCGAAAGTCAGCAAGGTCGGCGTGCTCGGCGCGGGCATGATGGGCGCAGGCATCGCCTATGTGTCGGCGAAGGCTGGCATCGAGGTCGTCCTGCTTGATCGCGACGTACCGACGGCGGAGAAGGGGCGGCAATATTCGGCGAAGGTGACGCAGAAGCTGATCGCTTCGGGCAAGATGACCGAGGCTGACGCTGAAGCCATCCTCGCGCGGATCACGGCGACCGACGACTTTGCCGCGCTCGAGGGCTGCGACATGATTGTCGAGGCCGTTTTCGAAGACCTGGCCATCAAGGCGGAGACCACTGCGAAGGCCGAAGCTGTCATTCCCGAGAGTGCGGTGTTCGGTTCCAACACCTCCACTTTGCCGATCAGCGAGCTGGCCAAAGCCTCCAAGCGGCCCGATCAGTTCATCGGCGTCCACTTCTTTTCCCCGGTCGACCGGATGAGCCTGGTCGAAGTCATCATGGGCCGCCAGACCTCGCCCGAAACGCTTGCGAAGGCGCTCGATTTCGTGGCGCAGCTGCGCAAGACGCCGATCGTCGTCAACGACAGCCGCGGCTTCTACACCAGCCGCGTCTTCCAGACGATGATCCATGAAGGCGCCGCGATGCTGGGCGAGGGCGTGCCGCCTGCCGTGATCGAGAATGCGGCGAAGGCCATTGGCATGCCCGTCGGCCCGCTCGTCCTGCTCGACGAGCTGAGCTTCGATCTGCCGCTGATGATCGTCGATCAGGCGATCGAGCAGGAAGGTTCCAAATATCTTGTCCCCGCCGGCGTTCAGACGCTGCGCCGGATGCGCGACGAGATCGGCCGCGGCGGCCGCAAGGCGGGCGGCGGTTTCTACGAGTATCTCGAGGGCGGCAAAAAGCAGCTCTGGAAGGGGCTGTCCGACCATTTTCCAGAGAACGATGACTGGAACATCGAGGATCTGAAGGCGCGTTTCCTCTACACGCAGGCGATCGAAACCGTCCGCTGCCTGGAGGAGGGCGTGCTCGAGACCAAGGAAGATGCCGATCTCGGCTCGGTCTATGGCTGGGGCTTCCCGCTCTGGACCGGCGGCACGATCAGCTACATCGATACGGTAGGTTTGCCTGCGTTCGAGCGCGAAGCCGACCGGCTCGCCCAGCTCTATGGCCCGCGTTTCTCTCCTCCCCAATCGCTGCGCGATAGGGCGAGCAAAGGGACGCCGTTCTATGCTGGGGCCGGACAGGACGAGACCGCTTCAGAAGGTCGCCTTGCGTCCGCTGACAGCTAGAAGCCAATAACGTCCGAAATGACAGAAATGCGGAAGGGGAGAGTCATGATCAGTGGTGAGATGCCGAACGGGGATTATCCGTTAATTATCCGCCATCTCATGCCTACCGCCAACAGGTCGACCGTTGCCGGTGAGATCGTGGATGCGAGCGGGTTGCGCTTCACCTATCCGCAATTCGAGGAGCGGGTTGCCCGCCTGGCGGGAGCGCTGACGGCGTGCGGTGTGAAGCAAGGCGAGACCGTCGCCGTGCTGGACTGGGACACCCATCGATATCTGGAATGCTTTTATGCCATTCCGTCGATGGGCTGCGTCCTTATGACCGTCAATATCCGCCTGTCGCGCGATCAGGTGCGCTACACGATCGATCATGCCGGGGCGACGACGGTCATCACCCATCCCGATTTCCTGCCGCTGCTTGCGGCCGGTGCGCCCGAACTCGATCTCAAAAGGATCATCGTCGCTGGCGATGCCGGGGATTTCGTACCGCCGCCGGGCGTCGAGATGGCCGAATTCTATGCCATCACCGAGGCCGCCGCGCCGGAATTCGATTACCCCGACATCGACGAACGCTCGCGGGCCACGATGTTCTACACATCGGGCACCACCGGCAATCCTAAGGGCGTGTACTACTCGCACCGCCAGCTGTTCCTGCACACGATGTCGGTGCTCGCGACATTCGGCACGGCGCCCGCGCAAGGCCGCTTCGATGCAGACGACGTGTACATGCCGATCACGCCGCTGTTCCACGCCCACGCCTGGGGCTTTCCCTATGCCGTGACGCTGCTGGGGGCCAAGCAGGTCTATCCGGGGCGCTACAAGACCGACGTTCTGCTCAGGCTGATCGAGGAAGAGGGCGTCACCTTCTCCCACTGCGTCGCTTCGGTTTTGCGCATGCTGCTGGATGAGGCCAAGGTCCGGCAGGTCGATCTTTCGGGCAAGAAGATGCTGATCGGCGGGGGCGCGCTGCCGGAAGGCCTCGCCCGTGCCGCGCTCGAACAGGGTATCGACATCTTCAGCGGCTACGGCATGTCCGAGGCCTGCGCAGTGCAGACCATCAACCACCTGACCGCGACCGAAGTCGCCGCCCCGCTTGAAGAGCAGCTGCAACTGCGCACCCGGCCCGGGCGGCCGATCCTTCTGTGCAACGTGCGGACGGCAGCGCCCGATCTCACCCCGACTGCCGAGGGTGAAGAAGGTGAAGTCGTTTTCCGAGGTCCTTGGCTTACTCCTGGCTACTGGCGCAACGAAGAGGCGTCGGAGGAGCTGTGGCGCGGCGGCTGGCTGCATTCGGGCGACATCGGCAAGTTTGGCGCAGACGGCGCTTTGCGCATCACGGACCGGGTCAAGGATGTGATCAAGACCGGCGGCGAATGGCTGTCGTCGCTCTTGCTGGAAAGCCTGATCTCGCAAGTCGAAGGGGTCGCCGAAAGCGCGGTGATCGCCATGCCCGATGCCCGCTGGGTCGAACGCCCGCTGGCGCTGGTCGTCGCGCGCGACGGCTACGATCTCGATGTCGAAAAGATCCGCTCTGCGCTGGCGGCAGCCGCAGCCGCAGGCGTCATTCCTCGCTACGGCGTGCCGGAGCATATCAAGCTCGTCGACGAGCTTGAAAAGACCAGCGTTGGAAAGCTCGACAAGAAAGCGCTCCGTGCGCGCTATGTGGAACAGGTTGGATAAGTTGTTTTCATTCAGTCAGGTAGGTCGCTTCACAACCCCGGAGTTCGTATCATGCGCCGTTTGATCTTCGAGACCGAGCATGAGCAGTTTCGCGATAGCGTCCGCGCCTTCATGCTGGCCGAGGTCGCGCCCCATGCCGAGCGCTGGCGTGAAGCGGGCATCGTGGATCGCGAGGTCTATGCCAAGGCTGGTCAGGCCGGGTTGCTGTGCACCTGGGCGGACGAGAAATACGGCGGCGCGGGCGTCGACGATTTTCGTTTCGAGCAGATCATCGTCGAAGAGAACATGCGTCACGGCGATATCGGCTTCTACATCAATCTGCACAGCAATCTGGTCGCGCCGTACATCGCCAAGCTCGGCAATGACGAGCAGAAGGATCGCCTGATGCCGGGCGTGGTCAGCGGCGAGACCATCCTCGCCGTTGCGATGACCGAACCCTCGGCCGGCAGCGATCTGGCCGGGATGCGGACAACCGCGGTGCAGCGCGGCGATGACTGGGTGCTCAACGGCGCGAAGACCTATATCTCGAACGGCATTCTTGCCGACGTGGTCATCGTAGCTGCGCGGACCGATCCCGATAAGCCCCATGGCATTAGCCTGTTCATCGTCGAACGGGGGATGAAGGGCTTCGAACGTGGCCGCAAGCTCGCGAAGATGGGCCTTAAGTCGCAGGATACCGCAGAACTCTTCTTCGACGATGTCGTTGTTCCTGCCCGCAATCTGATCGGTGAGGCTGGCAAGGGATTCCAGTACCTCACGCGCCTGCTGGCGCAGGAGCGATTGGTCGCGGCCATCGGTTTCATGGCGACCGCGCAAGTCGCGTTCGACCTTACGCTCGATTATGTGACCGAGCGCAAAGCGTTCGGGCGGCCCATCGGGGCCTTCCAGAACAGCCGCTTCAAGATGGCCGAAATGCGCACGAAACTCGACGTCGCCCAGACGTTCATCGATCAGTGCGTGCTGCTCCTCAACGCCGGCGAACTCAGCGGTGACGATGCCGCGAAGTGCAAGCTCCACGCGAGCGAGGTGGAAGCTCAGGTGATGGACGAGTGCGTTCAGTTGCATGGCGGCGCCGGTTATATGGAAGAATACCGGATCAGCCGCCTGTACACAGATGCGCGCGTCAGCCGGATTTTTGCCGGGACAAGCGAGATCATGAAAGAGATTATCGGTCGCGGACTTGGCCTGGACGAACGCAAGCTGGGCGCGCGATAATGTCCCAGCCCGTGGATATAGAGAAGTTACAGGCCTATCGCGTGCCCGAGGTTCGGCAGGTTTACGGTCCGACGGACGTGATACTTTACGCGCTGGGCGTGGGTGCGGGCCTGGCGGATTTTGACGAGTTGGGTTTCGTCTACGAGAATGGACTGCAAGTCCTTCCGACGATGGCGTTTGTCCTTGGATCTCCCGGTTTCTGGGCGATGGACCCCGAAACAGGAATAGACCCGGCCTGTGTCCTGCATGGAGAACAGTCCGTGCGGCTGCATCGGCCGCTCGATGTGCAAGGTGAAGTTGTCGGCCGGACGACGATAGACGCGGTTAGTGACAAGGGGGCGGGCCGGCCCGCCCTGCTTCAGATCAACCGCGAACTCACCGATGTCCCATCGGGAGAAATCGTCGCCACGCTCGATGAGATATGGGTGCTGCAAGGGGCAGGCGGTTTCGGAGGCACCAACTCTCCGGTAGGAGGAGCGGCGCTCGACCTGCCGCAACGCCCGGCAGACGGCTCTCTGCTGCTGCCCACCGCCATCAATCAGGCGCTGATCTACCGGCTCTCGGGCGATTACAACCCTCTGCACGTCGATCCGCGCGCAGCAGCCAAGGCTGGCCTTGCCAAGCCGATCCTGCACGGCCTTGCCACCGCAGGCGTTGTTGGCCGCGCGCTCGTGCGCCTGTGTTGCGGCAACGATCCGGCGCGCCTTTCGGCGTTGCGTTTCCGCTTCACGGCGCCGGTGTGGCCGGGCGATGCGATACTGACCGAGACATGGGCGTCCGGCGATGGCTGCCACGTGTTTCGTGCCAGCGTTCCGGCGCGGGACGTCGTGATCACGATCGGAGAGATCGAATGCGACCGTTTCGATCGCGCACCTGACGCAGGATTGATGGAGAAGGTTTCGACATGATGGAACAAGGGGCCCTGGCCGGCGTGCGCGTCGTTGAATTCGATGCGATAGGCCCGGTGCCGTTCGCGGCGACGATGTTGGCGGACATGGGGGCCGAGGTCGTCCGCATCGCCCGTCCAAAGCGCGCCGATGATCCGTGGGATGACGTCGGCGGCTCGATCCTTCACCGCGGACGCCAGACCATCGAGCTTGATCTCAAGGCCCAGCGCGATCAGGCGCTCGCACTTGTCTCGCGCACGCACATCGTGCTTGAGGGGATGCGGCCCGGTGTCATGGAGCGGCTCGGCCTCGGGCCCGATGCCTGTCTCGAAGCCAATCCGGCGCTCGTCTATGGGCGCATGACCGGATGGGGGCAGAATGGGCCGCTTGCCCAGCAGGCCGGGCACGATATCAACTATCTCGCGCTCACCGGGGCATTGTGGGCCATCGGTTCTCCCGGTTCGCCGCCGCCCGTGCCGCTCAACCTGATCGGCGACTATGGGGGCGGATCGATGTTTCTGCTCACCGGCGTGCTCGCGGCGCTGGTCAGTGCCCGCACCAGCGGCAAAGGGCAGGTCGTCGATGCCGCGATGGTCGACGGTGTTGCCATGATGACTGCAATCTTCCACGCATGGCGTGCGAGCGGCGTGTGGAGCGATCAGCGCGGAGCGAATCTGATCGACGGCGGCACGCCCTATTATCGCTGCTACCAATGCGCCGATGGCGAATATATCGCCATCGGCCCGATTGAACCGGTATTCTTCCGTGCGTTTCTTCGCGGCCTTGGTTTGCCGGAAGACATGCCGCAACAGGACCGCGATCGCTGGCCGGAAATGGCCGCGCTGTTCGCCGACCGCATCGCACAGCGTACGCGCGATGAATGGGCGCAGGTGTTCGACGGCACCGACGCCTGCGTGACGCCGGTATTGAACTGGGACGAGGCGGCTCGCCATCCGCACAATGTTGCGCGCCATACTTTCGCCGAGCGAGCGGGCGTTGTTCAGCCGTCGCCTGCCCCGCGAATGTCCAGCACGCCCTCGTCGATCGGGGCCGGTTCCGTACTGTCGTACGACGAGATGTTGGCGCGCTGGTCGCGCTGAAGCGGTTTCCACCAATTCTGGATCACCGTGACAGCCCCCTGCCCCGCCAGGTTGCGCCGGCAGACCTGGAGGACGGCTGTGGTCGCAAGCATAGCGATAGCGCCCCCGAATGGTGGGAAAGCGCCTAAAGCTGCATCCGTCTAAAGGTTACACCATAGTGTTTGTCAGACGGGCCATTGCATGGCGCGCCCGTGGTAGCTGACCTCTGGATCAATCATCGTAATCATGACCGGGGGAACTCTTCGAGGCCTCTGCGCCACTTTCCATGCGCGAACAAGCACCTACTGCCAGTCCTTCGGCGGCGAATTATCGCCCCTTATGATCGCGTCGGTTGGCGAGCTATGCCTCACGCCTGGCCCTGCATCCACCGAGCTTCAAGTACCCGTTTTCACGTCTTTCAGTTCGGGAGTCACCGGGGAACGCTCGGCTTCGATGAGTTGTTTGAGGATCTGCCGGGCCTTGCCGGCCGCACGGTCGGTGGTCAGGAACACGGGCTTCAGGTCGTCAAAGTCGCTGTCGCCCATCCGGCCCTGGACGAGGGCGATCATCGGTTCATCCTCGAACCGGAAAGCACTGTCCGTCGCTTGCCGGAACATTTCGGTGAGCGCTTCGTCCTCAATCCGGGCATTGCGCGCGTTCATCCAGAAATAATGGGCGGTCTTGCTCGTCTCGGGGGTCAGAAAATGGGTGGAGGGAATCAAAATCGCTCCGTCATCGGAGGAACCCCCGCACTCCATCACGGCGACTTCGAGCAGCAGGTTGCTGGGAGCCTCCCAGCGCATGCTTGCCGACCGGTCGCAGGTTTCCGACGGGCTGTCCCACACCATCTTGGTAAAGGGTGTGACGGGTTCTCCGCTGAACATATATTTGGCCCAGACGGTCGAGCCCTTGCTCTTCATCGTAAAGGTGGAATGCTCGCTGGAGTTGGCATTACCCAAAGCCGGATGCAGAAACTGGGCGTGGGTCAGATCCAGCAGGTTATCGACCGCAAGCTGGTAATTGCCCGCCACGTAGAGATAGCCGCGTGCGACGGCAAAGTCGTCATCCGTGCAGAAGGTGCCGAAATCGGGCAACTTGTCTTCATGCGCCTGTTCTGCGTCGCCCATCCAGATCCATGCCAGGCCATAACGCTCCATGACAGGGTGGCAGTCAACCGAGGCGGCCTTGGGGACCGGCCCGTGGTAATTGTAGACACAGCCGCCATCGCTGCCGAACCGCAACCCGTGATAGGGGCATTCGATGGCGTCGCCGACAAGCTTTCCCTTTGAGAGGGGCGCAAATCGATGGGGGCAACGATCGGTCAGTGCGACGGGCGCCCCGTCCGTGTCGCGAAAGAGCACAACCGGTTCATCGAGGAACGTGCGGGCCAGCGGCTCCCTGCCGATCTCGTCGGACCACGCGGCCGCATACCAGGCATTCCGCAGATAGTTTCCCTTTACCTCGGGCATTGAATCAGTCCTCTCTAGTATTTTGTCCTTCAAGATTACCGCACTCATTTCAGGCGAAAAGCTATGGTTTTGTATGAAATTGGCTATTATCATCCGATTCATGGATATGCTCAGCCTGACATTGTCGCAGATGCGGCTTTCGAGTTCGATGCTGGCCCGGTATGATGCAAGCGCCCCCTGGTCTGTCGATATTCCGGACAGAATGGCGATAACGACGTATTTCGTGCTGACCGGCGAATGCTGGTTCTGCCCTTCCGGTGAAATGGGGGCGGTCCATCTGCGCGAAGGCGATATGCTGATGCTGCCGCGCTGGCACGAGCACAAACTTTGCTCGTCGCCGGAAATACCGGCCGTACCGTTCGCGGATGTCGTCAAACGGGCGGGGATTCCTTTATGGGACCCTGCTCACCCTCTTGTCGAAGCCGTGGTGCTGAACGATCGCGCCAATTCCGAGTTGCCGCCCGACACGCAGATTTTGACGATGATGTTCAAGGCAAACAGCGGCTATCAGGAAAATCTCGTCAATTGCCTCCCGCCGATTTTTCACCTCGGTGCAAAGGACATCGAATTCACCGCACTGATCACCGTGATCCGCCAATTCGTTGCCAGTGAGATCGAAGCGCGGCCGAGCGGCTATGCAGCTGCGGGACATCGCATGGCGGAATTGATTTTGATAGAGTTGCTGCGGACGGTTGTAGTCAAGCGTCCTGTGGGGACTTCCGGCTGGCTGAATGGCCTGGGCTCGCCGTCCATTGCTGCGGCGATGACGGCGTTACATCACGATCCGCAGCGGCGATGGACGCTCGAAGCGCTGGCACGCGAAGCCGGGCTGTCGCGCTCACAGTTTTCCGCCCAGTTCTCGCGCCTCGTCGGCCATTCGGCAATGGCCTATGTTGAGGGTGTGCGCATCCAATGGGCGACTGAAGCAATCCTGCGCGGGATGGCTTTGAAAGAGGTGTCCGACGCCCTGGGGTACGCCACGTCCTATGGATTCCACAAAGCGTTCGTCCGGCAACTGGGCCTGTCCCCCGGCGAATGGCGAAAACGATACCTGCAATCGGGTACGAAATTATAATCTGCTGGCCGTGCTTATACCAAGACCTGTGGAAATGGCGATCCGGGTCTGCGCGTCTCCCTCGTAATCCTCGATCGAGCGCAAGAGGGCGCCAGCTTCCTTCGGCGTCGTGATCGCGGCGCGGTGAACGACTTTGGGTGTGACCAGCGCGCCGCGCAGGTCCGCGCAGACGTCACGCTCCGCCCGTGCTGTAGCGATGGCGAAGCGGAACACCTGCAGTCGCAGTATCTCAAAGGCGTCCCCGCCACTGATCCACTGAGGTTCGGGAAGCCAGTCGCGGC
>JARROF010000036.1:0-16998 GCA_037384205.1 Novosphingobium sp. | reverse complement strand
ATTGGCCAGCTGCGGCAGGTCGAGCCAGGGGAAGCCGCCGTAGGGCTGGTTGAGGACGTTGACCTTGACCTCGTTCTTCACCACCGCCTGCTGGTTGGTGAGATTGGCCTGGGTGATATCCAATCCCTTCATCCGGTCGGCTTCGGCCCACAGGAACGTCTCGGTCGTATTGCTGGGGACGACTTCGTAGTAGTTGGTGAAATCGAACCGGGTCGATCCGTTCAGCACGCCGCCGTTCTTGTTGACAAGAGCGATGAACTCGGCCTTGCCCAGATTCTGCGAGCCCTGGAACATCATATGTTCGAACAGGTGGGCGAAGCCGGTGCGGTCCCTGGGTTCGATACGAAAGCCGATGCCGTAATAGACGCCGATCGTGGTCGTAGGCACCGAGTGATCGGGCGAGATCACCACTTTCAGCCCATTGGCCAGCTTGTGATACTCCACCGGCACATGAACGGCGGCAGACGCGCTCTCAGCTGCAGCATCAGCCGCAAAGGCGGCCTGGGCGGGGATGGCTAGGGCGAGCAGGGGCGCGGCGAAAAGGGCCGCACGCTTCAGTCTGCCGTGCTGGATCATGTCGATGAGGCTCCCGGGCAATCTCATGGGACGGGAGACCGATGCCCCCCTCACTGGATCGCCAACGGGTAGAGCCCGCCGAAACTGAACAGAGGTTTAATCGACGAGCCGAACAATATCGTCGATGAACAGCATTACAAATTTATAACCCCTGAACGGCCGTGCATTCACAGAATGTCCGCCACCCCTTCCAGACTTTCGCGCAGCTTGCCCAGCGCCTGCGCCTTGAGCTGGTGCACGCGCGGGATCGAAACCTGCAGCACTTCCGCGATCTCGGCCAGGTTCATCTCTTCCACGAAGTAGAGCTGAACCACCAGCTTGAGCCGCTCGGGCAGTTCTGTGATCGCATCGATCACCGCGCCGCGCAGCTCCTCGTCAGCCATGATCGAGAAACTGTCGGGCATCTCGTCGGCAAAAGCCGCGTTCTGGTCGGAATAGACCTCGTCGATGGAATCGAAGCGCAGCGGCTGGCTGGCATTGCGCAAGGCGGCCAGATCCTGCGGCGCCATGCCCATGGCATCGGCCAGTTCCTGCGGATGCGGATCGCGGCCGAGTTCGCCGCGCAGCTCCGATTCCTTCTCCGCCAGCTGACGGCGGCGTTCGTTGGCCCCGCGCGACATCGGTATGGTGCGACGGATAAGATCGACCATCGCGCCGCGCACGCGCATCTTGGCATAAGCGGCAAAGCCGTCCTCGGTCGGCCCGGAATGCTTCTGCGCGCATTCGGTCAGCGCGACGAGGCCCGCCTGGATAAGATCTTCCAGCTCGATGCCCGGCCTGCCTGTGCCGTGAACATGCCAGGCCAGACGCCGTACCATCGGCAAAAAACGCCGGACACGGTCGGCAACATCGCCCTGATAGGCCCCGGCTACCTTGCCCTGATAAGCCCCTGCGACACGATTGGGACGGGCGGCGGGAACAGGAGAGGCTTGCGCGGTGGTGAATGCGCCTTGATCTTGTTTCATGCGGCCATGCTCTCTGCTTGGTCTTGATAATCGTTTCTGGTGGATTCGGCGTGCATCAGACCCGGCTGCTGATTGACCGGGGGTGCCGCACCGATGACGTCAACAACCTCGATCGGCTGCGTCGGCGGCAGTTCGGCAATCGAGATGACAAGGCACGAGGGCGCACGCAGCCGCAGCAGGGCGGACAGCGCCCGGCGCGCCGCCGGCTGGACGACCAGTGTCAGCGGAACCGCGCCGGGACCGCGTGCCTCGGAAAGATCGGAAATACGCTCGCCGATCATGCGGGCTAGGTCCGGCTCGATCACCGGCTGGCCGGTCACCGGATCGCGCATGCCCTGCACGATCGCACCTTCGAGACCGGCATCGAGCGTGACCACGGCCAGCCGCGCGTTGGGCGGACAGATCCGACCGACAATAAGCCCGCCGAGATCGGCCCGAACCAGCTCGATCAGCCTGTCGTGCTCGGTGGTCTGCTGCACGGCGCGGGACAGGCTGGCAAGGATCGGCAACGGATGCGTGATCGGAATGTGATCTTCCAGCAGCCCGCGCAGTACCCGCGTAAGCGCGGCCAGCGAAAGCGGCTGCGGATGGATGGTCTCGACAAGGCCTGCCGAAGTCTCCTTGAGCGATTCCAGCAGCGCCTTGACCTGATCGGGGCCGAGCAGATCTTCCGGGCGTTCGGCCAGAAGCTGGTTGAGATGCGTGGCGATGACAGTGCCGGGATCGACGGTCAGGAAGCCTTCCGCCGTCGCATGATCGCGCGCGGCGGGATCGATCCACAGCGCCGGACAACCAAAGCTGGGATCGCGCGCAGCTTCACCCCGAATGGTGTGATCGGTGCGCACTTCGCCGGTATCGATCGCCAGCACCTTGTCTGGACGGATCGTGCTGCCGCCAAGGTTCACGCCGCCAAGCACGACGCGGTATTCATAGGGCGGCATGTCGAGTGCGTCGCGAACGCGGAACTGCGGCACAATGAAACCGAACGCCTGGCTGAGCTGCTTGCGCACGCCGGTAACCCGGGTGACCAGCGGCGAACCGCGCCGTTCGTCGACCAGTTGCACAAGACCATAGCCCAGCTCGATCGTGACGAGCGTGTGATCGGACACTTCCTCCAGTTCGATCCTGGCAGGATCGACTTCGGGTTCGGGTTCCTCCACCGGAATGGCGGCTTTCGCGGCGCGCTTGCGCAGGATGTTCCACAGCCAGAAGGCAAGGCCCGATGCGGGCAGGAACACGGTCTGCGGCATTGCCGGGATCATGCCGATCGCGCCCAGCACGACGGCCACCGGCAACCAGGTGCCGGGGGCGGCAAACTGGCCGCCGATCTGACCGGCAAGGTCGCGGCTGTCGGACACGCGAGTGACGATGACGGCAGCGGCAATCGAAAGCAGCAGCGAGGGCACCTGCGCCACCAGCGCGTCACCGATGGCCAGCGTGATATAGGTCTGCGCGGCGTCCCCGGCGGAAAGGCCGTGGCTGATCATGCCGAGGCAGAAGCCCGCGATGATGTTGACACCCAGGATCAGCAGGGCGGCGATGGCATCGCCCTTCACGAACTTGGACGAACCGTCCATCGAGCCGTAGAAATCCGCCTCGGTCGAAACTTCGCGCCGGCGGGCCTTGGCTTCGTCGGCCGTCATCAGGCCAGCGGCAAGGTCCGCGTCGATCGCCATCTGCTTGCCCGGCAAGGCATCAAGAGTGAAGCGCGCGGACACTTCCGACACGCGGCCCGCACCCTTTGTGACCACGACCAGGTTGATGATGACGAGAATCAGAAAGACGAAGATGCCCACGGCGAAATTGCCGCCGATCAGGAACTCGCCAAAGGATTCGATGACTTTACCGGCGGCCTCGCCGCCTTCATGACCATGGACCAGCACGACGCGGGTCGAAGCCACGTTGAGCGCGAGGCGCAGCAGCGTCGCGAACAGCAGGACGGATGGGAACGAGGAGAAGTCCAGCGGCTTTTCCGCGTTCATCGCCGCCATCAGCACCGCGACCGAAAGCGCGATGTTCATGACGAACGAGACGTCCAGCACGAAGGCCGGCACCGGCACGATCATCAGGACGATGAGGACCAGAATGCCCGCCGGCAACGCGATGGCGCCAGGGTCGCTTATGCGGTTGAACAGGTTCACAGGTTGAACCTCGCCAGCTTGGCGTAAGCGTCACGCACTTGCGCGGGAACAGCGCCTGAGGTCGTGCCGAACGCGCCTTGCAGCGTTTCCGCCATCGAGCGCGTTGCCACTTTCGGCGCCTGCGGCATGGCGCCCGTCCCTGTATGGAATTCGCGGGCGATCGGGCCCATCGGCGGCTGCCAGTTCGCGCCGGCCTGCGCCATGGTCGCTCCGCTGGCGGTTTCATTGACAGCGATCGGCGCCGGACTTTGCGCAGGGCTGACGCTCGCCCAGTAAGAGGCATTGCCGCCTTCCATCGCATTCGCGACCTTGCCACGCATGAAATCCATCATGCCGCCCACGCTGCGCGGGTTGCCGCCGGAATAGAAAATGCCGTGATTGGCCGCTGCCGCCTTGGGCAGAAGCGCCGCAGCGCTCTGCGACGGATCGGTCTTGAGCGCGGAGAGGAACTTGCTCGCCCCGGATATCCCGAGGAAATGCGCCATGTAGAGTTCGGCCGCGTCGGGCTCCCGGCCCAGTTGCGTGGTCAGTTCGGCCTTGTTGTCGCCAGCCAGTTCCGCCGCCATCATCGCCGAGACATCGGGGTTGTAGCGCATGCCCATGACTTGCGCACGCGTGCCCGGATCGCTGATCCGGCCGCCCTGGATCACATCGTTGACCCAGGCCATGCCGTGTTCGGTGCCATGGCGTCCCAGCGTTTCCAGCCAGGTTCCCTGTGTAAACTGATAGAGCCCGGCCGCACTCGACGTGGAGGCCCGGGCTTTGGGATCAAGGCTCGATTCCAACTTCGCCTGCGCGAGCAGGTACTGGAAATCGATACCGGTCTTTTCGGATGCACGCGCGATGGCGGCACGCGTCTGCGTCCCCCCGGCCGCAGCGGCTCCACCAATCCCGTTGAAGACTTGTCCCTCGCTCAATTCCAGCTCCCGGCACAAAAATTACCGGAACCTGTTTAAGCAAGGGGCGTGCCAAACCCTTACAGCGTCAGGCCCGGCTGCCCGCGACGGCATAAGTCGCGCCCGCGCGATAGAGTTGCGGACCACCCATCATGGCATCGAGACGACGCGAGACATTGGCCGCGATAATGTTGCGAACTTGGCGATTTACCTCGTTCAGACGCCGCGCGGTATCGAGCATCCCGCGGCACTCCTCGTCGATCTGCCCGGCCTCGACGGTTTCGAGCGAGCCGCACAGACGGTCCTTGTCGTTGGACGCGCCGACGATCGCGTCGAGGTCCAGTCCGGCAAGCGCCTGCCGTTCTTCTTCCAGAACGGCAAGCATCTGCCGCAAAGTATTGCGAAGATCGGAAGAGGTCATTATTTCGGGCTCCTCAGCATGACGCCGGCTGCGATCATGGCATCCGCAATCTTGGCCGGAATCAGCGGATACGATCCGGATTCCACCGCGTCGCGGATAGCCTTGACACGATCGGTATCGACCGGCGCCGTGCCCGGATTGAGCGCGTCGGAGGTTTCCACCGCCGTGCTGGCAGTCTTGCTCGTGTTCTTACTCGTAGCGCGGTTGGCAGCAGCCCCGTTCGCACCGGGCAATGCTTCACCGCCCGCCGCGCGGGCTAACCTTGCATCAATCGCGCTGGCAGCGCGTGCAGGTCCCACTTCGATAGGTGGCATGATGCCGCTCCTTAAAAGTTCCTGACCTAGAGAACGGCACTGTACAGAACTTTTTAATGGGGACGGCAAAAAACTGCCATTCTGTGGCAGACAATAAAAATCCGCCGCCTTACGGCAGCGGCAAAGTCACCAGTCCGGGGCGTTCGATACGAGCCCGCATGGGTTCTACGCGGCCCCGCCCGGAGGAAACCGGCCTGACGCGTATCCATGCGCCGACCGGCCCGGATTCCATAGCTTCGCCTGGTTGAGAAACTGTAAACCCGTCGCCGGTGACGGAGATCGCCACGGCATCGCCGCGGTTGACCGCATCGGGCACATGCACCGGCGCGGCAGCAGCAACCGGGGCGGGACGACGGACCGGCACAAACAGGCGCCAGCCGTTGATATCCCCACATTGCACCACGACGCTCTGCTGCAACGTGGTGCGCCACGACAGGGCTATGCCGCTCCGGCATGGCTGCAGGCGCAAGCGCCGATCAACCGGCGTCAGGGCTCCACCGACCTCGCCAACCGCCGCGCCGGTGAACGCGGCAACCTGGCGATCGACCGCGTCGAGGTCGGCAAAACCTCCGGACGCCACTGCGGCGGCAAGGAGTACGAGGCTGGGAGACATGGCATGAATTTCCCGTCAATTGGACTTTCTGAAATCCAAGCAATTCCTGTGCCATTCTAATATTTCTATTGCCCTCGGGACTTGCCTTCATGCGGAGAATCGTAAGCGAGCACCGCGCGGACAGATCCGTCGCCCGGTTCCACAACGATCCGCGCGGCGCGGCCCTGCGTCCCGGCTTCCTTCAGCAATTGCATCGCTTCCGCCAGCGCGCGCGACTGCGCCCGTGCGCCCGCGCCATAGCGCGCGGTAATGGTCAGCTGCTGGCGCGGGTCCGCCGCCTGTTCCTGCAGCCACTGCGCGAGCGGCGGCGCATCGGGCGCCGCGACATAGACCGAGAGCGGCTCGGTCTGCGGCGAAGGCGCCGCGGAAGCCTGGCTCTTCGGCGGCTTCGCCGGTTGGTGGCTGACCGCCGCGGCCGTAGCCATGAACAGAATCAGGGACAGATCGGCCAGCGAGGTCTGCCAGCTCTGCCCGGCACGGGCACTCATCGCGCCTGGCCTGCCACCGCCTTGTGCCTGACCACCGATGCCGTCGGCGCGGTAGGCAAAGCCTCGGTAACCTGTTTCTCAAGCCAGTCGAGCACGCGTTGCCGCGCCCTTTCCTCGTCCGAAGCGCGGCGCGCGACCGCGCGTGCAAGCGGCGCAAAGAAGAGGTTGCCCAGCAGCAGCCCGTAAAGCGTAGTGAGCACGGCCATCGAAATCGCTGCTGTAAAATTGCCGCCGCCACCTTCCCCGCCCGGCATCTGGCTCAGCGAGACGAGTGTCCCGGCAAGACCGAATACCGGAGCCAGATCGGCCGCCTGGGTGAGCGTGCGCACGGCCCTCAGGGAATGCTTGTTCCGTTCCCGCTTGTGCTGCAGATGCGTCTGGTGGAGCCCCGCGACGGAACGGGTTCCGATCAGCGCGTCGGTCGCTTCATCAAGTTCGGCATCGCCAAAAAAACGCGGCTCGGTGCGGATCACGCCGTCCTTCTGCATCCCACGGACATGCACCGCCAGTTCGGCGCGCAGCTTTGCGGCATCGAAGCGCCTCGTTCCCAGCGCGAACAGCGCCTCAAGCGCCGCACGGGTGTCGCCCAGCCCGCACCGCAAGACCGTGGCCAGGCACGTTCCTCCCACCACGATCAGGGCGCTGGTCGCGTCGAACAGG
Source organism: Novosphingobium sp. (assembly GCA_037384205.1). Classification (GTDB taxonomy): domain Bacteria; phylum Pseudomonadota; class Alphaproteobacteria; order Sphingomonadales; family Sphingomonadaceae; genus Novosphingobium. The sequence goes on along the minus strand of JARROF010000036.1, from coordinate 9,924 downwards.
TTCTCCGGCTGCATCGGTGCAGAATCTCCTTCGACACAAAGAACGGCAGGTGCCGCCGGATTTGTACCTTGAAGGCGCATATTTGCCGCCGACCGGCAAACTCTTGCCGTCCGGACTGCCAGCCCCCGGCCCGAACGCCCGAAACGCCCCGAAAACGCGCAAATCCTGAATTTGGCACACCCCTTGCTGTTATGTCGGCTGGTAATTTGTAGGACGCGAGAGAAATGCCCGATCTTTTCGGAATCAACGGCACAGCTCTGGAATTGCGCTCCCAGCGCATGGGCCTGCTTGCCTCCAATATCGCCAATGCCGGCACCCCCGGCTACAAGGCGAAAGACATAGACTTCACCGCCGCGCTGAAAGCCGCAGAGAGCGGGACCGATGTCTCGACCGCCGCCGACCGCGCGACGCTTTATCGCACACCGGTGATGCCCTCACTCGACGGCAACACGGTCGAACTCCAGAACGAGCAGGTCGCCTTCTCGGAGAACGCAGTGGGATATTCCGCCACGCTCCAGTTCATTCGCGGCCGCGTGGACACCATTACCCGCGCCCTGAAGGGAGACTGACGATGTCCAGCCAGCCCATGACCCTGTTCAGCCTCGCCCAACGCGGCATGTCCGCCCAGCTCGTGCGCATGAACGCCGCCGCCTCCAATCTGGCAAACGCCGGGACCGTCTCGGGCAGCGAGGAATCCGCCTACAAGCCGATCCGCGCCGTCTTTGCCGAAGACCTCGACCGCGCCACCGGTCTGGCCTCCGTCGATGTGCAGGGCGTCGTGCGTGAAAACGCCGCTGCCGTGCGCCAGCACAATCCCGATCACCCGCTCGCCGATGCCAACGGCGATGTCTGGGTCGCTCCCGTCGATGAGAACGCGGAGATGGTCGAGATGCTCGAAGCCTCGCGCCAGTACCAGAACCTGGTCGAGGCCATGTCCACCGCCAAGCAGCTTATGCTCGACACGATGAGGATGAAATGACCGTAACCGCAACAACCGCCGCAAGCGCGGCCACGAACGCCTCGTCCACAGCCAAATCCGGGCTTGGCGCGCTCAATTCGGGCGATTTCCTCAAGCTCATGCTCGCCCAGATGAAGCAGCAGGATCCGACCAGCCCGCTCGATCAGAAAGACATGCTCGCGCAGATGGCCCAGTTCTCGCAGCTCTCCAGCTCAACCGAAATGGGCGACACGCTCAAGACGATTTCGGAGCAGCTCGACAGCGTCGTCTCGGCCCAGAATGCAACACAGAAAGCCGTCGCTGCACTCGGCGACAAGATTTCCGCACCCACCGGCACCCAGGCAGAGGCCTGATCCCTTTCCAGGAGTATAGACCAGATGTCATTCTACACTTCACTCAGCGGCCTGAAGAGCGCCCAGACCGACCTCAGCGTCATTTCGAACAATATTGCCAACTCGGAAACCAACGGTTTCAAGAAGAGCAACTCCGCCTTCTCCGACATTATCGCGGCTTCGGCCAGTTCGAACCCCGCCACCACGTACGGTGTTGGTTCGAACGTCGCCAACATCACGCAGGACTTCTCGCTGGGCCCGGTCGAGCAGACCGGCAACGCGCTGGACGCGCTCGTCAACGGCGAAGGGTTCTTCACGGTCGTATCGCCGCTTTCGGGCGAAACGCAGTACACCCGCAACGGCCACTTCCATCCGGATGGCAATCGTTTCCTCGTCAATGACCAGGGCGCGCAACTGCAGGTCTATCCGGTCGATGCCGCCGGTGCCATTTCCAGCACGACCCTGCAATCGATCCAGCTCCCGACGAGCAACGCTTCCGGCGCCGACTATTCCGGCGTGTCGGTCGGCCAGCGCGGCGAAATCGTCGCCACGTTCACCGACGGCACCAGCCAGACCCTGGGCGTGATCGGCCTGGCGAACTTCGTGGCCCCCACCGGCCTCAAGCAGCTTGGCAATGCCACCTGGACCGCAACCGGCAACTCGGGCACGGCGACCTATGGCCAGCCCGGTTCGAACGGCTACGGCGACCTGCGCCCCGGCGCGCTGGAACGCTCGAACGTCGATATCGCCGAGGAACTGGTCTCGCTGATCACCGCGCAGCGCAACTACCAGGCCAATGCCAAGGCCATCGACACCGCGACGCAGGTCTCCCAGGCCATCATGAACCTGCGGACCTGACGGATAACGCTGGGGGGCTAACCGATGGACCGTCTGATCTATACCGCCGTTTCGGGCATGAACGCCTCGCTGAACCAGCAGCGCGTGATTGCCAGCAACATGGCCAATGCCCAGACCATCGGCTTCAAGGCAGAGGTTCTTCAGGCCACGCCGATGACGCTGGAAGGCCCCCAACTGGACGTGCGCGCCATGTCCAGCACCGAGGTCAAGAGCGCCTCGATGAAGGACGGCGAGATCAACCAGACCGGTTATGCCCTCGACATCGCCATGCAGGGCGGCGCCATGCTCGCGGTACAGGCTCCCGACGGAACGGAAAGCTATACCCGGCGCGGCGACCTTTCGATCACCGTATCCGGCGTACTCCAGAACGGCAGCGGCCTGCCGGTGATCGGCAACAACGGCCCGATCACCGTCCCGCCCGGTTCAAACGTGACGATCGCACCGGACGGCAACGTGATGATCGCCGATCCGGCAACGCCGGACCTGCCGCCGCAGGCGATCGACCGGATCAAGCTGGTCAGCACCACCGGCACCCAGATCGCCAAGGACCTGGACGGTCAGTTCCGGGTGAAAGGCGGCGGCGTTCTGCCGATCGACGAGAATGCCAGGATAATTCCCGGAGCCCTTGAAGAGTCGAACGTCAATGTATCGGAAGTACTGGTCCAGATGATTTCGGCCCAGCGCCTCTTCGACATGCGGACCAAGCTCGTTCAGACCGCGGGCCAGCTCGATGAAGCCGGCGCGCGTCTCATGCGAATTAATAGCTGAGGAATAAGAAGATATGCCCAGTTCAGCACTCCAGGTCGCCCGCACCGGTCTCGAAGCCCAGGACACGCGGATGCGCGTCATCGCCAACAACCTGGCGAACGTTTCGACTACCGCCTTCAAGCGCGACCGCGCGAACTTCGCAACGCTTGCCTATCAGGACGCGCGCGTCGCCGGCGCCCAGTCGTCCAACGAAACCACTTACGCCACGGGCCTGAACCTCGGCACCGGTGTCGGCGTCCAGTCGACCACCCGCATGGAAACGCAGGGCTCGCTGAACTCGACCGGCAACTCGTTCGACCTCGCGCTCGACGGGGACGGCTATTTCCAGGTACAGCTGCCCGGCGGCGAACTCGGCTACACCCGCGCGGGCAACTTCACCCGCTCGTCGGAGGGCCAGCTGGTGACCGCGCAGGGCTATGTGGTCCAGCCGCCGATCACCATTCCCGAGGGCATGACCTCGATCACCGTTTCGCTGGACGGCACGGTTTCCGCGCAGATCGCCGGACAGGCCGATCCCACCCAGCTGGGCCAGATCACCGTGGCCAGCTTCCCCACTCCGGCCGCGCTTCAGGCCGCATCGGACAACTTCATGCTGGAAACCGCCGCCAGCGGCCCCGCCCAGATCGGCATCGCCGGTCAGCAGGGACGCGGCAACATCAAGCAGGGAATGCTTGAAGGCTCCAACGTGAACATCGTCGAGGAACTGGTCGACATGATCGAGACCCAGCGCGCCTACGAGATCAATTCCAAGATGATCTCGGCCGTCGATGAAATGCTCAAGAACGCCAACCAGACGCTGTAATGACCATGAGCAGGACCTTCACTTCCCTTACCGCGGCCTTTCTGGCGGTGACGATGCTGGCAACGGCTCCGTCGCCGGCCCTCGCCCGCAAGAAGCACAAGCCGTCCGGTTTCGAACCCACGCTGCCCGTCTCGCCTGCCGCGCAGCCGCAGCAGGCGACCGGCGGCAGCTTCAGCGTCTCGGCCGGCTACGCGCCGCTCTACACCGGCACCCGCGCCGCGCGGGTCGGCGATCCGGTGACGATCCTGCTCGTCGAAAGCACCACCGCATCCAAGGCGGTGAGCTCGAAAAACTCGAAAGGCGGCGGCCTCTCGATCACACCGCCCACCGCCGGGCCGCTGGCAATCAATCCGAACGCCCTTAATCTCAGCTCTTCCTCGTCGTTCAATGGAGGGGGAAATGCGGCCCAGACGAGTTCACTCGCCTCGACGCTTTCCGTCACCATCGCGGAAGTTCGTCCCAACGGCACCGCGCTTGTCAGAGGGGAAAAGAAGATGCTGCTCAGCCAGGGAGATGAATGGGTCCGGTTTTCCGGCATCATTCGCCTGGCCGACATCGATCAGGAGAACTCCATCCCGTCCAGCCGCGTGGCCGATGCCCACATCGAATACAGCGGCAAGGGTGCGCTCCAGCGTTCGAGCAAGCAGGGCTGGCTTGGCCGGTTCTTCAACATGATCTCGCCTTTCTGATGGTGACTGCCATGATCCGCCGCATCCTTCTTTCGCTCGCTGCCCTCAGCGCCGCTTTCGCCGCCGCCCTTCCGGGCGCAGCCATGGCCGAGCGCGTGCGGGACCTGGGCCAGTTCCAGGGCATACGCTCGAACCAGCTCACCGGCTACGGCATCGTCGTCGGCCTGCCGGGCACGGGCGACGACAATCTCGCTTACCTGACACAGGCGATGAAGGGCGTTTCGGGCCGCATGGGCCTGACCCTGCCCGCTGGCGTGGCGCCAGGCCTGAAGAACGCCGCCGCCGTCATGGTCACGGCCGACCTGCCTGCCTTCGCCAAACCCGGCCAGCGCATCGACGTGACCGTCTCGACCATCGGCAAGGCCAAGTCGCTGCGCGGCGGTGCGCTGATCATGACCCCGCTCTACGGTGCGGACGGCCAGATCTACGCCATGGCCCAGGGCAACCTTGCTGTGGGCGGCCTCGGCATTTCCGGCAAGGACGGTTCGAACCTCACCGTCAACATCCCGACTGTCGGCCGCATTGCCGACGGCGCCAGCGTCGAACGCGCGGTCGCCACCGGCTATGACAATTCGCCGGTCCTGCGCTGGAACCTGTTCGACGCCGACTTCCTGACCGCCGCGCGCGTGCGCGATGCCATCAATGTCCGGATCCCGGGCACGGCCTCGGTCGAGGACGGCGTCACGCTCGCGCTGCACCTGCCGCTTGATCCCAACACCCGCGCCAGCGTGATGGCCGCGATCGAGATGATCAATGTCGATCCGGCGGAAACCGCTGCACGCGTCATCGTCAACAGCCGCACCGGCACAGTCGTCATCAACTCGGCGGTGCGCCTTTCGCCCGCCGCGATCAGCCACGGCAAGCTGACCGTGCGCGTCGACGAGAACCCGGCCGTGGTCCAGCCCGCCCCGTTCAGCCGGGGCAAGACCGCCGTCGAACAGAGCTCGACGCTTTCGGCGGACGAGGAAAAGCGCTCGGTGGCCCTGTTCCAGCCCGGCGCCTCGCTGTCCAAGGTGGTCGATGCCCTCAACATGCTGGGCGTCACTCCGTCGGATCTTGTCGCGATCCTCGAAGCGCTCAAGCAGGCCGGTGCGCTCAAGGCGGAGATGGTGGTGATATGAGCACGATCACCTCTTCCCTTCCGGGCATGACCGCCCCGGCGACCGCCACCGACCGCGAAAAGCTGAAGGGCGTCGCCAGGCAGTTCGAGGCGCTGTTCATGCGCCAGATGCTGGCATCCGCGCGCAAGGCCGATTTCGGCGGTGACAAGCTGTTCAGCAGTCAGGCGCTCGACACGTTCAACCAGATGCAGGACGAGCACTTCGCCGACGTGACCGCGCAGAGCGGCACGCTCGGCTTTGCCACCATCATCGAGGCGCAGATGGCGCGCTTCCTTCCCAGGGAAGCCGATGACGCCGCCACCGGCACTTCGACTGCCCACACCGGCACCGGAACGGGAGGCGCGTAAGCCATGGCTGCGGACCTTCTCTCGATCGCCAGTTCGGGCGCACGCGCCGCCAAGGCCGCGCTCGACGTTACGGCGAACAACATCTCCAACGCATCGTCGGAAGGTTACGTCCGGCGCAGCGTCACGGTCACCGAACTGGGCGTCAGTTCGGTCAGCACCTCGCCGAACGAGATCAACCTGGCCGGCGTGCGCGTCGCCAGCGTGGTCCGCAATGCCGACAGTTTCCGCCAGTCGGAGGTTCGCCGCACCGGTGCCGATGCCACGCGCGCCGACACCGAAGTGCAGGGACTGGAAAACATCCAGTCCGCCGTCGAGCAGACCGGTGTCTATGCTTCGATCGTCAATTTCGAAGCCGCGCTCCAGCAGCTGGTCTCCGACCCTTCCGACAGCGCTCTGCGCGCTTCGGTGGTCGAACAGGGCCGCACCATGGCCGAATCCTTCAACGTCACGGCGTCCAGCCGCTAGGCGGTCAACGACGGACTTCAGTTCGAAACGAAGTCCGGTATCGATACCGTCAACAACACCACCGCCGAACTCGCGCGCGTGAACCTGCGTCTCGCCCGCTCCTCGGACTCGTCGAGCGACCAGATCGCCCTGCTCGATCAGCGTGACCTGCTGCTACAGAACCTGAGCGAGCAGACCAGCATCGCGACCAGCTTCGGCGCCAGCGGCGTTGTCACCGTCAAGCTGGGTAACAGTTCCGGCCCCACCATGGTTTCCGGCGGCACCGGCTCGACGCTGGCCATGAATACCGCCAGCGACGGCTCGATTTCCTTCACGCTGGACGGCACTGCGGCAACCGTCGATTCGGGCGCCCTGGCGGGCAAGCGGCAGGCCCTGACCGCGCTCGCAGACACCAACGGCAAACTCGATACGCTGGCCGCCAACATCGTCAGCGTCGTCAACAGCGCCCAGGCGAACGGCGTGGACCTGAAGGGCAACACCGGCGCAGCCATCTTCAGCGGCACCGGCGCCGCCGATATGGCCGTGATCGCATCCAGCGGCAGCGAGATCGCAGCGGCAGCCACGGGCAGCGCCTCCGGCAGCCGCGACGGAACCAATCTGACCGCGATGCGCAACGCCATTTCCGCCGCCGATCCGGCCGGCGACATGAACTCGGTCCTGTTCGATATTTCCAGCGCCGTGGCCGGGCGTACGATCACTCGCGATGCCCTCGATTCCATCGCCAGTTCCGCGAAAGTCGCTCTCCAGGCCCAGGCCGGCGTCGACCTCGATCAGGAAGCCGTCCATCTCGTACGCTACCAGCAGGCATTCCAGGCTTCGGGCCGGGTAATGCAGGTGGCTTCCGACATTTTCAACTCCATCCTGGCTATCAAGTAGGACCGCCATGTCGATCGTCTCCACCAGTACCAGCGCTTTCTACGAGCGGTCTCGTGCCAGCATGAAGGATCTGCGCCTGCAGGCCGAGAGCATGCAGGCACAACTCGGTAGCGGCGAAAAGCTGTCGCGGTCTTCGGACGATCCGGTGGCTGCCTCGCGCCTGCGCACGCTCTCGCGGCTTGAAACGCTTTCCTCTATCGACAAGTCCAATGCCGATCGCGCCAACGCGGACATGTCGCTGGCGGATTCCGCTATGTCCAACATGGCGACATCCATCATCCGGGCTCAGGAACTGGCCACCAAGGCCGCCAGTTCGACGCTCACCAGCAGCCAGCGCACCAACATCGCGGACGAACTCGGCCAGATCCAGACGGATCTGATGACGCTGGCCAATTCGCGCGATTCGAATGGCCATGCCCTGTTCGGTGGCGAAAGCACGGGCAATGCCTACGAGCTCGATGCCAGCGGCAACGCCGTTTATGTCGGCACGGACAGCTCCGACACTCTGCCGATCGGCGAAGGGCAAACGGTGCCGCGTTCCGTAACCGGCAAGCAGATTTTCGAATTCACCGACGCCAACGGCAACACGACCGACGTGATGGCGACGATCAAGGCGCTTTCCGACGCGCTCAAGAGCGGAACCGGAGATCCGGGCAGCCTGTCCAACGATGCACTTGCATCGCTGAAGACCGGCCTCGACACGCTGACCACGACCCAGACCGTAGTCGGCACCCGGCTTGCCTGGCTCGACACCGTTGCCGAGCGGCGCACCAATCTGTCGGAGCTGCGCACCAAGGAGAAATCCGACCTGGGCGGGGTCGACATCGCATCCACTTACGCAAGTCTGCAGGAGACGCTAACCGTGCTCCAGGCGAGCCAGGCGAGCTTTACCAAGCTCGCCAACCTGAGCCTCTTCAACAACCTGAACTGACAGCATCACCCCGGCCCATCGGCAGGGCCGGGTTATTTTTCGACGGGGGTAATTAACCATGTTTGCAGCCATCGGCGTCACTATCCTGCTGGTGATGGTGTTCGGCGGTTTCGCACTGACCGGCGGCGCGCTCGGTCCGGTGCTCGAAGCGATTCCGCACGAGCTCATCATCATCGGCGGCGCGGCCGTAGGCGCAATCGTCACCGGCAACTCGATGCACGAGATCAAGGCGCTCGGCGCCGGTTTCGCGCGCGTGTTCAAGGGACCGAAGCACAACAAGCAGGATCATATCGACGCGATTATCCTGACCACCCGCCTGATGCGCATCCTGCGCTCGGAAGGCCCGGTGGCGCTGGAAAGCCATGTCAACGATCCCAAGACCTCCTCGCTCTTCGCCGAATTCCCCCGCATTCTCGGCAACGAAGCGCTGGTCCACCTGATCTGCGACACCCTGACGCTGATTGTCGTCTCTTCCGGCACGCTGGAAGTCCACGCCGTCGAGGACGTCATGGACAACGCCATGAAGACTCACTTCCACGAGCTGCATGAACCCCAGCATGCACTGCAGACCCTTGCCGACGCCCTGCCCGCGCTTGGTATCGTTGCGGCCGTTCTGGGCGTTGTGAAAACGATGGGCTCGATCGACAAGCCGCCTTCGATCCTGGGCGGCATGATCGGCTCGGCACTGGTCGGGACCTTCATGGGTGTGTTGCTGGCTTACGGCATCGTCGCGCCGATGGCCGGGCGCCTCAAGCAGGTGAACGAGCAGGACGAGCAGATCTTCCACGCCGTCAAGCAAGTCATCATCGCCTCGCTGCACGGCTGGCCGCAGCCGCTGGTGGTCGAATCGGCGCGCTCCGGCCTGGGCCACGCGTTCCGCCCCGGCCTGTCCGAACTGCTCGACGCCATGAGGGGCCGCTGACATGGCCGCCAAGCGGGGCAAGAACGAGCCGCCCAAACCGATCATCGTCAAGAAGATCACGGTGGTCGCCGCCGGGCACCACGGCGGCGCGTGGAAAGTCGCCTATGCCGACTTCGTGACCGCCATGATGGCGTTCTTCCTCCTGCTGTGGATTCTGGGCGCCACCACCGAAAAGCAGCGCAAGGGTATTGCCGACTACTTCACGCCGACTCTGGTCAAGAACAAGGACGCCTCCGCAGGTTCGGCCGCCGGCTTACTGGGCGGGTCCTCGCTTGTCGACGTCGACGACTATCCCCACCGCGCCGGGCAGACCGGGACCAAAACGCTGACTATTCCGCGCGATGCCACCGGCGGCCCGAAGGAAGGCGGCACCAAGGTCAAGCGCACCATGCGCGCCAAGGAAGCGGTCACGAGAAAGCTCGAATCGACCCGGCGCCTGCGTCAGCTCGCCAAGCAGGTCCGGCTCGTCGACACGACACAGGGCGTGCGCATCGATCTGGTAGACGATGCCGATTTCTCAATGTTCCGCATGGGCACCACGGTGCTTACGCCCGAGGCCTCCGAACTGATCGGTGCGATCGCCGACGCCGTCGGCCCCGATGCAGGCCTGCTCACCATCCGTGGTCACACCGATGCCCTGCCCTACAAGGCCGATGCCCGAGGCAACAACTGGTCACTCTCGGCCGGCCGGGCCGAAGCGACACGCCAGGCGCTTATGCGCGACGGCATTAGCGAAGACCGCTTCAAGCGGATCGAAGGCGTGGCCGACCGCGAACTGCTGATCCCCGACAATCCGCAGGATCCGCGCAACCGCCGCATTTCGATCACCCTGCTCGACTAGAGTCTGTGGGGATC
>JARROF010000035.1:0-17168 GCA_037384205.1 Novosphingobium sp. | reverse complement strand
ACTGCCGGTCATGGTGCTTGGGCCGAGCGGCACGGGCAAGGAACTGGTCGCGAAAGCGATCCATGCCGCCTCTCCGCGCGCCGGGCAGCCGCTGGTGCCCATCCACTGCGGCGCCGTTCCTGCGGATCTGCTGGAAAGCGAACTGTTCGGCCACCTGAAAGGCAGCTTTACCGGCGCTCATGCGGACCGGCCGGGTCTGGTGGAGACTGCCTCAGGCGGCACGCTCTTCCTCGATGAGATCGGTGAAATGCCCGCCGCCATGCAGGTCAAGCTGTTGCGCTTCCTGGCAGACGGCACCTACCAGCCGGTCGGTGCACGCGAGCCCCGTCGCGCCGACGTGCGCATCGTCGCTGCCACGCACCGCGATCTCGAAGCCGCGGTGGCCGACGGGAGCTTCCGCGAGGACCTGTATTATCGCTTGCGCGGTCTGGTGCTGAGAACGCCGTCCCTGGATGAACGGCCGCAGGACATTCCGCTGCTCGCCAGCCTGTTCCTGCGCCGCGCGACAGCCGGAGATGGCAACTTCGCGCCGGGCGCGATTGACTGGCTGGCCGCTCGCCGCTGGCCGGGAAACGTGCGCGAGTTGCGGTCTGCCGTCGAGTGCGCTGCAGCGATGGCACCCAGATCAGCAACCGGTCTGGTGATCGGTGTTGAAGACCTGGCCTTTGCCACTGGCGAGGCATTTTCACCTGCTCCAGTTCCTCAGGCCCAGACCCTGGAGCAGGAGATCGCCGCGCTGGAACGTCGTCGCATTACCCAAGCGCTGGAGCGGACGGGAAACAACCACACCCACGCCGCTCGCGAGCTGGGGCTTTCACGCGTTGGCCTGCTCAAGAAGATGGGCAGGATGGGCCTGCGGTAGGCAGGACATGGCGTCCTTTCATACCGATGTTCGAAGGTCAGATCGCAGGGGATTTGATGTCGATTCCGACCGAGTCCGAAAAAGGCCTGTGGCTGCCTGGAATGCGTCATGAAATGCCCCCCAAGCTGGACGTCTTCGAACATGCTCGAGCGTCCTCGGATTCGGCGGAGGAAGTTCTGCGGCATGCTGCCATCCTCAAGGTGCCGCCGGACAATCAGGATCGTCGAGCAGCCGCACCTGCCCGCCAAGCGCACGCTGGACCAGTTCGGCATCCCCCGTACCTGCTGAGCCTGCGCAACGTCGAGGTTCTGCAGCTCAAATACGGAATCGACATCTGCCATTAGACAGTCCAGCTCTGGTGGGATCGGTTTGGGCCGATGCTTGCAGGTAAAATCAGGTGCCGGCGTGTCTCCCGGATGCGTGGTGATCGACCAAAGGCCCCCCGCTCAGCCGCGTTGGCTGAGTGGCCAGATCTCATGGCTTGAAACGCAAGCGGGAAAGGACGCACTCTGCCAGATGGAGACGAATTCGCATTAGACTGACGGCACCTCCCGAGCCGGGGCGCCCCGCAGGGCACGCGGAGCATTCGGGGCAGATGCGGCAACCGGTGATACACAATAGAGATTGTCAGCTCCCGTAAAGTACGGTTGAATACCATATGCTCCGTTGGCTGCACTCGCCTGCAACGAACTGGCTCTGGGAGAAGAGGATGTCGTGCATGATCGATGAAAATGGGACTGTGGCCGAACCGATGATTGCCAAGAGCGTATGCCGCTGCTGTGGCGGATTCTGTCCGGTCGTCGTAACCCTCGATGGCTCCCATATCGACAAGATCGACGGTAATCCGGCGGCCCCGCTACATGGCGGCTTCATATGCCCGAAGGGCCGGGCGCTGGCGAAGCAGCAGAATGATCCGAAACGATTGAAGCACAGCCTCAAGCGCATGCCGGACGGTTCCTTCGCGCCAATCTCCAAGGCCCAGCTGATCGATGAAATTGCCGAGAAAGTCCGGCAATGTATCGAGCGATACGGACCGGGTTCCGTTGCCGCATATATGGGCAATCCGGTTCACGAACAGCCGGCGACCGCGCCGATGATGGTGTCGTTCCTGGAGGCGATCGGATCCCAGAGCCTTTATACGGTCTCGACGATCGACCAGCCGGGAATGTACGTGGCCGATGCCTTGCATGGCGTTTGGCAAGGCGGGCATGTTCCGCTCGATCTGCTCGACGTGTTCCTGATCGTCGGCGGAAATCCCATCATTTCCAAGCAGTACGCCAACAACAATCCCGGTCAGCGGCTGAAGAGCTTCGTCGGCCGCGGGGGCAAGTTGATCGTCATCGACCCCCGGCGCACCGAGACTGCCAGGCGGGCGGCCGTTCACCTCCAGGGCATTCCCGGCGAGGACCCTACGATCCTGGCGGGGCTGATCCGCCTCGTGATCGCGGGTGGAGGCACCGATGCTGGCTTCGTGCGCGAGAACGCAACCGGGCTCGACGCTCTCACGGCTGCTGTCAGCCCGTTCACGCCAGACTATGTCGCGCAGCGCGCGGGCGTCGATCCCGAACAACTCAGGATGGCAGCCCAATTGCTCATCGACGCGAAGAGGGGCGATGTCGGCAGTGGCGTTGGCCCTTCGATGGCCACGCGCGGCACGCTGTCGACCTATCTGTCGCGCTGCCTGATCACCTTGCGCGGGTTCTGGACGCGCCCCGGCGATCCGGCCCGCAGCCCCGTGCTGCTGCCGCCCTGGCAGCCTCGGGCGCAGCCAGGCGCCCCTTACCCGGCTGTTATGCCAGACGCTCCGCGCAAGCCGGCGCGTGGGATTGGCGCAACCGTTGCTGGCATGCCGCTGAACGGCTTGCTGGAAGAAATGATGAGCCCGGCGCCGGGCAACGTCCGCGCGATGTTCATGCACGGCGGTGCGATGCGCACATGGCCGGACACCCGCCAGGTCAAGGAAGCGCTCGAAGCGCTCGACCTGCTGGTGGTGCACGATATCGAAATGTCCGCCACCGCGCGTGTCGCGACCCATATCATCGCGACGAACACCCAACTTGAGGTGCCGACATTCTCCCAATGGTTTGAATCAATCGGCTTCACGCATCCGGGATGGGGCATCCAGGAGCCCTATGGGCTTTATAACGATCCGGTGATCGCGCCACCAGCCGATGCGGAGATCATGACTTCATGGGAGATCTACTATCATGTGGCGCGCCGTCTGGGGCTTTCACTGAAGCTGGGCCGGCTCTTCGAGGATCGTGCAAACACGGTTCCACTCGATATGGAGCAAGAGCCTGACACCGACACGCTCTACGAGCTGCTTTGCGAAGGCTCGGCCATTCCGCTGGAAACGGTGAAGCAATACCCTGACGGACACATATTCGAAGAGGCTCGGACGACCGTTGGCATGCGCAGTCCGGACTGTTCCGCCCGGCTAGAGCTGGGCGATGCGGAGATGATGGCCGGGCTGGGAATAGTGGCGACGGAAGACTATCGTGCGCGCCGTGGCACGGGGCCGGACTATCCTTATCTTTTCATAAACCGCCGTATCCAGCAAACGACGAACGCCGCGTATCGTGCCGAGGGCATTCTCAGAACGTCCTACAACCCCGCTTACATGCACAGCGCGGACCTTGCGGAACTCGGCCTTTCGTCGGGCGACCTGGCGTGCATTCGATCGAAGAACGGATCGATCGTCGGCGTTGTAGAAAGCGACGACGATTTGCGACCGGGCGTTCTATCGATGGCACACGGATTTGGCGTCAACCCGGGAGAGGACTACGATCCAGTATTGCACGGGGCGAACGTGAACGAGCTTTTGAGCTGGTCCGACGACTACGACCCGGTTCACGGCCAACCCAGAATGGGCGCGGTCCCGGTGACAGTTTTGCCGCTTCAATCAAACCAGCCAGTTTGACAGAGTCTTCGACCCATTTTGCACTGCTACCCAACCCTGGACCATTCCGGTCTGGAGTTTTTCGCCTTTTCCAGGTCCGATGGGCTGGTTTCACCGGCTGGGCTTGCCAGCACGATCGAGGGGATATTCCCGATCGCGCTGCGCGGTCGCCCTTCGTTGTAGTGTCGACGCCAGGCCTCCATGGCTTCGGCATGCTGCCATGCGGTGTTCTCTCATGGCCCGTAATTATCATGTTTCTTTGCGTAATACAGATACGCCCGCGCGCTATGTCTCGTTGACATCGAAGCGTCAATTTTCGGGATGGCAGATACGAAAAATGGCGGCAGGCGTACCGGGCCTGCCGCCAGAGCGTGCACCCCGGGGATTCTCGAAAGGCGCACGGCAACCCGCAGGGTTCGCAGAAATCAGGTCTGCGGGGCGCCGGAGCTATTGAACGCCGGTCTGATGACAGCCTTGGCGACGCTTGCCGCACTCCAGCTTGGAGGAAGCACGGAATGGCGAATCCAGCGTGTTGTCAGCCTGCTTCGCGCTTGAGCTCCCCATCGAGGAAGGAGGCGACGTGGCCGAGCGAGACGTCCTTCGAGAGATAGGTATGGCCGATGCCCTTCATCAGCAGGAAGGGAAGAGTGCCTGCATCCATCTTCTTGTCGTGCAGCATGTGCTTCACGAGCCCCGGACCGTCACAATCGAGGCCGAGCGCGGAGAGGTTCGCGGGCAGGCCGATACTGCCGATATGCCGGGCAACATGTTCGGCGCTGGACTGTGGCATCAGGCCGAGATGAGCGGAATAACGGGCCGCCAGAACCATGCCGAGCGCGACGCCTTCGCCATGCAGAAGCCGAGCGCAAAACCCGGTCTCCGCTTCCAGCGCATGGCCGAAGGTATGGCCCAGGTTGAGCAGGGCGCGCTTGCCGGTGGTTTCGAACTCGTCTTCCGCCACGATCCGCGCCTTGGCGGCGACCGAGTGCGAGACGGCATATTCGCGCAGGGCACTGTCGCCCGCGATCATCCTGGCGCCGTTGGCATCGCACCAGGCGAAGAAATCGGCATCGTCGATGAGGCCGTACTTCACCACTTCCGCATAGCCTGCGAGCAACTCGCGCTCGGGCAGGGATTCCAGTGCCGAAAGATCGGCCAGTACCAGCGAAGGCTGGTGGAAGGCGCCGACGAGGTTCTTCCCTGCAGGAGTATTGATCGCGGTCTTGCCGCCGACGCTCGAATCGACTTGTGCCAGCAATGTCGTCGGCACCTGGATGAACTTGCAGCCGCGTTTGAGCACGGAGGCGCAAAAGCCGGTGAGATCACCGATCACGCCGCCGCCCAGCGCGATGATGTGATCGCCGCGTTCGACTTCGAGGCTGAGCAGCCAGTTGACCGTGGCTGCGAGTTCCTCCCACGATTTGGATGGCTCGCCCGGGGACAAGATGCGCCAGTGCGGTTCATGCCCGTTATCGCGCAGGCTGGCCTCTACCACTTCGCCCCAGGCAGCGTGGACATGGGCATCGGTGACGATGGGCACGCCGCGTTTGCGCAGACGGCCGCGGCATTGCGGTACCAGTTCGGCCAGAAGGCCCGCGCCTACGCGGACTTCGTAGGGGCGCCCGGCGATATCGACGGAGATCACAGCCATTGCGAAATTCCCTGAAGGACCTTGTTGATGGTCTGGACATGCGGCCCGCTGCCGCTGAGCACGTGGATCGGCGCCTGCGAATAGTGCGGTTCGCGCTCGCAGCGCAAGCGGGTAAGGATTTCCCGCGAATCGCCCTGCTTGAGCAAGGGGCGGTTGTCCTTGCGCGCAGTGCGCTCGACCAGCGTGTCGATCTCGCTGTCGAGCCAGACGGTGATCGCCTTGTCCAGGATCAGTGCCCGGGTGTCCGCATTGCAAAACGCCCCACCGCCCGTGGCGATGACAATACGGCTGCCGGGATTGCCGGTGCTTTCGTCCATCAGGCGAGCAATCACCCGCCGTTCGCCGTCACGGAAGTACGCTTCGCCATATGTCTCGAATATCTCGGGGATCGTCATCTGGGCGGAGCGCTCGATTTCCTCGTCGGCATCGACGAAGGGACAATCCAGCAGCCCGGCCAGCCGTTTGCCTACACTCGACTTACCGACACCCATCATGCCCACGAGCACGATAGGCCGGTCTATGCGCCGCGCCAGCTCTGCGATTTCCTGTGCGGAAAAGCGGGTTTGTTGAACGTCCATTGCCCCGCAGCCTATAGTTGCGCTAGGTCGCAGCGCAAGCATCGGTGAAGGAAGGCGAGTGACGATCGAAATGCGCGGACGCGGGTTGCTATGGGTGATTCCCCTGGCCGTTTCGCTGGCTGCCGTTGCCCTGGGCGTGTTCGCGTGGTTCGATGCCGGGCGCACGCCGGTGCATGACATCGCGGTACCGGTGGCCGTTCCGGAGCCGGCGCGATGAGGAGGGGGTATCTGCTGGCTGGCGCGGCACTGGCACTGACTTCGGTCTGGGCGGCGGCGCAGGACGCACCGGAGTCGCTGCTTCCGAAAATGTTCGAGGATCCGGCTCCGGCAGTCCCGACACCCCGGCCTGTCGCGTCCAAGTCGGCCGCCGCTGCGACGTCTTCGGCGGCAAGCCCGGCACGAACGGAATCGACGCCGGTGGTTCAGTCGCTGCCCGGCGTGGACAGCGCCGGCGGGGCGGAAGACGAAACCGGCAATGGTCCGGTCCTGAAGCGCATTCCGACGCTTGACGAACTGGCCAAGATGTCCCCGGACGATTTCGAGGATCTGCTCGGCAGCACGGTCGTATTCGATACGCCGCCGCAAGCGCGCCGTTCGATGGAACGGGCCGGACTCCTTGATGAAAGCGAAGGCGGACTCCCTGCGGATTCGCTGGCGGGGCAGAATGCCGGGCTGATCGAAACGGTGCTTTCCGGAGACAAGGGGGAGCTGGTTTCGCGCTGGGGGCATATTCTCTTGCGCCGGGCGCTGGTGTCCCGATTGCAGCCGCCCGAGGGCATGAGCCCGCAGGATTTTCTGGCACTGCGGGTCGGCCTGTTGCTGCGCATGGGCGAAACCGACGCCGCGCGCGCCGTGCTGCAGGATATCGACATTGCCGATTACACGCCGGCTGTCGGCAGTGCTGCGCTGGAGGTTTACGAGAAAACCGCGGACTTTACCGGCTTGTGCCCGGTCATGGCGACGCAGGGGAAGTTGCAGGACAGCTCCGAATGGAATGCTGCCAAAACGGTGTGCCAGGCTTTCCGGGGGAACAGTGCTTCGGCGCTTTCTTCGCTTGATCGGGATATGGCGCGCGGGACGATGTCCAAGATCGATCTGCTGCTTGCCCAGCGCTATGCGGGGGCGGCCGGGAAGGCGCGTCGGGCGGTCACGATCGAATGGGGCAATGTGCAGGCGCTCACGCCCTGGCGTTACGGCATGGCGATCAGCGTGGGGCTGGAACCGCCCGAACGGTTGATCGATGCCGCCGGGCCGGAATACAGCTATGTAACGGCACTGGCGCCGATGGTGGGACTGGAGCGCCGGGCGACGGCGGCCGACCGCGCCGGTGCGGCAGGCGTACTGTCCAGTGCGGCGATGGTCGATCTCTATGCGCAGATCTACGCTGATCCCGGCGTGACCGGCGATTGGCAGGAACGCGCGGAGAACTTGCGCGATGCCTATACGTTACAAGATGCGGAAGCCCGTCTGGAGGCCATGCGGAGCTTGTGGAATGATTCCGGAAGCGCATCGGCGCGCTATGCCCGGCAAGTGCTCACGGCGGCCGCTGCGGCCCGTATACCGGCGAGTCAGGCGCTTGCCGGAGAGGCGGCCCCTTTGATCACATCCATGTTGTCCGCCGGATATGATGCGAATGCTGTCCGCTGGGCCGGCGTCGTTCCGGCAGGCAGTGAAAGCTGGGGGCTGCTGGTGCTCGCGGCGCCGGGCAGCGTTCGTCCTGTCGATACCGGAGCGCTCGACAAATTTATCGACGCCGATGAGAGCGCGGGCAAGCGCAAGGCGGCGTTCCTGGTGGCAGGCCTTGCCGGGCTGGAACGCCTCGGGGCCGATGAGACCGGGCGGTACTCTAACGACATGGCGCTGGCTTTCGGTCAGAACACTCGCTGGACCAGCGCTATCGACGGTGCAGCGCGCCGCGGTGATGCGGCGAGCGTGGTCCTGTTGGCAGGATTCGGCATGCAGGGAAGCAACTGGCACCGGATGACGCCGCGCTACCTCTACCATATCGTTTCTGCGCTCCGGCAGGTCGGTTTCGAAGGCGAAGCGCGCATGATCGCGGCGGAAGCCGTCGCCAGAGCCTGACGGCGCGATGGCGGGAGAAGACCTCGCCGAACGCTTTCTGGCGATGCTGGCGGTGGAGCGCGGCGCCGCTGCGAACACGCTGGCGGCCTATCGTCGGGATCTGGAATCGGCGCAGGATATCTTGGGGGATCTGGCCATGGCCGATGGGCCCGCGCTGGCCGGCCTTGGCGAGGCCTGGGGCGGGCTGGCAGCCTCCAGCCTGGCCCGCAAGTGCTCCGCATTACGTCAGTTCTACGGGTTTCTGGTCGATGAGGGAGTGCGGGAGGACGATCCCTCAGGCTCCCTGCCGCGCCCCCGCACGCGCCGCCCGCTGCCCCGTGTGCTCGGACATGAGGATGTCGAACGCTTTCTGACGTTGGCGGAGGATGAGGCAACCGGTGAACAGCCCGGAGCCGTGCGTTTGCTGGCTTTGCTCGAACTGCTCTACGGTTCCGGTCTGCGCGCCAGCGAACTGGTCTCTCTGCCGCTTGCCGCCGTGCCGCGTGATGCGCCGTTTTTGCACGTTACCGGGAAAGGGGGGCAGCAGCGCATGGTTCCTGTCAGCAGCCGGGCACGCATGGCGCTGTCGCGCTGGCTCGCGGTCCGCAAAGGGCACTCGAAGTTCCTGTTTCCCTCAAGCGGGGCTAGCGGACACCTGACCCGGGTGCGCCTGTTCCAATTGCTCCGGGCGCTTGCGGCTCGGGCGGGAATCGATCCGGCGCGGGTGTCTCCCCATGTGCTGCGTCACGCCTTTGCCACCCATCTTCTGGAAGGCGGTGCAGATCTGCGGGTGCTGCAGATGCTGCTCGGCCATGCCGATATCGCGACAACCCAGATTTACACACACGTGGACAGTGCAAGGCTCGTGGCGCTGGTCAATGCACGGCACCCGCTTGCATCCGGAAAGAACAAACCCGCATCGCAAGTGTAAAACGGAGTTACAGGTCCGCTGGCTGCGGTTTCGCCCGGACCCAAACGAGAAAGGGGCGGCAGGGTTGCCCTGCCGCCCCGATCCGAATTGTCATTAGACCCAGCTTACGTGCCGGCATCGGCCTCGGTGTTGGTCGCGCCGAGCGTCGACGAGGTCTTCTCGAAGGTCGACTTCAGCTGCGAGCCCATGCCCTGCATGGCGGCGATCGCGGCGACGGCGATAAGGGCGGCGATCAGGCCGTATTCGATAGCGGTTGCACCCTCTTCGTTGCGGCGCAGCTTGGCGAGAAACTTCATGCTTGTCTCCTGATGATGCAGTCTTCTGTACCCGTTCCGTCGCGCTTCAAATGGAATGCCGCGCTTTGGACATCTCGTGGCCTAAGGGAAATTTCTTGAAAAACACTTAAGTCCAGAATGAAGCTAATGGCCGCTGATCGCGTTCGTGGACTTGGTGGATACGGTGTCCCACATGGAGATCGTCTCGTCGGCCAGACCCTGCATGGCGAGGAAAATGACAAGGACGATCATCGCCAGAATGACGCCGTATTCCACGGAGGTTGCCCCTCGCGTATCGCGAGGGATCTTCGAAAGCGTCCGTAAGCGTGTCATGGCTACCCTGTATTGCCGTCGGAGTTTCGCAATCTCACGACAGCGTTAATTTGTTTCTAGCGGCATCGATGAAACTGGAAAAAATTCTTGACACCTTTGCTTGTTACCGCCGTGGCTCTGATCGGACCTGACGGCTTCATTCTGATGCAACAGCGCCGTTTCTCCGGCGTGCATGGCGGGCTCTGGGAATTCCCGGGGGGAAAGCTTGAGCCGGGGGAAAGGCCCGAGATTGCCGGAATTCGGGAGCTGAAAGAGGAATTGGACGTGCATGTCGCGGCTGACGCACTTGAGGCTGTGGGCTTCGCCAGCGGGTTTACCGAGGCTGCGGAAGGATTCGAAGCGCGCGCGCAGAGGCCGCTTGTCATATTTCTCTATGCCTGCCGGGCATGGCGGGGCGTGCCGCAGGCGCAAGAGGCGGAAGCGGTGGCATGGTATCCGCCGGACGCGATCGCTTCGCTGTCCATGCCGCCGCTCGATTATCCGCTCGCGGAAGCGTTGAAGCGGTATCTTGGAGCATAATCTTGGCCTTGAAACAATATAGGCGTTGACCGCAGTCGAATCCCTTTCTAAAGGCGCACCTCCAACGCGCCCGTAGCTCAGCTGGATAGAGCATCAGACTACGAATCTGAGGGTCGGACGTTCGAATCGTTCCGGGCGCGCCAACATCTTCGCAGGCAGGTCTTTCAGGCGGCGAAGGGATGGAGATGGGCTTTTGCGCGCCCGTAGCTCAGCTGGATAGAGCATCAGACTACGAATCTGAGGGTCGGACGTTCGAATCGTTCCGGGCGCGCCATCCCTATTTCTTCACTGTAAATATATCATAACGCTTTTAACAGTAATGATATTTTGCTCTGTCGGACCTCGTCATGGCATCGCCGGGCCGCTTCCAGGTTGGTCTGGCCGCCGTCGATGTAGGTCTCATCGACGTGCCATTGGCCCGTCACCGGCCACCCTTGAACACCCAATTCTCCTGCAAATCCATCATCTTGCCCACAACCCCTCAGGCGCCAAACAAAATTTGCGACAGAACCCTGGGCGCTGGTCCCGGTTACGCGCGGGGCCTGAGGCTCGCCCCTCTCGGCACGTAAACGACGATTCCTTCGTGCGCATAGATTCGCTCCCACTTGGGGCTACGTGCCAGAGCCTGCGCGAGCGGAGCGTTGTGATGCGCATTGAGGATGAAGGCCGCAGGATGCCACTTGCGTATCACGTCAACGAGAGGGACGATGCCGTTCTCGATTCCCCCGTTATATTGCCATTCGTGGCGTGAATAGCGGTAATACCGGCCATCGTAAGCCACGCGCCACGCCGGATAACCGCCGTCGATGATGGCGCCCCCGAACGGGAAATCACCATAGATCGTGCCGCGCAGATGCTCTTGCCTCAGACGGGCAATGGCATCCAGCGGGATACCCGGCACAAACCGGGTAGGCAGCAGAACGGGGCCCAGCACGGCCACGAAGATCAGCGGCCCCGCCACCGCCCAGCGCAGCAGTTTGCCCCGTTCTGCAACCCCTTGCCGGGGTAGAGCGGCGCGGGCGATAACCGGCACCATTGCCGCCGCCCAGAACAGCGCGAAGCGATAGGCCATCACGGTCAGGACAAACAGCACAAGCGCCGCCGCCAGCTCTTCGCGATCGGTGCGTTTACGGTGGCGCAGCACCATGAACAGGGCGGACAGCGCCACGATCACAATGGGAATGGCGGCTAGACGGTTGGCCGGAATCCACAGCGGCAGCCATTCGCTGGCCCTTATCGCCAGACTGGCCTCGGCATTGCGCATGGAAATGTCGAGCACCGAGGCACCGTCAGGTGTCGCGAAAATCGCCGCGCAGCCAAGCAGGGCCAGAACGGTGGGGCTCCATGGCAGGACCGTCCTGCGCCCGCGCAGCCGATCCAGCCAACCGGGCACGGCAGATGCACCCATCGCGATCACCCCGACGCTCACCGAAGGATGCAGGTTCTGCCAAAGCACCAGCAGCGGCGCCCCCAGCACTACGGTCCAGAGCAGACCGGGATCAAGCCGCCGCAGAGCCAACAGCAGGCCGAAGCACAACACGGCAAAACTCTGCGGCCGGATGCTTGCAATATGGAACACCGCAAAGAAGGACAGCACCAGCGCCAGCAGGACCGCGCCCGGCCTTGCCCCGCGTGCGCTGCAGGCAGCGGCCGGTGCCCACAGCCCGCCCAGCCAGCACAGCGCATCGAAAAGGCGCAGCAGCCCCCAGCCGCCCGTCAGCCGGACTTGCGCCATCACCGCCTGCCCCAGCCAGGAAATGGTGGTCAGCGGCTCTCCCAAATGCAGCGCGGCAAACGGCTCGGCGCGGACCGGGCCGTGACGGGCCAGGATCAGCTCGCCGAGCTTGAGTTGCCAGAAAATATCGACGTCCCACACCCGGCGGGCCAGCAGCGCCAGCAACATCGCCGCCGGAACCAGTTCGAGCCCATAGCGCAGGAGCGGCCACTTTCCAGCCGGGATCGCACTGCCTTTGTTCCGCTCGCCGCCGTCCATTGCCTATCTTCCGATTCGCATGGCTATCTCGCGCTGGACCGTGGCTGGATCAAGCCTGCAAATCGCAGGGACTATGCAGTCAGCGTACCACGCGGCAGGCAGTGTAATCCTTTATCATCGCTAGGAAATCCTTCATCGCCGAAAACCGCTCGAAACTGTGCTCGGTCTCGATCTTCACCCAGGGCAGCTTCTCGGCCGTCTGCGTCTCGATACAGGGCGTGAAGGATCGCGGATCGTCGAGCATCACCGCGCACGCATTGGCGAAACCGATGTCTGGCACGATGCGCGTAAAATCCAGGACCTGCACCGGTCGCAGCGATAGTGGCGGAATGCCGTCCGCATGCATCCCGCCAATCACGGGATCGCCGCGTAGCACTTCGAAACCATCGCCCGGGATACTGATCGTGGCGGAAAAATGCGCTGCCGCTCATGCGCTGGCATCCGGTGCAGCAGCATATGCTTTCCAGCAACGGAGAATGCGAATATCCGGAAACACAACCGCCCGCAGCCATATCCACCCTCGCGTGATACGCCCTGCTTCATTCGCGGCTCCCTCGCGTCAATAGCCCATCAGGCTGAGCACTTCCTTGCGCGAACGCTCATCCTTCAGGAACGTTCCCATCATCCGGCTGGTCGTCATGCCCACGCCCGGCGTGCGCACGCCGCGGGCCGTCATGCAGGCATGGCTGGCCTCGATCACCACGGCCACGCCATGCGGCTTGAGGTTATCCCAGATGCACTGGGCCACTTCGGACGTCAGCCGTTCCTGGATCTGCAGACGGCGAGCATAGCCGTGTAGCACGCGCGCCAGCTTGGAAATGCCGACCACGTGATCGCGCGGCAGGTAAGCAATCGCGGCCTTGCCGATGATCGGCGCCATGTGGTGCTCGCAATGCGACTGGAAGGGAATGTCCTTGAGCAGGACCACTTCGTCATAGCCGCCCACTTCCTCGAACACGCGGGACAAGTGGATCGCCGGATCGTCCTGATAACCCTGGCAATATTCCAGCCAGGCCCGTGCCACGCGCTTGGGGGTATCGATCAGCCCTTCGCGGGTGGGATCGTCACCGGCCCAGCGGATCAGGGTGCGAATCGCATCCTGCACATCTTCCGGAACGGGCGGCTTGCCGAGCGGGTTGTCTTCGTCAGGACCAACCAGGCTGCTCATCCCCATTTTCTCCTTCTCAATCTTTCCATCAGGTGCATACGCATGAGTTGCCCCTTGCGGCGGAACAACCCGCGCCTCTCTATCGGCTCGAACATTTCGTGGGGGCGTTCCGGATCGAGCAGGCCACTTGAACCGAGCGCTCTTTCAGCTTCCGAAAGATGTTTCAAGGGCAAGGGTTCAAGATGTTTGCCCGAACCGGCCAGAGAGACGATCATCGCCGCCATGGAGCCATGACGCTCGATCCGGCTGCGGACGGTTTCCATCCCTGCCCCGCAATGCTCGGCCAGCAGACGCAGGCGCAGCCGCGTGATGGCTGCGCCTGCATGGCTGTTGGCAGGTCGTGCGGTATCGATGAACACCACGCATTCGCTATCGAGCCCCATCGAACGGTTGTTCATGTTCGCTGAACCCACGCGCAGAACCTCGTCATCGACAATCATCAGCTTGGCGTGGACATAGATCGGCGTCCCGTCGGTCGCGACCGGATGATAGATGTGAAAGCGGCCCGCGTGATCGGCATGGCGCAGCGTTTCCAGCAGTTCCACCCGCGCCGTATCCATGGCCACCTGTTCCAGCCAGCCATGGGCCGTCAGCGGCGTGACCACGAGAAATTCCGGCGGATCGGCTTCAAGCAGACGTTCGCAGATCGCCTCAGCAATCGTGCGCGAAGCAAAGTACTGCGTCTCGATATAAGCAAAGCGCCGGGCGCGGCGGATCTGCTCGATGAACAGCCGCTCGATCTCGCAAATCTGCGGCGTGTTCGCATATCTTGCAGCGGTGCGGGCAATGCCGATCTCGACATTCTCGAACTCGGGCCTGAGTCCATCGGGCCAGGGGCTGGCCTCCTGCGGCGCGCAAGGCCGCACCTCTCGCCCGCCCGCGATCCGCCAGCGGTTACGCCCCAGTTGCCCGAGAGCAATTGCGACATCCCCTTCCATCACCATCGTTACATCGTGCCAGGGCCCATAGAGCCCGCCCGTAGGGCGACGACGACGTGGGTCGTGCGGGCGATGCTCGGGCGTATCCCAGCGCTCCGACGTCATGTCGATGCCGCCGCAAGCCGCGAAGACATCATCGATCACGACGATTTTCTGGTGATGGCTGCACCCCACCGGATGAGCCGAATCGAACTTGAAATCGATCCGTTTTCGTAAAAACCAGCGCACCAGATCGAACAGCATAGTGCCCCGGAACAGGTATTTCACCATGGCGAAGTTCCACTTGAGCAGCAGCACTTCCAGCGCCCGGTTCCGCTTCACCAGCCACAGGATGTAAGACCCGAGTCGTGCCGGAAAGCGGGTCTTGCGTCCGCGCTGCCACCAGCGACGGCCGGAGGGCAGCAGTATCCGCGAATCGAAATCCCACCCGATCAGGAAAATGCGCTGCTGCGCCAGATCCATCGCATCGCGGATGATTCCGAAGTATTCCGCCGCGTCGATAGCCAGATACGCGCGCCGGGCCATGGCATAACGCCAGACCGAACCCGAAGCGTCCCTGTCGCCCGCGGCTCTCTCGGTTCGCTCATCCTCCATCGTTTGCCTTGCTGGATCAGTCACTTCGCCGGATCAAGCCCCG
The DNA here is from genome assembly GCA_037384205.1 of Novosphingobium sp. GTDB lineage: Bacteria > Pseudomonadota > Alphaproteobacteria > Sphingomonadales > Sphingomonadaceae > Novosphingobium. Next base: position 2,323 of record JARROF010000035.1, on the reverse strand, counting down.
ATTATCCCGGTTGTTCCCGAGGGGATGTCACCCGCTACGGCCGTCAGCCTTGCCTCCGCGCGCGAAAACCCCTGGCCATGGCTCCACGAAGGCGCCCGCCCGCCGATCCTGAACCGGGAAAACAGCACCGGAAAGAGGGTGCAACCCGATGACCACCAAAGTGACGCGGATCATCGAGGAACTCACCGACCGCGAAGCTATCCGCGAATGCCTCTACCGCTACGCGCGCGGGGTCGACCGCCTTGATGCCGATATGGTGCGCTCCGCCTACCGGCCGGATTGCATTGACGAACATATGGGCTTCGCTGGCAATACCGGAGCGTTCATCGCCTGATCCTTTCCCGTCATGCGATCATGCACATCGTCGGTAACATGCTGATCTCGCTGAACGGCGACAACGCCGACGTGGAAAGCCACTCCTACGGCATCCACCGGGTAAACCTGCCCGACGGGGGGCACGTCCGACCGGGCAGTCGCCATCCCGATGACGAGAGCTACAAACGCCTGTCTATCGACTGAATGCGCTGCATTAGGAAAAAATTGACAGATCGGCGCGGAAAACTGGCATTTCACCGTTGATCTGGCCTCGTTCAGCAGTCATTCGGTTACAGGCGCGTAATCGTCGCAGAATGCTGTTCGCCTATTCGAGCGTGCTTCACGCTTGCGAACGTCCCTCGGTCCAGCGGGCCGGGTCGCCGTCCGGGCCCATGGTTCCGGACCACATATTCGAGTCTTCCGGCAAGCCGGGGGGCATGTTCCGGGACCGCGCCCTGGTCCCGCACCGAAGAGGAGTACGACATGAAAACATCCCTCATCGCCGCCGCGATTGCAGCCGCGAGCCTCGCTCCCGTCGCCGCGTCGGCGCAGGACGCAGCTGCGGCCGTCGCCCCGACGGTGGGAGCCAAAGTCTATGGCCCCGAAGGAAACGAGGTTGGCACGGTCGAAGCCGTACAGAACGGCGCCGTCACCGTGAATACCGGTACGGTCCGTGCAGGCCTGCCCACCAGTGCCTTCGCCATGCGCGAAAAAGGCCTGACCATCGGCATGACCAAGCTGCAGCTCGAAGCTGCCGTTAACGGCGCCAAGGCGCAGACCAGTGCAGCCAAGGAAGCTGCGATGGTCGTCGATGCTCCGATCAAAAGCAGCGACGGCGTCGTGCTCGGCACGATCTCCAAGATCGAAGGCGATGACGTCACCGTCCAACTGACGGATGGCCCGTCGGTGATCCTCAAGAAGTCCTATCTCGGCCTTGTCAACAATGCGCTGACGCTGGGCATGACGGCTGCCGCCTTCGCCGAGCAGACCCAGGCCAGCGCACCTGCGCAGGCCAGCAGCGATGCCGCTGCGCCGGCTTCCAGCGAAACGGCCGCGACCGGCAGTCCGGACCAGTAAAGTCGGCACGCATCGCCCTGTACGATGCGTTGGAACGATGTATCAAAGAGCCGGAACGAGCGGTTTCGTTCCGGCTCTCTTTTTTTGGCCTCGTCGCCTCGGAACCACGTTTCCGGAAAAGGTGCGGTCGATCCATTCAGATTTTTCAGGAAAAGCCTTGCTCTTCGCCGCACGGTTGACGCAATAGAGCGCCAACACCCCCTTTTGCGCGTTTTGGCGCGCCCCACACCCCAACGCAGCGAGCGCAAACGCCTTGACCTCCCGGGAGAGAATCCGAGCCTTTTCCCAAGCCGTCCCCGGCTTCGACAGTTCCCTGGACATGGCACGACGTCGCGCAGCTACGGCCATCGGCGCGATTTCACTGGGCCTGATCGCCATCGTTTTCGCCTGGATGGGCGACAAGGCGCAGCAAATTTTCAGCGAGTTTCAGTCGCAGAACCGCTTCGCGCCGCTTGTCCTGACTCCCGCGGTGTTCGTCGCGGTGGTGTGGATCACCAATCGCTGGTCGCCCGATGCGCGCGGCTCCGGTATTCCCCAAGTCATGGCCGCGGGCAAGGATCTGGACCTTGCCTATACCAAGCTGCTTTCCATGCCGACTGCACTCGTGAAGTTGCTGCTGACGGTCGCCATGCTGCTGGCGGGCGGATCGGTAGGCCGCGAAGGACCTACCGTCCAGGTAGCTGCCGCGATCATGATCGTCTGCCATCGCCTGTTCCGGGTACCGATGACGGCAGGCGTGCTGATCGCAGGCGGCGCAGCCGGTGTTGCGGCTGCCTTCAACACGCCGCTGGGCGGCGTTGCTTTCGCCATCGAGGAACTCGCTGCCGCTTTCGAACAGCGCGTTGCCGTGCTCGTGATGGGCGCCGTCGTCATCTCCGGCCTCGTCAGCCTCGGGCTTTCGGGGGACTACATTTACTTTGGCGTAATGCGC